>CAIMWE010000076.1 GCA_903845115.1 uncultured Acidobacteriota bacterium | reverse complement strand
GAAGGGTTGCTGCGGCACGGCGCCATCTTCTGCGTTGCCGCTCCTCGGAGATGGCCCCGCATCGCCTGCGTCGCGGCGCCTTGAAGCTGACGCCGTGGCGCGAGCAACGCGGCCCCTTCCAGATTCCTTCACAGCCTCTGAAGCTCCGCCGGCGAGCGAGGTCCTCTCCGTCCGGCATCTCGCCTCTCTCGCCACCCCTACCGGCGTCGGCCCCCGGACCGGCGGCGAGCAGGGACGCCTCCGCCGGTTCCTGGACGCCGCCATCCGCATCGAGGGCGGGCGCATCGCGTTCGTGGGGACCGACGAGGATTTCGCCCTCCGGTACGGCGACCGGCCGTCGCCAGGAGAGAGGGTCCTGGACGGGACGGGGCGGACCGCGCTCCCCGGGTTCGTCGACCCCCACACCCACCTCCCGTGGGCGGGCCTACGGGAATCGGAGTTCAACGAGCGGCTCAAGGGCCGGACCTACGCGGAGATCGCCGCGGCGGGGGGCGGGATCGTCTCCACCGTCGCCACGACGCGCGCGGCATCGGAGGCCGACCTGGCCAGGCTGGTCCGCTCCCGGCTCGACCGGATGCTCCGGCACGGCACGACGTTCTGCGAGGCCAAGACCGGCTACGGCCTCGACCTCGCGAACGAGACGAAGCAGCTGCGGGCGCTCTTCTCGGGAGCCGAGGGACACCCGGTCGGCATCCTCGCGACGGCGCTGCCGGGACACGAGGTCCCTCCCGAGCGCCGCGGCTCGGCGGCGCTCCGGGCCCGCTACGTCGACGAGTGCTGCCGCGAGATCCTCCCGGCGCTGGCGGAGGCGGGGGCGTCGTTCGTCGACGTCTTCTGCGAGACGGGGGTCTTCGACCTCGCCGAGTCGCGACGGATGCTGGAAGCCGGGGCGGGGTGCGGCCTCAGGGCGCGGGTCCACGCGGACGAGCTGACTCCGCTGGGGGGGGCCAATCTCGCCGCGGAGGTCGGGGCGCTCTCGGCCGACCATCTCCTCTACGTGCGGCCCGACGGCATCGAGGCCATGGCGCGCGCCGGGGTCGTGGCGGTTCTCCTGCCGGGAACGTCGTTCTTCCTCAGGATGAACCGGTACGCCCCGGCGCGGCAGATGATGGAATCCGGAGTCGCCGTGGCGCTGGCGACCGACTGCAATCCCGGCTCGTCCTACACCGAGTCCCTGCCGGCCGTGGCCTTCTTCGCGGCGCTCGGGATGGGGATGACGGTCGAGGAGACGCTGACCGCGATGACGCTGAACGCCGCGGCGTCGCTCGGCGTCGCCGACGCGCGGGGCACTCTCGAGGTGGGAAAGTCGGGGGACGTCGTCCTGATCGACGGACCCTCCCTGGAACACCTCGTCTACCATTACGGGATCAACGTCGTGACGGACGTCGTCGCCTCCGGGACCCTGGTCGTCCGGGACGGCGTGCGGCTTAACTGAGCCCGACCTCCAGGAGGATTCCCCCATGAGCCAGCTCGTCGACCTTTCGGTCACCGGATTCACGTCGGCCCTCGCCTCCGAGGCCCCGGCTCCCGGCGGGGGTTCGGCTTCCGCCGCGGCTGGGGCGGCCGGCGCCGCGCTGCTCGGAATGGTGGCCCGCCTCACCGTCGGGAAGGAGAAGTACAAGGACGCCTGGGAGGAGATGGAGAACGTCGCGATTCACGCCGACGACATCCGGACGAAGCTCCTCGAGCTGGTCGACGAGGACACCCGCTCCTACGACGCGATCGTCGCCGCGAGAAAGCTGCCCAAGGAGACCCCGGAGCAGAAGGCGTCGAGGCAGAAGGCGATCGACGACGCCACCTTCCTGGCGACCACGGTCCCGATGCAGACCGCCTCCTTCGCCTGCCGGGCGCTGTCGTTTGCCCCGGCCGTCGCCGAGAAGGGGAATCCGAACGCCGCGTCCGACGTCTTCGTCGCGGCCCTCCTGCTCCAGACCGCGGTCGAGGGAGCCCTCGCGAACGTCCGGATCAACCTCCCCGGGATCGGGGACGAGGGGATCGCGCTCGGGTTCCGGCAGGACGCGGACGACCTCGAGAAGAAAGCGACCGAGGCGTCCACGAAGGTCCGGGAGGCCGCGAAGAAGAAGGGGATCACGGGCTGATCGCCGGACGCCGCCTCGTCCTCCTCGGCACTCTCGCGATCACCCTGGCGGCCGGACCTGCCCGGGCGGGCGGGAGCGGGATGAGCCTTTGCTCCGCCGAGGCGCCCCGGCCCTGCCGGTCCGCGGCCTCGTTCTTCGGCGGCGGACCCCTCGCTCTCGACCTGGCGATGCCGGCCGGGATCGGTGCCGCGCCTCCGGCCCGGCCCGTCTCCCTCGATCCCGTGACGGCCCGGAATCGCTCTCTCGCGGTCGGGGCGGGGGCCCTCGTCCTGACCCCGGTCGTAGGATGGCTGACCTGGTGGTCGGTCGAGAAGAAGGTCCCGTTCAATTTCGCCAACGAGGGGTGGTTCGATTCGGACACCTACACGGGAGGAGCCGACAAGGCGAACCACATGGTCGGCGGCTACATCGGCCAGCACGCCCTGGACTGGGCCTATCGTCTCGCGGGGCAGCCCCCGGAGAAGGCGCGCTGGTGGGCGCTCGGCACGGTCGCGCTGACCGGGCTCGTCATCGAGGCGGGGGACGGGATCACGGTCTACGGCGCCTCGTGGGAAGACGCGGTCTCCAACGTCCTCGGGGCCGGGCTGGCGCTGTTCATCACCGCGCAGGGCCTCGACGACACGGTGGGACTGCGGATGGGCACGGTGCGCTACGACATTCCCCCTCCGTGCTGCCGGTCGGACGGATACGGATCGGACTACTCGAAGTGGGTCCACTCTGCCGACCTCAAGCTGGCCGGGTTCCTGCCGCGGCTCGGCGTGAAGCCAGGCCCCGCCCGCTTTTTCCTCGTCTCGATGACGTACGGCACGAAGGGCTACCGCTTCTCGCCCGAGGAGGTCCGTGAGCGGAACCTGGGCATCGACCTGGGCCTGAACCTCCCCGAGATCCTGCGGGCCGTCGGGGTCCGGGACGACAGCTGGTGGGGGAAACCGCTCCTCGCGCTCTTCACGTACATCCGGATCCCGTACACGGCGTACGGCTGGCGCTACGACTTCAACCGGCGCCGGTGGCACGGACCCGACACGGGAGACCAGTTCGACCCGGGTCGCGTGATCTACGACTGACGGAAACTCCACGGCGCGAACGCCGCCTGGGCCGTCACCGTTCGCGCTGCCGCGCCAGCCACTCGCCCAGCCGTTCGGCGGAGTAGGTGTTCACCACCCTGTCGGGCGGGATCCGCGCGAGCCGGGCGATCGCGATGGAGAACCGGAGGAAGTCGAGGTGGTGCCGGGCGTGGGCGTCGCTGGCGATCGAGAAGCGGCAGCCCGCGGCCAGGGCCAGCGCCGCGAGCTTCGGGTCGAGGTCGCACCGCTCCGGGCAGCCGTTCAGCTCGATCGCGACGCCTTCCTCCGCCGCCACGGCGAACACGCGCTCCCAGCTGGCCCGGATCCCGCTCCGCAGGTCGTAGAGGCGGCCGCGCGGGTGTCCGAGGATCGCGACGCCCGGCGTCCGGATCGCGCGGACGAGCCGCTCCGTCTGGTCGCTTCGGCTCCGGAGCTCGGTGTGGATCGACGCGATCACGGCGTCGAGGACCGGGACGGAGCGCGGCGTCACGTCGATGCCGCCGTCCGCGTCGATGTTCGCCTCGGCCCCGAGGAACATCCGGAACTCGCCGTCGGAGCGGTCGTTCAGCCGGTCGACCTCCACCCGCTGCGCGGCGAAGTCGCCCGGGAAGAGCCCCCCGGCGACGGCGCAGTCGCGGGCGTGATCGGTCAGCAGGGCGAAGCGGTCGCCGCGGGACGCCAGGCTCCGGTGGAGGCTCTCGAGCGGGACCTTCCCGTCCGACCGGTTCGTGTGGAGGTGCAGGTCGCCGCGGACGTCGGTGGGCGAGAGAGGGGAACCGTCGGCTTGGCCCGGCGCCGGCTTCAGGACACGGTCCACGTCGGCGCACGTGAGGAAGTGGCTCTTGCGGTGGCGGGCGGGGTCGGCCCGGTCGAGGATCGCCGTGACCCGGTCCTCCACCGATTCGTCCGACCCGCACGCGAGGAAGGCGCCGATGGCATCGGCGGCCCTGGCGGAGACGTGCGGAAGGCCGGTGAGCCGGACCCGCCGGCCGAAGAGCTCCTCGGGGAGCTGCCGGAGCGTCCACGCGGCAGCCCGGAGCTCCGTCCGGGGCCGCTCCCCTTTCTCGGCCGCCGAGAGGGCGAGCAAAGCGGAAGCGAGCTGACCGTTCGTCACCGGCGGGGCGTCGGGGATGGTGAAGAGCGTGGACATGGGGGAGCCTGAGACCGATTCTACGTAACGCGAATTAGACTCCACCAATGCTGGCTCCTCCGACCCTCGCGCTCATCGACGCCTCCGGTCTGCTCTATCGAGCGTTCTTCGCCATCCGGGGCCTCACCGGGCCGGGGGGCCGTCCGACGAACGCGACGTTCGGGTTCGCGAACATGCTCCGGAAGCTCCTCGCGGAGCGCCGGCCCGACGCCGTGGCGGTCGCGTTCGACCGGAAGGAAAAGACGTTCCGCCACGAGATGGACGAGAACTACAAGGCTCAGCGCGCCCCGATGCCCGACGACCTCGTCCCGCAGGTCGGCGATGCCCGGCTGCTCTGCGAGGCGATGGGGCTCGCCGTCGTCGAGGAGCCGGGTTTCGAGGCGGACGACCTGATCGGCACGCTCGCGGAGAGGGCGTTCCGGGCCGGGCTCAGGGTGGAGATCGTCTCGGCGGACAAGGACCTCTTCCAGCTCGTTCGCGGCGACCGGCTCGTCGTCTGGCATCCGACGAAGGAGGTCGTCCTCGACGCGAAGGGGGTCGCCGAGCTGTTCGGGGCCCCCCCCGACAGGGTGGTCGACGTTCTCGCGCTCATGGGGGACGCCTCCGACAACATCCCGGGCGTCGCGGGGATCGGCGAGAAGGGGGCGAAGGAGCTGATCGCCCAGTTCGGCTCCCTCGACGAGCTGTACGGCCGCCTCTCCGAGGTGAAGGGGAAGCGCCGGGAGCACCTCGAGAAGGGACGCTCCGAGGCGCTCCGCTCCCGGGAGCTCGCGATCGTCCGCCGCGACTGCCCGGCCCCCGGAGGGGAGACGGCCGCCTCGCTGATGGCGGCGTTCGGCCTCCAGCCGCCCGACGACGCGCGGAGGCAGCGCCTCGCCTCCCTCTACGAGGAGCTCGGATTCAACCGGCTGCGCAAGGAAACCCTCGGGGAAGCGGAGCCCGGTTCCGTTTCGACTACCTCCTCCCGTCCTTTCCTCGAGGCCGCGGAGTGGCTCTCCTCCCCGGACGAGCTGGAGCCGCTGGCGGGGCGGGTGCTCCGGCACGGGCGATTCGCCGTCCACGTCGAGTCGGCCCCCGGCCGGCCGTTTCCTCCGGTGCCGCTCGCCGCGGCCATCGCCGTTCCCGACGGGCCCGCCTGGGCATTCTCCCTGGCCGCGGAGGACCCGGCCGGCCGCGAGACCCTGGGCCGGCTCCTCGCTCTCCCGGGGGTCTGCGTGGAAGGGCACGAGCTGAAGAAGGTCTACCTGGCGGCCCTCGGGCTGGGGCTGAGTCTCCCGGGCAGGATCTTCGACGCGATGCTGGGCGCGTACGTCGACGCGCCGGGGCTTCACGCCCACGATCTCGCCGGTGACGCGCGGGAGATCCTCGGCGCTCCGCCCGAGGCGGTCCCCTCGCCCAGGGACGTCGCGGGGTCGGCAGCATTCGAGAGCCTCGACCTCCTCGAGTCCGACGCCGGCCTCACCTACCTGGGGAGCCGGGTCCGGACTCCCCTCCTCCTCGCCGACCGGCTCCGGGCTGCGTGGAGGGAGAAGAAGTCGGGAGCGGACCGGATCCTCGAGGAGATCGAGTTCCCCTTGATCGCGGTCCTCGCCCGGATGGAGCGGACCGGCATCGCGGTCGACGGGAGCCTCCTCTCGACGATGTCCACCGAGTTCGACGGACGGATCCGGGCCCTGGAGGCCGAGATCTACGCCGGGGCGGGGGAGACCTTCAACGTCGCGTCGGCCCAGCAGCTCGGGCGGGTCCTCTTCGAGAAGCTCGGCTACCCGGCCCTCCGGAAGACGGCGAAGACGAAGGCCTATTCCACGGGGTCCGACGTCCTCGAAGAGCTGGTCTCCCGGCGCAGTGGCCCCCTTCCCGGGCTCGTCCTCCAGTGGCGGGAGCTCTCGAAGCTCAAGGGGACGTACGTGGATGCCCTCCCGGAGCACATCGCGGCCGACGGAAGGGTCCACACCCGGTTCGACCAGGCCGTGGCGGCGACGGGCCGGCTGTCGTCGAACGACCCGAACCTCCAGAACATCCCGGTCCGGACGGAGGCGGGGCGCTCGATCCGGCGGGCGTTCGTGGCGCCCCCGGGGCGGCGGCTCGTCGCGGCCGACTACTCGCAGATCGAGCTCCGGATCCTGGCTCACCTCTCCGGGGACGAGGCGCTGATCGACGTCTTCCGCCGCGGCGAGGACATCCACCAGGCCACGGCCGCGAAGATCTTCGGGATCCACCCCGGCCTCGTCTCGCCGGACCAGCGGCGCGGCGCCAAGACGATCAACTTCGGGATCCTCTACGGGATGGGACCGTTCGCGCTCGCGGGACAGCTCGGTGTTTCCCAGGGGGAGGCGAAAGAGTTCATCGCGGCCTACTTCAGGCGCTTCCCGAAGATCAAGGGGTGTCTCGACGGAATCCTGGAAGAGGCGCGTGCCACCGGCCGGACCCGGACGATCTTCGGCCGCGAGCGACCGATCCCCGGCCTCGCGGACCGCAACCACGCGGTCCGCTCCAACGCCGAGAGGATGGCGATGAACGCCCCGTTCCAGGGATCGGCGGCAGACCTGATCAAGAAGGCGATGGTCGACCTCGAGGGGCGGCTCGCGGAAGCGATCCCCTCGGCCAGACTCCTCCTCCAGGTCCACGACGAGCTGGTCCTGGAGTGCGACGAGGCCGACGCGCCCGCCGTGGGCGCCCTCGCGAGCGGCACGATGGCCGGGGCGGCCAGGCTCGCGGTGCCCCTCACGGTGGACGTCGGGACGGGGCGCAACTGGGCCGAAGCGAAATGAGGGAGCCAAGCCGCTAGAATCAGGAGGATGTTCCGGCCCTTTCTCACCGCCCGACTCGCGACGCTCCTCGCGGGGACCCTGCTCGGCACCGCCTCGAACCCGGGGCTGGCGCAGCAGGCCGAGAGGAAGAAGGGCGACGGCGCCCAGGAGGTCGTCGTCGAGGTGATCCTGGGTCCGCCCGGGCTGGAGCCGGCGGAAGTGGCTCCCTTCCACCCCCTGTCCCGATCGTTCGAGAGGCCGCCGAAGCTGACGGAGGTCCCGGCCGCCCAGGACTACCGGGGGAAGGCGACGCTCTTCTTCGCGCTGAAGATCGACGAGACCGGGAAGGTCGTCCAGGCCGAGGTCGTGGACCCTCCCCTTCGCGGGATCGCCGCCGCGGCCGCGGAAATCGCCGTGCGCTGGGTGTTCGACCCGGCCCGGAAGGACGGAAAGGCGGTCCGGACGTGGGCCGCGTACGGCCTGGATCTCGTCATCGACCTGGAGCGGCCCGTCTTCACCTCCTTCTCGGTCGCCCCCGTCGGCCGGAACGACGCGATCCCGGTCGTCCTGCGAGAGCCCGTCGGCGAGGAAGGCCTCCTCCGGTTCCCGCGCGAGCCGGACGACCCGGAGCCCGGGGTCGTCTCGATCGAGGAGGTCGACTTCCTCCCGGGCCTCAAGAAGACCCCGTGGAAGCTCGAGCCGATCCGCCTGAAATCCCGGTTCTCGGCGATCCTGCAGGTCTCGCCGGCCGGCGCCGTCGAGCGGATCATCCCGACCGGCCCCTCTCTGGAGCCGTTCATCCTGGCGTGGGTCCGGACGCTGGCGGCGCGGTGGAAATTCACCCCGGCGCTCGACGGAGAGACTCCCCAGCGCGCGTACGTGAACCTCGACCTCGTCGCGGAGTACGAGATCGTCCGGGCCAAGGAGTCGGCGAGGCGCCTTCTGAAGAAGAACCTGAAAGGTTCACCAGCCGGTTGAGACGTTGACCGTTTCAGCTCTCCTCGTCGGGGCGTCCCTCCTCCTCGCGTCGAGCGGAATCCCGGGACTGTTCTATCCCCGGAGCCGTGCGCTCGGCGAGCGAATCGCCGCGCTTCTCTCCGCCGCGGGGGGCGTGCTCGGCCTGGGGGGCTCGCTCGCCGTCCTGGCCGGACTTCCGGCGCCAGGTCTGTCGCTGGGCTGGTCCATCGTCCCGCGGTCGGGGGCCGTCCTGGCGGCCGATCCCCTGACGGCCGCCTTCCTGCTGCCGCTCTTCCTTCTCTCGGTCGTCGCGCCGGTCTACGGCCTCTCGTACTGGCCCCAGGCCGAGCACCCCGACGACGGGCAGAAGCTGCGGTTCTTCTTCGGCCTCCTGACCGGGTCGATGGCGATCGTCACGATGGCCCGCGACGGGGTCCTCTTCCTGGTGGCGTGGGAGACGATGGCTCTCTCCGCCTACTTCCTCGTGACCACCGAGGACCGCAAGGAGCCGGTCCGGTCGGCGGGGTGGACCTACCTGATCGCCACGCACACGGGGACCCTCGTCCTCACGGCGATGGTCCTGCTCCTGGGCCGGTCGACCGGCAGCTTCTCCTGGGTCCCGTGGGAAGAGAGCCGGCTTCCCGCCGGCACCAGTGCGATCGTCTTCGTCCTCGCCCTCGTCGGGTTCGGCTTCAAGGCCGGGCTGGTGCCGCTGCACTTCTGGCTTCCCGGGGCGCATTCCAGCGCCCCCAGCCACGTCTCCGCCGTCCTGTCCGCCGTGATGCTGAAGATGGGCGTGTACGGGTTCCTCCGGATCACCTCCCTGATGCCGGCCATTCCCTCGTGGTGGGGCGCCGTCACGATCGTCGCCGGGGCCGTGACCGCGTTGACCGGGGTCGCCCTCGCGGTCGGGCAGGGAGACCTGAAGCGGCTGCTGGCCTACTCGAGCATCGAGAACATCGGCATCGTCTACGTCGGCGTGGGGACGGCGCTCCTCGGCGTGGCCGAAGGTCAGCCCGCGTGGGCCCTCCTCGGCCTCGCGGGAGCGATCTTCCACGTCTGGAACCACTCGATCTTCAAGGCTCTCCTCTTCCTCTCGGCCGGGTCGGTCGTCCACGCGTCCGGGACGCGGGAGATGGACCGGATGGGCGGGCTGCTCCCGGCCCTTCCGCGGACCGGACTCGCGTTCGGGGTGGGAGCCGCCGCGGTCTCGGGGCTCCCTCCGCTGAACGGCTTCGTCTCGGAGTGGCTGATTTACGTCGCGCTCTTCTCCATCTGGACGCACGGCCAGCCGGCGTTCGCGCTGGTCGGGCTCGCCATCCCGGTCCTGGCGACGACCGGGGCGCTCGCCACGGCCAGCTTCGTGAAGGTCTTCGGGACGGTCTTCCTCGGGTCGCCGCGGAGCGCGCCGGGAGCGGTTCCTCACGAACGCCCGGGAATGGCGCGTCCGGTCCTGGCGCTCGCGGCCGCCTGTCTCGTCCTGGGCCTGGGGGCGCCCTGGCTCGCCCCGTTCCTGGAGCGGGCGGCCTTCGCCTGGCGCCCGGCCCTCGCGAAGACGGGGATCCGGATCCTCGAGGTGGCGCCGCTCGGCTGGATCAGCGTGTTCGGCCTCTTCCTGACCGGGTCGCTGGCGGTCGGCCTCGTGGCGCTCCGCCTGGTCCGGTCCGCGGAGGGCTTCCGGACCGGACCGACCTGGGACTGCGGATACGCCGCGCCGACCTCCCGGATGCAGTACACCGGCCGCTCCTTGGGCCAGTGGCTCGGAGAGCAGCTCCTCCCCAGGAGGCTGGGGCCGAGCGTCCGGCGGCAGGAGCCCCGCGGCTTCTTCCCGGTGATCGCACGGTTCTCCGCCTCGACACCGGACCCGTTTCACGCCCGCCTCTTCGCGCCCGTGTTCTCGTCGTGGGCCGACCGCCTGAACCGCCTCCGCTGGCTCCAGCAGGGCCGCATCGGCATCTACCTCCTCTACATCCTGATCGTCCTCGTCGGACTGCTCGCCTGGTCGGCCGTGCGTCAGAGGTGGGGAGGATGAGCACCTCCCTGGTCCTCGCCGCCGCGGTCCTCGCGGCGCTCAGCGGTCTCCCGTCGCTGGCGAGGCGTCCGCGGCCGGCTGGGCCCTCGCCCGAGTCGTGGCTGATGGCGGCCGCCGCCCTCGTGGGACTGACGGGTGCGGCCCTGGCCTTCCTTCCCGGGCAGCGGGGCGCGGTGGAGGTCCCGTGGGGGATCGCCGGAGGGCCGTTCCTGGCGAGCGTCGACCCGCTCTCGGCCCTGTTCCTCGGCCCCCTCTTCGTCGTCTCGGCGGCGGGCGCCTTCTTCGGCGACGTCTACTGGGCGGAGAGCCTGCACCCTTCCTGGCGGAGGCTCCGCGTCTTCTACGGCATCCTGACGGCCTCCCTCGTCCTCGTCTTCGCGGCCCGCAACCTCCTCCTCTTCCTCGGGGCGTGGGAGGTGATGGCGCTGGCGGCGTTCTTCCTGATCTCGACGGAGTGGAACGACGGAAAAGCCCGTCGCGCCGGCCTCCTCTATCTCGTGACGACCCACGTCGGGACGCTCTGCCTGTTCGGTCTGCTCGCCCTGATCTACGGGGCGACCGGCTCCTTCGTCCTCGGCCCGCTGCCCGCGGGCCTCGCGGCGTCCGGGACCGGGAAGGCGATCTTCTGGCTCGCCGTCGCGGCCTTCGGTCTCAAGGCCGGCTTGATGCCGCTCCACTTCTGGCTCCCCGGCGCCCACGCGGCGGCGCCGAGCCACGTGTCGGCCCTCATGTCCGGGGTCCTGATCAAGACGGGGATCTACGGACTCGTCCGGATCCAGTCCCTCTTCCCGGACCCCCCGGTCGCCTGGGGGGAAGGGATCCTCGTTCTGGGCGTCGTCTCGGGCGTCCTCGGGGTGGCGTTTGCCCTGGGGCAGCACGACCTGAAGCGGCTGCTCGCGTACCACAGCGTCGAGAACATCGGCATCATCGCGATCGGCCTGGGCCTCGGACTCGTCGGCCGGTCCACGGGAAACCCGGCCTGGATGGTCCTCGGATTCGGAGGCGGACTGCTCCACGTGGTCAATCACGGGCTGTTCAAGTCCCTTCTCTTCCTCGGTTCCGGGGCGGTCGTCCGGGCCTCGGGGACCCGCGAGATGGACCGGATGGGAGGGCTGCTCCGGGTCCTCCCGGTCTCCGGCGCCTGCTTCGCGGTGGGCGCCGTCGCGATCAGCGGCCTTCCGCCCCTGAACGGCTTCGTGAGCGAGTGGTTCCTCTACCTCGGCCTCCTCGACGGGGTCGGAAAGCGGGCGGCCTCCGCCTGGCCGTGGGGCGCGCTCGCCGTGCCTGCCCTCGCGTTGATCGGCTCGCTCGCGCTCGCCTGCTTCGTCAAGGCCTTCGGCATCGTCTTCCTCGGCGAGCCGCGGGGCGCGGGCCCCCGCGTCACCGACGAGCCGGCCTGGATGTGGGCGCCGATGGCCGCGCTGGCGGCCCTCTGCTTCGCCATCGGCCTGGCGCCGATGCTCGTGACGCCGTTCCTCGACCCGGCGATCGCGGTGGCCGCCGCCGCTCCGGCGGCGCGCCCGGCGCTTCCCCGGCTGGCCGCGGTCGCCTCGCTCCGCCCCCTTTCGATCTTCCTCGTCGGGCTGGCGGTCGTCCTCGCCTCCAGCCTGCTGGCCGTCCGACGCCTCGCGCGCGGGGCGAAGCGGGACGGAACCTGGAGCTGCGGCTACGCGGCGCCGGGCCCGACGATGCAGTACACCTCGTCGTCCTTCGCGGACTGGACGGTCGGGCTCTTCCGGTGGGCCCTCCTGCCGGTGACTCCCGCGAACCGGCTCGAGCGGCCGTTCGCGAAACCCTTCCGGTTCGCCAGCCACGTCGACGACGCCGTCCTCCACCGCCTCCTCATCCCGGTCTTCCGGGCCGGCGCGGAGCTCGCGGCCCTGGGCCGCCGCGTCCAGCACGGTCAGATCCAGCTGTACCTCTTCTACGTCGCCCTCACGATCGTCGTCCTCCTGTTCCAGGTCTAGGAAAGGGACGGAATGCTCGAAACAGTCCTCCACCTCGTCGTCGTCCTGACCGTGCCGCCGCTCCTCCTCGGCGTGATCGGCCGGACCAAGGCCGCCTTCGCGGGGCGGACCGGGGCGCCGGTCCTGCAGCCCTGGTACGACCTGCTCCGCCTCTTCCGGAAGGAGATGGTCCTCAGCACGACCACGACCTGGGTCTTCCTCGTCGGCCCGGTCCTGGCGGTCGTCGCCCCGCTGGCCGCCTCGCTGCTCGTCCCGTTCGGCGGGAGCCGCGCCCCCGTCTCGTTCTCGGGCGACCTGGTCCTCTTCGCCTACCTGTTCGCGCTGTCCCGTTTCTTCACGGCGGCCGCGGCCCTGGACACCGGATCGGCGTTCGAGGGAATGGGGGCGGCGCGCGAGGTCAGCTTCGCCTGCCTCGCGGAGCCGGCGCTCTTCTTCGGCCTCCTCGTCCTCGGCCGGATCTCGGGGACCCTCTCCCTCTCGTCGATGCTCTCGGCGCCCTGGACGACCGGCTGGATCACCGCCGGCGCGTCGCTGGTCCTCGTGGTGGCGGGCTGGTTCGTCGTCCTGCTGGCCGAGAACAGCCGGATCCCGTTCGACGACCCGAACACCCACCTCGAGCTGACGATGATCCACGAGGTGATGGTGCTGGACCACAGCGGGCCCGCCCTCGGCCTGATCCTCTACGGCTCCTCGCTGAAGCTGTTCGTCCTGGGGACGCTCCTCATCCGGACCGTCGTCCCGTGCGGAGCCTCCTCGCCCCTGGTCAACTGGGTCGCGTTCCTCTCCGGGATGTTCCTCCTGGCCGTCGTCGTAGGGGTCGTCGAGTCGGTGATCGCCCGGCTCCGCATGATCCGGATCCCGCAGCTCCTCGTGACGGCCTGCCTCCTGTCCGCCTTCGGCATGATCCTGCTGATCCGGTGAACCGACGATGACGCAGTCTGCCGACCTGATCCTCGTCCTGATCATCCTCTCGAACTTCGTGATCCTCGGGTCCCGCGAGCTGCGGGTGTGCATCCGGACGGCCGCGGTCCAGGGGGCGCTCCTCTCCGTCCTCCCGCTCCTCGTCCACCGGGAGCCGGGGTCGCGCGCGATCCTGATGGCGTTGGGCGCCGCGGTCGTCAAGGGACTCGTCGTCCCCGGCTTCCTCTTCCAGGCGATCCGCCACGTCAAGATCCGCCACGAGGTCGAGCCGTACGTCGGCTTCGTCCCCTCCCTCTTCCTCTGTGCGGTCGGAAGCGGCCTCGCGCTCCTGTTCGCCGGGAGCCTGCCTCTCGCCCCCGAGCACGCGGGCAGCCTCCTGGTCCCGGCGTCCCTCGCGACGATGCTCTCGGGCTTTCTCGTCCTGACGACCCGGCGTAAGGCCATCACCCAGGTCGTCGGCTACCTGATGCTGGAGAACGGGATCTTCATCTTCGGCCTCCTCCTGATCGAGGCGATGCCGTTCCTCGTCGAGGCCGGAGTCCTGCTGGACCTCTTCGCCGGCATCTTCATCATGGGGATCGTCCTGAATCACATCCAGAGCGAGTTCTCCTCGCTCGACACCCACTACCTGTCGGACCTGAAGGACTGACGCGATGCCGCTGGCGCTGATCTTCGTCCCCCTCCTGGCGGCGGCCGTCGCGTGGGTGATCCCGTCGGATCGCCACCGCCCGCTTCTCCTCCCGGCGGTGGCCGTGGTCCACCTCGCCCTCACCCTGTTCGCCCTGGCCGGCATGGAGAAGGTCGCCTACGGAGTCTGGCTGCAGCTCGACCCCCTAGGAGGGGTGACCCTCGGCATCGTCAGCACGCTCTTCCTGATCTGCGCCCTCTACGCGCCGGGCTACCTGGAGGTCCGGATCGACCGGCCGAACCGGATCGTCTGCGCCGGGATGCTGGTCTTCCTCTCGATGACGTCGCTCCTCATCCTCTCGCAGCACCTCGGGCTGATGTGGGTCGCGATGGAAGCGACGACGCTCGCGACCGCACCGCTCATCTACTTCAACCGGACCGCCCACTCGCTCGAGGCGACCTGGAAGTACCTGATGATCGGGTCGGTCGGGATCGCGGTGGCCCTGCTCGGGTCGCTCTTCCTCGCGTACTCGGCCTACCTGGGCGTCGGAGAGTCGTCGCTCCTCTTCCCCACGTTGCTCGAGAACGCGGCCAACTTTTCCCGGCCCTGGCTCCGGGCGGGGTTCGTCCTCCTGCTCGTCGGATACGGGACGAAGATGGGGCTGGCGCCGATGCACACCTGGAAGCCGGACGCGTACGGCGAGGCGCCCGGCCTCGTCGGCGCTCTCCTGGCCGGAGGCCTCACGAACTGCGCCTTCCTCGCCCTCCTGCGCGTCTACCGGATCGTGGACGCCGGCGGCGAGGGGGTCTTCGCGCGGGAGCTCCTGATCCTCTTCGGCTTGACGTCGATGGCGGTCGCCGCCGTCTTCGTGATCCGCCAGCGGGACCTGAAGCGAATGCTCGCCTACTCGAGCGTGGAGCACATGGGGATCCTGGTCATCGGAACGGGGATCGGGGGGGCCGGCCTCTACGGCGCGATCCTCCATTCCCTCAACAACGGCCTGACGAAAGGGGTCCTCTTCCTGGCGGCCGCGAACATCCACCGCGCGTACAAGAGCAAGCACCTCGACGAGGTCTCGGGCGCGATCGCCCGGCTCCCGATCTCGGGGAGCCTCTTCCTGGCCGGATTCTTCGCCGTCACGGGCTCGCCCCCGTTCGGTCCCTTCGTCAGCGAGTTCACCATCCTGAACGCCGCCTTCTCGCTCGGGCACTGGAAGGTGGCGACCGCCTTCCTCGTCCTCCTCGGCATCATCTTCATCGGCATGGGCGGGACCGTCCTCGCGGCCGTCCAGGGAACTCCGTCCGACGAGGCCAAGGCGACTCCGTTCCGCGACACGCTCCGGACGACCGGCCCCATCGTCCTGTCCATGGCCCTCGTCCTCCTGCTCGGGCTCTGGATTCCGGCTCCGCTCCGGAGCCTGCTGGAACGGGCCGCGGCCAGCTTCGGAGGCCACCCGTGAGAGCCAGGTTCAAGAGGGTCCGGAACCCGGAAGCGGTCCCGCTCTCGTCCGTGGGCGAGTTGAGCTTCGAGCTCTTCCGGGGCGAGATCCTCGAGGAGGTCGGAAACGGGCGGCGGATCGCCTCGCTGTTCGGCCTTCCGGACGAACGGCGCGGGGATGTCGTCCTGGTCGTGGTCCTCGCGGACGACGCGGACGGAAGGCTGCTCGTCGGCCGGTGCCGGCTCGCGGAGGACGACTACCCCTCGCTGACGCCTCTCTGTCCCGAAGCGCACCTGTTCGAGCGGGAGATGGCGGAGCAGCTCGGCATCCGGCCGAAGGGCCATCCCTGGCTGAAGCCGGTCCGGTTCCACCGCTCCTGGCGGAAGGGCCGCGACGCGTGGGGGCGGGCCGATACGGAGCCGATCGTTCCCGGCGTGACGAACTTCTTTCGCGTCGAGGGCGAGGAGGTGCACGAAGTCGCGGTCGGTCCGGTCCACGCCGGAGTGATCGAGCCGGGGCACTTCCGGTTCCAGTGCCACGGCGAGGAGGTCTTCCACCTGGAGATCTCCCTCGGCTACCAGCACCGGGGAATCGAGGCGGCCCTCGTCGGAGGGCCCGGGAAGCGGACGATCCCCTGGATGGAGACACTGGCGGGCGACACGACGATCGGACACACGGCCGCCTATTGCCAGGCGCTGGAGAGCCTCGCCGGGGCCCGGCCTTCACCGAGGGCCGAGGCGCTCCGGGGCGTCGCCCTCGAGCTGGAGAGGCTCGCCAACCACACGGGCGACCTGGGGGCGCTCGCGGGGGACGTCGGGTATCTCCCGACGATGTCGTTCTGTGGCCGGATCCGGGGCGACTTCCTGAACATGACCGCGTTCCTCTGCGGGAACCGGTTCGGACGGGGGCTCGTCCGGCCAGGGGGGACGGGGTTCGACCTCGACGCGGAGGGGGTGAACCAGCTCCGGAACCGGCTGCAGACGGCACGCGACGACGTGCGCGGGGCGGTCGAGCTCCTCTTCGCGACTTCCACGGTCGTCGCCCGCTTCGAGGGGGCGGGGATCGTCACAGAGAAGGACGCCCGGGAGATCGGCCTGGTGGGGCCGGCAGCCCGCGCCTCGGGGGTCGACCGGGACGTCCGGCGGGACCATCCGGCGGGCATCTACCGCGACGTCGCGTGGCAGCTCGCCACCGCCGAGACGGGCGACGTGCAGGGCCGGGCGATGGTCCGGTGGACGGAGATCCAGCAGTCGATCGCGTTCATCCTGGAGAGGCTGGCGACGCTGCCGGCCGGCCCGGTCCGCGCCGCCGTCGGGGCACTGGCGCCCGGGAGCCTGGCCGTGTCGATGACGGAGGGGTGGCGCGGCGAGATCTGCCACGTCGGCATCACGGGTCCGGACGGGCGGTTTGCGCGGTACAAGGTGACCGACCCGTCGTTCCACAACTGGTTCGGACTGGCGCTCGCGCTCCGGGAAGGCCAGATCTCGGACTTTCCGCTCTGCAACAAGAGCTTCAACCTCTCGTACTGCGGGCACGACCTGTGAGGAGCGGCCGATGATCCGATCCCTGAAAGCCCGCCTCCACCAGGGGCACCGGACGATGGCCTGGCCGGACGGCCCGGCCCCGGAGCTGCCGGCCGCCTTCCGGGGAGCCCCGGCGGTCGACGCCTCGAAGTGCCCGGAAAAATGCCGCGAGTGCGCCGACGCCTGCCCCACCGACGCCATCCAGGTCGGCCCCTCCGTCACGATCGACCTCGGCCGGTGCCTCTTCTGTCCGGAGTGCGAGCGGAGCTGCCCCGAGGGGGCGATCGGCTACTCGCGGGACTACCGGCTGGCGACACGGACTCGCGAGGGACTCGTCACCGCGGGGCGGGAGCTCGTCCTGGCGAAGGCCCTCGACGAGAAGCTGCTCCGGCTCTTCGGGAGGTCGTTGAAGCTGAGGCAGGTGAGCGCGGGCGGCTGCAACGGCTGCGAGGCGGACGTGAACGTCCTCTCCACGATCGGCTGGGACCTCGGGCGATTCGGGATCCAGATCGTCGCTTCGCCGCGGCATGCCGACGGGATCCTCGTGACCGGGCCGGTGACGGAGAACATGCGCCTCGCCCTCGAGAAGACCTGGGCCGCGGTCCCCGACCCGAGGATCGTCATCGCCGTCGGGGCGTGCGCCATCTCGGGCGGGCCGTACGCCGGGATGGCGGACCAGCACGACGGAGCGATCGGGATCGTGCCGGTCGACCTCTTCGTCCCGGGCTGCCCGCCGCACCCGTTGACGATCCTGGACGGGATGCTCCGTCTCCTGGGCCGGATCGAGGCCGGCCGCCCCTAGATTCAGAGAACGACGCGGACGTCCCCGCTCCGCCGCGTCCGTTTCGCGCGGTCGAGGTGCTCGAGGAGCGGGATCAGATTCTTCCTCGTGAGGCCGAGAAGGTCGCGGAAGGCCGCCACGCCGAGTGTCTGACCCCGGACGGCCGCCAGCTTCGCCGCCGCGGCAGCAACGGTGTCCCGGTGGACGATCACGTCGGGGGAGAGACGGAGGAGGGCGCCGGTCTTCAGGAGGTGGCCGACCAGCCCCTCCACGACCTGTGGCTTCGTCCCCAGCGCCTTCGCCAGGTCGAGGCTCCTGGGCGCCTCGAAGAGGGCCTTCCGATACGCCTCCTCGATCTTCGCGGCGAACGGGCTGGACCCCTCGGCCACCTCCCCTCCCCTGGCGCCGGGAGGGCCGACCTGGTCGGCGGCGAGCGTCAGCTTCCCGCCCGCCGCGAGCAGCGCCAGCCAGCCGTCCTGGAGCGGCGAGGAGAGCCCGCGGCCGAACCGCTCGAGGAATTCGCTCCGCGACAGGAAGGGCGACGGAGCGCCCGAGCGGCGATGCCCGGCGAGGATACCGGCCGCGTGCTCCGCCATCCGCGACGAGGCGCCGGCCGACACCAGAGTCCCGGTCGCGAGCCGGAGCGCCTTTCCTTCGGCGACGAGGTGGTCGGCCAGGGAGCGGCCTCGCGGCCCCGGAACGCCGAGCCGCCTGGCGAAGGGGCCGGGGTCCAGACCGCGGGCTCCCTCCTCCTCGAGGAAGAGCGCGGCGATCTCCTCGTCGGATCCCCGAGCCAGGAGCGCCAGGACTTCCTCCCGGGGGGCGGTCTTCCGGGTGGCCCGCCGCCGGCCGGTATCCAGGATCCGTCCTCCCCCGAGCGTCTCCACCGGGGAGGGGCGCCGGAGGATGAAGCGGTCGCCGCGGAGAGCGGCGAGCGGCTCCTCGCAGAGGAGCTGGACACGGGCCGTCTCGCCCGGGGCGACGCCGCGGAGGGCCTCCTGCCGGCCGGCCGGCGTGACGACCGAGAGGCGGGCGCCGACCTCCCGCGTCCCGTGGTGGACCCGGACGCGGGTTCCGTGGGGAATCGGGGCGCCGACCGACGGGAGGAGCCGGATCTCGGCGGTGAGGATCGACGAGGGGACGAGAACCTCCTCGCCCGCGAGCGCTTGCCCCCGGACGAGCTCCTCGCGTTCGACCCCGGCCAGGTTCAGGCTCGTCCTCTCTCCGGCGGAGGCCTCCTCCCGCTCGGCCCCGTGGACCTCGACACGCCTCACGCGGACCGTCTTCCCGGGGGGCCAGAGCACGAGCCGGTCGTCGGTCGCGATCCGGCCGCCGTCGAGGGTCCCGGTGACGACGGGGCCGAATCCCCGGATCGTGAAGACGCGGTCGACGAAGAGGCGGACGACGCGGGCCCCGGGGTCGCGAGCCGGTAGCCCCCGCGCGGTCTCCGCCAGGGCGGTCCGGAGCGCCGGGATCCCGGCTCCCGTCACCGACGAGACGGGCACGATCGGGGCCGCCTCGAGGAAGGTTCCCTTGACCAGCTCCCTCACCTCGTCGTCCACGAGGGCCCCGGTCTCCCCGTCGACGAGGTCGCTCTTCGTCCTGGCGATGACGCCCGCCCGGACTCCCAGGAGGGAGAGGATCGCGAGGTGCTCGCGCGTCTGGGGCATGACCGCGTCGTCCGAGGCGACGACGAGGAGGGCCACGTCGAGTCCCACGGCGCCGGCCACCATCGTCCGGACGAACCGTTCGTGGCCCGGGACGTCGACGAACGAGAAGACGATCCCGTCCCACTCGGAGTGGGCGAAGCCGAGGTCGATCGTGATCCCCCGGGCCTTCTCCTCCGGGAGGCGGTCGGGATCGGTCCCCGTCAGCGCCTTCACGAGAGCGCTCTTGCCGTGGTCGATGTGTCCCGAGGTCCCGACGATCAGTCGATTCATGGTCTTTCCTTCAGACGGCCTCGCCGCCTCCGTCTCCCGAAAGACGGGCGGTGACGGCGCGAGCGACGCGGAGGCCGTCGAGCGCTGCCGAGACGATACCGCCCGCGAAGCCGGCCCCTTCCCCCGCGGGAAAGAGGCCGGGGCAGGTCGTCGACTCGCACGCGTCGCCGCGCTCCAGCCGGACGGGAGAGGAGGTCCGGGATTCCGGGGCGATCAGGACGGCCTCGTCCGAGATGAAGCCCCGCATCTTGCGGTCGAAGGCGGCGAGGCCCTCGGCCAGGGCGTCGAGGTACGGGGCCGGGTAGAGCCCGTCGAAGCCGGACGGGACGACCGCCGGCTCGTAAGTGGAACGGGGAAGAGGCCGGGGCGAGCTCCGCCGGGACGCCGAGAGGAAGTCGGTCACGCGGATCGCCGGCGCGGCGTAGGTCCCCCCTCCGAGGTCGAAGGCGCGGCGCTCTACGGTCCTCTGGAACTCCACGCCGCGCAGCTCGGCCCGCCCCGGCATCGACGCGAAGTCCCCGGGGTCCGTCTGGACGACGAGACCGGAGTTGGCGAAGCCCGAGCCGCGCCGGAACCGGGACATCCCGTTCGTGACGACGCCTCCCGCCTCCGACGAGCAGGCGATCACCTCCCCGCCCGGGCACATGCAGAACGTGTAGACCCCCCGGCCGTTCGAGGCGAGGTGGGTCTGCTTGTAGTCGGCCGGGGCGACGCCGCAGGAGCCGGACGGGCGGCCGTACTGGATGCGGTCGATCGCCTCCTGCGGGTGCTCGATCCGGACCCCCATGGCGAAGGCCTTCGGGGTCGCCGCGACGCCCCGCGCGAGGAGCATCGCCACGGTGTCCCGCGCCGAGTGCCCGAGGGCGAGGATCGCGAGGTCGACGGGCACCTCGTCCCCGTCCGCGAGGACCAGGGCGCTGAGCGGGCCGTCCGGGCGCTCCCTCACGATGTCGACGACCTTCGAGCGGTACCGGATCTCGGCCCCTCGGCCCTGGAGGTGCGCCCGGATGTTCCGGAGGACGACGACGAGGCGGTCGGTGCCGATGTGGGGCTTGGCCTCGTAGAGAACTTCGTCGGGAGCGCCGAAGCGGTGGAGGGTCCGGAGGACGACCGCGATCTTGTCCTGGCGCTTCCCGCACGTCAGCTTGCCGTCGCTGAAGGTGCCGGCCCCCCCCTCGCCGAACTGGACGTTGGACTCGGGGTCGAACGCGCCTCCTTTCCAGAACCGCATCACCGTGCGGTACCGCTCCTCCGCCCTGTCCCCCCGCTCCAGGACGAGCGGCCGGTAGCCCGCGTCGGCGAGCGCGAGGGCCGCGAAGAGTCCGGCCGGCCCGGTCCCGACGACGGCGATTCGGGCCGCTCGCCCGGCTGGAGGGAGCAGGAGCTCGGCCGGGCGCGGGGGATCGACCTCCTCCAGCGAGAGGGGAGGGAGCAGGGCGGGGGCGGCAAGCGCCTCCAGGTCGAACTCGACGGCGGCCTCGTACACCAGGTTCGGCCGCTGGCGGGCGTCGAGCGACCGCCGGGCGAGCCGGAACGAGCCGATGGCGTCGACGGGGACCCCGAGGAGACGGGCCACGAGCGCGGCGTCCAGGGGGACGGAGACGTCGGTCCGGAGGCCGGAGAGCCGGTAGCGGGGCACGGCCGGTATTCTAGGGACCAATGGAGACTCGGGGCGCCGGCCTTCCACGGGAAACGGAGGTGAAGTTCCGCGTCGCGGACCGCGACGCCCTCGAGCAGCGCCTCCGGAGCCTGACGGCCTTGCCCGGGCCGACCGCGCTCGAACGCGATCTCCTCCTCGACGATCGGAACGGGTCGCTCCGGCTGCGGGGCGCCGCGGTCCGGATCCGCGAGACGGCCGGGACCGCCTTCCTCACCTTCAAGGGGCCCAAGGAGATCCGGCGGGGCGTCAGGTCCCGCGTCGAGCTCGAGACCAAGGTGGGCGACGCCCGGATGCTCGGGGCATTCCTGGCCGAGCTCGGGCTCCAGCCCGTCTTCCGGTACGAGAAACGAAGGACCCCGTGGCGGTTCGGCGACCCGGCCCGTCCGCTGGTCGTCATCGACGAAACGCCGATCGGCCTCTTCGCGGAGATCGAAGGGAGCGAATCGGAGATCAGGGGCCTGGCCTCCGAGCTGGGGGTCGAGGAGAGCGAGTTCCTTCCGGAGTCGTATGCGGCGCTCTACTTCGCCGCGCGCGGCGAGGATCCCTCGCTCCCGGCCGACATGGTGTTTCCTTGATCGCCCTCGTCCTCGCGGCCGGCTACGGGACCCGCTTCCGGCCGGCCACGTTGACGACGCCGAAGCCGCTGATCCCCTTCCTCGGCCGGCCGATCCTCTTTCACCTCTTCGACCACCTGATCGACCAGGGGGTCGACGCCCTCGTGGTCAACAGCCACCACCTCGCCGGGGTCCTCGAGGCCGGAGTCGGCCGGTCGTACCGGGACGTCCCGGTCTCGTTCTCGAGGGAGCCCGAGATCCTGGGGACGTCCGGCGCGATCCGGCGCGCCGCGGACGCGGGCCTCCTGCCGGAAGAGAGGTTCCTCGTGGTCAACGGCGATCTCTTCACGGACATCCCGCTGCTGCCGCTGGTCGAGGCCGCCTCCGGGTCCGGCGTGCTCTCGGCGATGGCGGTCCTCTCGAATCCGGCCCCGGAGCGGGACACCCCGCTGTGGGAGGAGCAGGGCCGTCTCGCGGGCGTCGGCGAGAGGCCGCGGCCGCTCTCGACGGGGCCGTGGCTCTTCACCGGAATCCAGTGTGCGACCCGCGGGCTTCTCGACCTGATTCCTAAGGGCCGCTCCGAGCTCGCGCGCGACGTCCTGGTCCCCTCGATCGTCCGCGGGGAGCGCGCCTTCCGGCTGGTCCCGTGCGGCGCGGAGAGCCGCTGGTTCGACCTGGGGACTCCCGAGCGGCTGGCCCTGGCGGAGGATCGCGTCCGGGGCGGAGTCACAGCCGGTTCCACGCCTTCCGCCCCGTCTCCCACTCGAAGATCTGGATCCGGGCCGACGACGGGCTGATCCGGACGAGGGCCTGGCGGTTGCGGCCGTTCGAGAGGTAGATCGATCCGGGCGACGCGTTCCCGAGCGGCGTGAACGTGCAGATGTCGGAGCGGCCGAACTTGATCGGGTCGGCGAGGTCGCCGATCGGGTCGCCGTTCGGGTCGCGGGCCCCGAACCCGGGCAGGAACGAGAAGCTGATCCCCGGGTAGCGCCGCTTCATGGACACGGGACCCTCCACGAGAACGTCGATTCCCTTGCGGATCTCCTCGGTCAGGACGCCGTTCCCGTTCATGTCCTGGTAGACGGCGAAGGTCACGTCTCCGCCCACGGAGGTCCACCGGATACCGACGTCCCGCCGCTCGAAGGCCGCCATCGCCCGGGCGCGGGTGAAGATCGCGGCCACCTCGTTGCACGCGGCCCGCATCGTCAGCTGGCGGGAGATCTCGGCGGCGGCGGGAATCGTGAGCATCGCCATGATCGCGAGGAGGGCGAGCGCGACGGTCAGCTCGGCCAGGGAGTACCCATCCCCTCCGGTTCTTCTCTGTCTCAACGCGGTGTTCCTCTCTCCACCCGGCGGGCCGGGTGGCGGCCCGGGGAAAGGACCGCCGCGGCGAGGCCGGGGGGCCGCGCCGCGGCGGGCGGCTTCACTTCGCGGGAGAGGCGGGGTCGGAGGCCTTCTTCGTGGCCTTGCCCGGGGCGCGCGGCTGGGAGGCGGGGCGGCTTCCCTTCGTCGACGAGACCTTCTCGGTCAGCGTCGTCGAACCGGACACGGTGAGGTACGGCTTGAGGGAGGTGAACATCTTCTCCCCGACTCCCTTGACGGCCATCAGATCCTCGACGCGCTTGAAGGAGCCGTGCTGCGAGCGATGCGTGACGATCCGGCCGGCCAGCTTCGAGCCGACCTTGGGGAGCCGCGCCAGCTCGTCGGCCGACGCCTGGTTGATGTTGACGGTCTTCTTCCCGGGCTCGTTCTCGGACGGGGCCGGGGCGGCGAGGAGTCCGCTCGTGACCGAGAGGACCGAGAGAAGGGCGAGAGAGCGGGCGAATGACCTGAGAGACATTTCTTTCTCCTTTTCGTTGAATGTTTTCGAATCGGTCCGGCGTGGGTCGACGTGATTCCGACGGGAGGGCTGTTCCTTTCCGTGACTGGCTCGCCTGTTTCGTTCTCTAGGGCATCGCGTCACCCCCTTTCTTTCGCTGGCGGCCTCGTGGGCCGATGCCAGGGGGAGAGCACGCGGCGTGCCCAGGCGGCCGCCGGGTCATCAAGTGGTGTCCCTGTAGAAGGTTGCAGAGTTCTCCGGAAGGTCGGTCGAGCGCCGATCGACAGGATCTCCTGTCAGGTCGCGGAGCGGGGCCGCCCGTTCCCGCTGCTTCCTCCCGGTCCGGGTCCCGGTGACCCAAAAGGAGTGGAGGTGTAAGGAAAACCTGTCGGCGCCTCTCGCGTGGGAGGCCCGCGATCGCTGCGTTACCATCCTCTCGCGACCGGAGGCATGTTGGAAACGGCGAGAGAGTTGATCCTGGGCGTTTCGGGGGCGAGCGGCACGCGGCTCGCGCTTCGCGCCCTCGCGCTGTTCACGGAATCACCGGAGATCGACCTCGTCCACCTCGTCGTCTCGCGCCGGGCGCTCCTCGTCGCGCGTGACGAGGTCTCCCACGGTATCCAGACCGCGGCCGACCTCGTCGCGGCGGCCGGGCTCGCTCCGGAAACCGTGGGCCGGGTCCGGATCCACCCCCCGGAGGCGGTCGGCGCGCCCATCGCCTCGGGCTCGTACCGGACGCTGGGCATGGCCGTCCTCCCCTGTTCGGCGGGGACGCTCGCCTCGATCGCGAACGGCCTCTCGCGGGGCCTCCTTCAGCGGGCGGCGGACGTCTGCCTGAAGGAACGGAGGAGGCTGGTCCTCGGGCTGCGCGAGACCCCTCTCTCGGCGGTTCACGCCGAGAACATCCTCCGGGCGACGCGGGCGGGGGCCGTGGTGGCCCCGCCGGTTCCCGCGTTCTACGCCGTCGTCACCCTCGACGAAGCGATCGACGCGTACCTGGCAAGGGTCGCGGACCTGCTCTCGGTCTCGGTCCCGGCCGCGGACTATCGATGGAAAGGGGCTCCGTGACCGTCCCCCGCCACCGCCCGTTCCTCCAGAAGGGCACCTCCCTCCTTCTCCTCGAGTTCGACCCGTGGAGGGAGAGCAGCCTGGCGGCGTTCCTCCGGGCCGAAGGGTACGACGTCCGCCTCTCCGACGCCGGCGAGAGCCCGCCTCAGCTCGCCCTCATCGACCTCCGGGTCGGGATCGGAGAGACCCGGCAGGTCTACGAGAGCCTGAAGGAGAAGTACCCGGAGATGAAGACAGTCGCGTTCGTCTCGGAAGTGAACGCCGGAACCGTGTTCCCCTGCTTCCTCCTGGGCATCAAGGGGGTCCTGCCGGCGGTCGCCAGCGGAGACGAGGTGCTCCTGGCCCTGGCCGCCGTGAAGGAGGGCTCGGTCTGGACGCCGCGCGCCGTCCTGTCGCAGTGGATCGACCGGATCGCGTCGCTGGGATTCGACGGCGTGGCGGGAAAGGCGTTCTCCCGGGCCGAGCAGCGGGTCCTGGATGGTCTGAAGGAGGAGCTCTCGAACAAGGAGATCGCTCGCCGTCTCGGGATTGCCGAGGCGACGGTGAAATTCCACGTCGGAAGGCTCCTGAAGAAGACCGGGACAAAGGACCGGCGGGAGCTGGCGCGCTTCGTGGCCGAGAGCGTTCCCACCCTCTGGCCGGGTGGAAATCCCCCCCTGGACCACACCGACGGATAAGTTGTGCTATCCGTGGGTCCTGGTCTGGCCTATTCTTCTTTCTTCATTGATCTGAACCAAAGGATAGTGGACGTTTTCTGGTTCTGGACCGATATTAGTGCCGGTCCCAGAGATTGCGACACAATCGCTTTTTCTACCAGGGACTCTCACTCCTCCGCACGGGGCGGTAACGCGGGCCGGCGTTACCGCCCCAACTTTCTTTAGACTCTAGAATCCTGCCTGCAAGTGACGCAGGCTCCCGATCTCCTCCAGACGCGCCCGAAGGTCGAGGACTACTTCTCCCTCGTCAAGTTCGAGCACACGCTGTTCGCCCTTCCCTTCGCGCTCCTCTCGGCTTTCTTCGCCGCAGGCGGCTTCCCCGCCGGAGAGAAGCTCGTCTGGATCCTGGTGGCGATGGTCGGCGCCCGCTCCGCCGCGATGGCGTTCAACCGGATCGTCGACCGCCGGATCGACGCGGCAAACCCGCGAACGGCGAGCCGGGAGATCCCGGCGGGGACGATCTCCGTGGCTCAGGCCACCGCGTTCTGCGCGTCGTCGTCGGCGGTCTTCGTCCTGGCGGCCTGGCGGTTGAACCCGCTCTGCCTGGCGCTCTCGCCGGCGGCCCTCGCCGCGATCCTCGGCTACTCCTTCACGAAACGGTTCACCTGGGGAGCCCACGCCGTCCTCGGGCTCTCGCTGGCGATCGCGCCGGTCGGAGCGTGGGTCGCCGTCCGCGGGGAGTTCGGCCTCCTCCCGGTCGTCCTCGGCCTGGCGGTCCTCTTCTGGGTGGCCGGGTTCGACGTCATCTACAGCCTCCAGGACGAGGCGTTCGACCGCGGCCAGGGGCTACGGTCGATTCCCGCCAGGTTCGGCGTCCGAAGGGCGCTTCTGGCGGCCGCCGTCCTCCACGCGCAGGCGCTGGGCCTGTTCTACGCGGTGTTCGTCCTGGCGTCGGGCGGTCTCGTCCTGGGGGCCGGCGTGATCGTCGCCGGCGCATTCCTCGTCCGGCAGCACCAGCTCGTCTCCCCGGACGACCTCTCGACGGTGAACGCGGCCTTCTTCACCGCGAACGGCTGGCTGTCCGTCGTCTTTTCGGCGATGGGGATCGTGGATGTTCTCGTTTCGGGAACGCCGGCGCGGTAATCTCCCGGCACCTTGGCCGCTCCCTCTCCCGAGGAGTTTCCCCAGCGACACGTCGCCGTGGAGGGCCCGATTGGCGTCGGGAAGACGTCGCTCGTCGGCCTCCTGGCCAAGAAGTTCTCCGGTACCGAGGTCCTCGAGGACGTTCAGAACCCTTTCCTGAGCGATTTCTACGCCGGGAAGAAAGGTTCCGCGTTCCAGGCGCAGATCTACTTCCTCCTCTCCCGCTACCAGCAGCAGCTCGAGATCGCGCAGATCGACCTCTTCCGGCACCTCGTCGTCGCGGACTACACGTTTGCGAAGGACAAGATCTTCGCCTCCCTGACGCTGACGGACGCCGAGATGTCGCTCTACGACCGCCTGTACGGGCCGCTGTCGGAGAGCGTCGCCCGTCCGGACCTCGTCGTTCACCTGACGGCGTCGGTGGACACCTGCCTTTCCAGGATCCGGAAGCGGGGACGGGCCTACGAGAAAGGAATCACGTCGACCTACCTGAAGAGCCTGATCGAGGCCTACAACTACTTTTTCTACCACTACACCGCGACCCCGCTCCTCGTCATCGACACGAACGAAATCGACTTCGTCCAGCGGAAGGACGACCTGGAGGATCTCGTCCAGCAGCTCGTGAGGCCCTTCCGGGGCACCCGGGTCTACGTCCCCCGTTCGGCAAAACGCTGAGCGGTCGATCTCTTTTTTCTTGCGCTTTCCCCGAAACTTGGTTCTGATTACGTCACGGCCCGTGGCATTCCGTGGTCCAACCCCCCGGAACCCTCGTTCGGCTCACGGAATCTAGCTTGCTCGAGGAGGATCTTCTTCATTTCCAGTCCCGCGGGGTCCCATCAGGGAAACAACCCCACCGTAGCCTCCCGAAGTCCCGGAGCCGGTAAACGTTTCCCGGTCATGAACGGGCACCATGCCCTTGCGCACGGCGTGAGGGAAATGCCCGCAAATCCACCCCGGTCGTAAGAGACGACCACGGAGTCATTCCATGTACACGGACAAGACCATCAGCTGCATCGACTGCGGCGGCCCCTTCACCTTCACGGCGAACGAGCAGGAGTTCTACGCGCAGAAGGGTTTCTCCAACGAGCCCAAGCGCTGCAAGGTGTGCCGCGACAAGCGCAAGACCGGCGGCTATGGCGACGGCGGCTCGCGCCAGCTCTATAGCGTGACTTGCGACGCGTGCGGCAAGGCGACCCAGGTCCCGTTCAACCCGA
Organism: uncultured Acidobacteriota bacterium; assembly: GCA_903845115.1. Taxonomy (GTDB): domain Bacteria; phylum Acidobacteriota; class Thermoanaerobaculia; order UBA5066; family UBA5066; genus CAIMWE01. The sequence continues at coordinate 101,073 of CAIMWE010000076.1, read as the reverse complement.
CGAACGGCAAGCCCGTCTACTGTCGCGACTGCTATCGCGACCGTCGCGCCTCGGGCGGCCGGTAAGACCGACGGGATCCACTGACGTACCGGCGGGGCCGGGCGAGAGCTCGGCCCCGCTTTTGAAGACCACGGGGAGGCATCGGCACGTCCTTCCCGTGGTCTCTTGTCGTCTGGCCCCCTTCCTCTGAAGCAGCCAGGACCCCGGCTACTTGCGGGCTCGGCCCCGGCCGTTCTCGAGCGGACTCGTCGCGCCCCGGACCCAGGCGGCGAAGGGGCTGTCGGCCAGGGGCGCGGGGTAGGCGAGGATCTCCGGCAGCTCGTACGCGTGAAGGGCCTTGATCGCGGCGGCGACCTCCTCGTAACGCTCCTCGACCGTCTTGGCCAGAAGCAGGAACTCGGTGTCGTCGTTCACCTCTCCCTTCCAGCGGAAGATCGACCGGACGCCGGGGACGATATTGACGCAGGCGGCGAGCCTCTTCTCGACGAGGTCGTTGGCGATGTCGAGAGCCTGCTCCTGGGTGCCGACGGTGGTCACGACGATCAGGATTCGAGGAACGGAAACACGGTCTTCCCTCATCGACGTGACGGTAGCGGAGCGGAATCCGGCGCGTCAAGGTGAGCTTCCGCCGCGTGGTACTCTTCGAGGGATCGGGGGCGTCCCGGTTTCGACGGGGCATTCAGCGATCGAGGAGCACGCCGAGCATGCCGTCTGACTCGTAAAAACAACGGCAAAATTTAGCTGCCAATAACAGCGAACTCGCTCTCGCGGCCTAAATAAAGCCGTGACGGATGACAGGGGGCCAGCCCGGAGCATCCTGCCGTTCGACGCGAAAACCGGGCTGGAGCTTCTCCCGCCACCTGAAGGGGAAGTTCGAGATATCCAGGCTCGCTGACGCGCCCGGTCGTCCGGACCCGACGACGCGCCGGCTAAACAAATAAGTCCGGACTGAGCGTGGAGAATCTCGACGTTCGGGCGCTTCGGACGGGGGTTCGACTCCCCCCGCCTCCACCATTTCGGGAGTCACGGCCCGCCGCCGGGAAACCGGTTGCGGGCCGATTCTGCTTGCGGTGATGCCCTTGCTGTCATCCTTGAAATGACAAATCCGCAATCCAATGCCCTCCGCGCGATGACACTCTCCCGCGACCTCCTCCGCCTCTAGCTCGACGAATCGCTGACCACTTCGCCGCGAACCCTGACCCGCCGGGACGTCCGGCTTCCCGGGATCCGTGGGAAGGCCTTGGCCGTCATCGGCGTGCGACGAAGCGGGAAGACATCGTTCCTTTCGTCGTGCTGATCGAGCTGGAGCGCTGCGGCTTCGAGGTCTCCTACATCCGGACGGCGGAGGGCCGGGAAGTCGACTTCTTCGCCCAGCGGGCCGGAGAGCATCCGCTTCTCCTGCAGGTCTGCCTCGAGAGCGAAGGAGACGAGACCTGGGATCGGGAGCTGAGGGCGCTCCAGGCTGCCGCCCCGATACATCCCCGCTCGAGGCCATTCCTCGTCACGCTCGACGCCACCCCACCCACCCGGCCCCTTCCAGGAGGCTTCACCTCGGCCGGCGCGGTTCGCTGGCTGCGGGAAGAGATGTAGGGGGGAGCGGCCGAGGCGCCCGGCGGCTCCCGGCAGGGAATGCGTCGATAATCACGGCCGTGAGCCGTCTGCTTCGCCTCCTGAGCCTCCTGGCCATGGGGCTTTCCGCGGTCTCCTTCGCGCAATCGCCCGCCGCCGGGCCGTCCGCCGCCTTCGTCCCGCCGGGCGGGACGTCTCTGGTGGTCCGCTCGCTCGACGTCCAGGGGAAGGTGTTCCTGTCGGCCAACGACGTCCTCGCCGCCCTGGGCGGGACGGTGCAGTTCGACGACTCGACGTTCTCGTACGAGTTGAAGCTGAAGGGCCATTCGGCGGTCGTGGGAATCGAAACGCCGATCGCCGTCGTCGACACGAAGCTCGTCTCCCTCTCCGCGCCTGTCCACGGCGCCGGGTCGACCCTCTTCGCGGAGCCGGATTTCTTCCAGAAGGTCGTGGGCCCGATGGCCGGCACCTCCTTCGCCTGGGAGCGCTCGTCGCGCCTTCTCTCCGCCAGGAAGGCCGACCTCCCCGAGATCGTCGTCGAGGCGACCCTGGCGGCTTTCGAGGCGACGACCAAGATCGTCCTTCGCCTCACGGAGGTCCCCGCCTTCCGGGTCGAAAAGGGCGAGGAGACGGTCGTCATCCGGTTTCCGGCCGCGCGGCTGACGGCGTCGCCGCCGGAGAAGGTCTTCGACGACCCGAGAGTCGCCCGTCTCTCGGTCCGGGGAAGCGAGGTCCACCTCTCGCTCCGGGAACGGAACCTGTCGACGAACGTCTACTCTCTCCAGGCGCCTCCCCGGGTCGTCGTCGACGTCACGAAGCTCGCCGCGGCGCCCGGGCGGAGCGGAGGGGGAGCGCTGGCCCCGGCCGCGCCCGCGAAGCCGGAGCCGAAGACGATCGTCCTCGACCCGGGGCACGGAGGGACGGAGGAGGGCGCGAAGGGACCCGGCGGCTTCCTGGAGAAGGACGCCACCCTCGCCCTCGTGAAGTCCCTCCGCGAGACGCTGGTGAGAACCGGGTACCGCGTGGTGGCCACGCGCGAGACCGACACCACCGTCGGCCTCGACGAGCGGCCCGCGCTGGCGAACGCGGCCAAGCCCGACCTCTTCCTGTCGATCCACTGCAACGCGTCGCGCTCGCCCTCCGCGCACGGCACCGAGGTCTACTACCTTTCGCTCGACGCCTCGGACCGCGCGGCGGCGGCGCTGGCCGAGAAGGAGAACCGGGCCGAGCCGACGGCGACCGCGACCTCGGAACGGAACGCGGCGCTCCGGGACCTCGACCTGATTCTCTGGGACCTGGCCCAGAACCAGCACCTCTCGGCCTCGTCCCGGCTCGCCGAGATCATCCAGGCCGATTTCAACCGTCTCCTCGGCGTCGCCACCCGCGGCGTGAAGCAGGCGCCGTTCCGGGTCCTGATCGGCGTGAACGTCCCGGCCGTTCTCGTCGAGGTGGCGTTCATCTCGAACGCCGAGGAGGAGAAGCAGCTCGCGTCGGAGGACTTCCGCCGGCAGGTGGCCGAGACCCTCGCGGGAAGCCTCGCCACTTACTTCCGAAACGGCGACGGCGCGGCTCCGGTCCCCCCGGCGAAGTCGCGGTAGGCGGACTCGATGCCGCGCCGTTTCGCGCTCCTGCTGGTCGCGCTCCTCGTGGCGCTGGTGGGCGCCCTCTTCCTGGCGAGACATTTCCGCGGAAGGGCTCCGCGCCTGGAAAGCGGGACGTCGGCCCCCGCTCCCGTGCCGACGCCCGTGATCCCGCCCACGCCGATTCCGGCCCGTCGCGTGGTCCTCTACTTCGAATCGACCGCCGATGGCCGCCTCCACCCGGAGACGAGGGACCTTCCCGTCATGACGGACGACATCGCGTTGCTGCGCGCCGTGGGGGCCGCCGTCCTCGAGGGCCCGAGAACTCCGGACCTCCTGGCCCCCTTCCCCGAAGGCTGGAGGCTGCGAGCGGCTTTCCGGCTGACGGAAGGGCTCGCCGTCCTCGACCTGGAACCCCCCCAGGAAAAGAAGGCCGACCGGCCGCCCGGCGCGTCCCCGGCCCGCTGGGAGACCGGGTCGCGGGAGGAGATTCTCGCGGCGCAGGCCCTCCTCGTCTCGGTCGCGAAGAACACGGTGGGGCTGGGCCGTTTCGTCCTCCTGGTCGGAGGCGAGCCGGTCGAGACGCTGGGCGGGCATCTCGACCTCACGCACCCGCTGATACCCGACCTCTCGTACGTGGCGGACGAACAGCCCGCCGCGGCCCCCTCCCCGGTCGTGATCCCCACGAGCCCGGCGCCCCCCCGGCCGCCGGAGTCCTCGCCGCCGACCCGCGTCCCGGCGCGGGGCCGAGGCGACTCGGTATGACCGATCCTCGTCCGATCGGGCTCTTCGACTCCGGGGTGGGCGGCCTGACCGTCCTCGACGCGGTGGCCCGCCGCCTCCCTTCCGAGGACCTCCTCTACCTGGGAGACACGGCCCGGCTGCCCTACGGCACGAAATCGAGGGAGACGGTCCGGCGGTACGCCCTGCGGGCCGTCTCGCTCCTCCTCGAGCGCGACGTGAAGGCCCTCGTGGTGGCCTGCAACACGGCGACGGCCCTGGCCCTGGACGCCATCCGGGACCGGTCGCCGGTCCCCGTCCTCGGGGTGGTCGAGCCGGGGGCGGAGGCGGCCGTCGAGGCCGCGAGAGAGACCGACCCCGAGCAGGGTCCCGGCCTTCCCGTCGCGGTCCTCGCGACCGAGGCGACGGTCGCGTCGGACGCCTACGGCCAGGCCATCCGAAGGCTCGACCCGGGCCGGCGCGTCCTTCACGTGGCCTGCCCCCTCTTCGTCCCGCTGGCCGAGGAGGGCTGGACCGACAACGAGGTGGCCTGGGCCACGGCGGCCCTCTACCTCGCGCCGGTGGCGGCCTCCGGCTCGAGGGTGGTGGTCCTCGGGTGCACTCACTATCCCCTCCTGAAGGGGACGATCGCGGCGGCCCTTCCCCCCGGGACCCTCCTCGTCGACTCCGCGGAATCGACCGCCAGGGCCCTGGCCGCTCTATTGGCCCCGGAGTCCCGGAAGGACGTGTCGAAGCGGGGGGAGACCCATCTCCTCGTGACCGACTCGTCCGAGCGGCTCCGCCGCGTGGCGGCGCGGTTCCTCGGAAGGGAAGCCGCGGCCCTCGAGCTGGTCGATCTTCCGTAAACTCCGAGAAGGGACTGAGAGGATCTGCCAATGAAAGCCAACCCAGCCCTGCACCGGGCCGACGGCCGGAAGCTCCTGGACCTGCGGCCGGTCTCGATCGAGGTCGACGCGACCCCCTACGCCGAAGGCTCCTGTCTCATTCGACAGGGACTCACCCGGGTCCTGATCGCGGCGACGGTCGAGGAGAAGACGCCGCCGTTCCTGCGGGACAGGGGCGAGGGCTGGGTGACGGCCGAGTACGGCATGCTGCCCAGGGCGACCCACGAGCGCTCCCCGCGGGAAGCGGTCCGGGGACGCCAGTCGGGGCGGACGCTCGAGATCCAGCGCCTCATCGGCCGGGCCCTCCGCGGGGTCGCGGACCGCAAGGCGTTCCCGGACCTGACGATCACCCTGGACTGCGACGTCGTCGCCGCCGACGCGGGGACGCGCTGCGCGTCGGTGACCGGAGCGTTCGTCGCCCTGGTGCTGGCCCTGGAGCGCGTGTCGAAGGAGAAGAAGATCCGGACGAGTCCCATCCGCGAGCAGGTCGCCGCCATCTCGGTCGGTCTCCTCTCCGCGCACCCTCCTTCCGACAGGTCCCTCGTGGCCCTCGACCTCGACTACTCCGAGGACTCCACCGCCGAGGTCGACCTGAACCTCGTCGGCACGTCGTCGGGGCGCTTCGTCGAGGTCCAGGGGACCGCCGAGGGGAAGCCGTTCAGCGACGAGGATCTCGCCGCGATGATCGAGGCCGGCCGCAAGGGGCTGAAGAAGCTGTTCCAGCTCCAGCGGGAGGTCCTCGAGGGGCGGGTTCCGGACGAGTGGCTCGATCGACGGCCCCCCCCGTGACCTCGTTCGCGCCCGCGGTCATCATCCCGGCGTACGGCCGGCTCGAGTCGACCCGGCGCTGCCTGGCTTCCCTTCGCGCCGCCGGGGCCAGGCGGCCGATCCTGATCGACGACTGCGGCACGGCCGGCGGTGACCTACTCGCCGCCGAGACCGGCGATCTCGACGTCATCACGACCTCCCGGCCCGTCTGGTGGGCCGGCGCCGCCGTGCTCGGGCTCGCGAAGGCCGTCGAGCGGGGAGACCGGCACTTCCTCCTCTTCAACCAGGACGTGACGGCCGCCCCGGACTACCTCCGGAGGCTGGAGGAAACCGAGCGCGTCAACCCCGGCACCCTGATCGGGAGCACGGTCCTCTACTCGAACGACCCGTCCCGCGTCTGGTCCGCCGGGGGGGCGGCGGAGTGGTTCGGCCGGGGGATCCGGGCCCGTCACCACGGCTCGCCGGTGAAGGACCTCCCCGCCGAGCCGTTCGAGGCCGACTGGCTCCCCGGGATGGGAACGCTGGTCTCGCCGGATGTCCTGCGGCTGGCGGGGACGCTCGACGCGGAGCGGTTTCCCCTGGCCTGGGCCGACACGGACTTCTCGATGCGTGCCCGGGAGCGAGGCGTGCGCGTGATCGTGGATCCCGCGGCGCGCCTCTTCCACGAGGTGGGGACCTACGATCCGAGGGTGGCAGGCGCCCAGAGGGTGCGGACCGATCTCCGATGGCTCCGGGACCCTCGCCACCACGTCTCGCTGTCGGCCCAGACCGAGATCTGGCGCCGCCACGGGCCCCGTGGGCTCTGGCCCGTCTCGCTGGCGATGAGGGTGGTCGTCCTCCTCGCGAACTACGTCCGGATGCGGCTCCTCTACCCGCGGGAACGGAGCGAGGCGCCGTCGTGACGTCGAGCCCCCGGCCCCGCATCTCGCTGGTCACGCCGAGCCTCGACCAGGGGAAGTTCCTCCGGGAGACGATCGAGAGCGTCCTGTCGCAGCAGTACCCGTCGCTCGAGTACTTCGTGCAGGACGGCGGATCGACGGACGAGAGCCTCGCCGTCCTCCGCGAGTACGAGGGGCGCATCCCGTTCGTGTCCGAAAAGGACCGGGGGCAGGCCGACGCGATCAACCGGGGGCTCTCCCGGACCACCGGGGAGATCCTCGGCTATCTCAACTCGGACGACCTCCTGCTCCCGGGGGCGCTCCGGGCCGTGGGAGAGGCCTTCGCGTCCGACCCGGAGCTGGTCCTGGTCTACGGCCGAGCCCTCTCCATCGACGCCGAGGGGCGGCCTCTCGGGAGGTGCCTGACGAAGGAATGGGAACCCGGCCGTCTCGGAGATTTCTGCTTCGTCACCCAGCCGGCCGCCTTCTGGAGACGCCGGGTGAGCTCGGAGCTCGGCCCGTTCGACGAGTCGCTCCACCACACGATGGACTACGACTTCTGGCTCCGGCTGGCGGACCGCTATCCCGCCACCGCGGTCCGCTACCTCGAACGCGACCTCGCCGCCGCGCGCTGGCACGCCGGCGCCAAGACCGTGGCCGGCTGGGACCGTGCGCTCGAGGAGATCTTCGCCCTGGTCAGCCGGAGGCGAGGATACGTCTCGCTCTGGTGGCTGGTGGCGAAATGGGACCATCTCCTCGACGGGAGGAGCCAGGTCACCGACCCGCACCCCGTTCCGTGGCGAGCCTACTTTCCGGCGCTGTACGAATACATCCGGCGCAACCGGGCGAAGGTCTGGCTCCGGGGTCTTCGCGGGAGCCCGCGAGGGATCTTCAAGAGACTCCGGGCGTCGGTCCGCTGAACCTCATGGTCCGCCGCCGGGCGACGTCTCGGTCATAATCCGCCTCCCCTTCCCCGTCGGAGGGTCTGTCACCCATGGACTCGATACTGATTCGCGGCGCCCGCGAGCACAACCTCAAGAACATCTCCCTGTCGATCCCCCGGAACGCCCTGGTCGTCGTGACCGGGGTCTCGGGCTCGGGAAAGTCGTCGCTCGCTTTCGACACCCTCTTCGCCGAGGGACAGCGGCGCTACGTCGAGTCGCTGTCGGCCTACGCCCGGCAGTTCCTGGAACAGATGGAGAAGCCCGACGTCGACTCGATCGACGGCCTCTCCCCTGCCATCTCGATCGAGCAGAAGACGACGTCGAAGAACCCCCGTTCGACGGTCGGGACGGTCACCGAGATCCACGACTACCTCCGTCTCCTCTTCGCGTCGATCGGCATCCCCCACTGCCCGGAGTGCCGCCGCGAGATCAGCGCGCAGACGATCCAGCAGATGACGGACCGGATCCTCGCGATGCCGGACGGGACCCGGTTCCTGGTCCTGGCGCCGTACGTCAGGGGAAAGAAGGGCGAGTACCGGAAACAGATGGCCGAGATGGTCAAGCAGGGCTTCCTCCGGGCCCGGGTCGACGGCGCGCTCGTGGAGCTGTCCGAGCCGCCGGAGCTGGACAAGCAGAAGAAGCACACGATCGAGGTGGTCGTGGACCGGCTCTCGGTCCGCCGGGACGACGAGGCGAGACAGCGGCTGGCCGCCTCGCTCGAGACCGCCACGCGCGTCGCCGACGGGCTCGTCACGATCTCCGCCCTGGGCCCGGACGGCCGCACGGTCGCCTCGGAGGAGACCCTCTCCACGAAGTGGTCCTGTCCGGACTGCGGGACCTCGCTCTCCGAGATCACCCCGCGCCTCTTCTCGTTCAACTCCCCGTACGGGGCGTGTCCAGGCTGCTCCGGACTCGGGGTGGTGAAGAAGGTCGACCCCGACCGGCTGGTCCCGGACCCGACCCGCTCGATCGAGGGCGGCGCGATCGCCCTCTTCCGGAAGGGATCGTCCAGCTGGAGGCTCCGGCAGATCGAGCACCTGGCGAAGGTCCTGAAGTTCCCGCTCGACGTTCCGTGGAAGAAGCTCCCGCGCGAGGTCCGGGACATGATCCTCTTCGGCTCGGGGGAGCGGGAGATCAAGTGGAAGTGGAAGTCCCAGAAGGGCGAGTACAACTGGTCGTCGTCGTACCGGGGCCTCGTCCCGATGCTGGAGGCGAAGTACCAGGAGCTGGAGAGCGACGACGCCAGGGCCGAGGTCGAGGCCTTCATGTCCGCCACGCCCTGCGCCGAGTGCGGCGGGCGGCGGCTCAAGAAGGAGGCCCTCTCGGTCCTGATCTCGGGCCGTTCCATCGACGAGCTGAACGGCTGGACGCTCGAGGAATCGAAACGGTTCTTCGACGCCTACGGGCCCTCTCGCCGGGAACGGGAGATCGCCGGGAAGATCTTGAAGGAGATCGTCGACCGGCTCGGGTTCCTCAACGACGTCGGGATCGGGTACCTCTCGCTGGGCCGGGCGGCCGCCAGCCTTTCCGGGGGAGAGGCCCAGCGGATCCGCCTCGCGACCCAGATCGGGTCGAAGCTGATGGGCGTGCTCTACGTCCTGGACGAGCCGTCGATCGGGCTCCACCCGCGCGACAACCGGAAGCTGATCGAGACCCTCCAGTCGATGCGCGACCTCGGGAACACCGTCGTCGTGGTGGAGCACGACGAGGAGACGATCCGGTCGGCCGACCACGTCGTCGACCTCGGACCGGGAGCGGGGGTCCACGGCGGCGAGATCGTGGGAGAGGGGACCGCGGACGAGCTGAGCACGTTCGAACGGTCGCTGACCGGAAAGTACCTCTCGGGGGCGCTCTCGGTGGCCGTCCCCGGGGAGCGGAGGCGGCCCTCCGGGAAGTGGATCACCGTCTTCGGAGCCCGGGAGAACAACCTCAAGAAGGTGACCTCCCGCTTCCCGATCGGCCTGTTCACGGCCGTCACGGGCGTCTCCGGCTCCGGAAAGTCGACCCTCGTCAACGAGATCCTGTACAAGGCCGCCGCCCGGGTCCTTCACGGCGCCTCGGACCGGCCCGGCGCACACGACGCCATCGACGGGCTGGCTCACCTCGACAAGGTCATCGACATCGACCAGTCCCCGATCGGACGGACCCCTCGCTCCAACCCGGCGACGTACACGGGAGTTTTCGGGCCGATCCGCGAGCTGATGGCCCAGGTCCCGGAAGCGCGGATGAGGGGATACGGCCCTGGCCGTTTCTCCTTCAACGTCAAGGGAGGCCGTTGCGAGGCCTGCGGCGGCGGCGGACAGATCGCCATCGAGATGCACTTTCTGCCGGACGTCTACGTGGTCTGCGACGTCTGCGGGGGGAAGCGCTACAACCGGGAGACCCTCGAGGTCCGCTTCAAGGGCCTGAGCATCGCCGGCATCCTCGAGCTGACGGCCGAGCAGGCGAGGGACCTCTTCGCGGCGATTCCCCCCGTCCGGACCATCGCCGACACGCTGAACGAGGTGGGCCTCGGCTACATCCGGCTCGGACAGCCGGCCACGACGCTCTCCGGAGGCGAGGCCCAGCGGGTGAAGCTGGCGAAGGAGCTGGCGCGGCGGGCGACCGGAAGGACGCTCTACATCCTCGACGAGCCGACGACCGGTCTCCATTTCGACGACGTCAAGAAGCTGCTCGTCGTCCTTCACGCCCTCGTGGACAAGGGAAACACCGTGGTCGTGATCGAGCACAACCTGGACGTCGTCAAGACCGCTGACTGGGTGATCGACCTGGGCCCGGAGGGAGGAGAGCGGGGAGGAGAGATCCTCGCGGAAGGGACTCCCGAGGAGCTGACCTCGGCCGGAACCTCGGTGACCGGCCGGTTCCTGGCGCCCTTCCTGGGGCGCTGAAGGGGCGCCGAGACGCCCCGCTTCCCCTCGACGTTAGAATCTCGGTTTCGACGTGATCACCGGTTTCAACACAGACATCAGGCACGGGGAAAGGGTCTTCCACGTCCAGACCGAGGACCGCGGGGAGCTCAACCCCGTCGTGGAGTCCCTCGTCTACGTCGGAGGCGAGATTCTCCTGGCGAAGAAGAGCCCGTACCGGGACCTGGTCGAGAGAGGCCGGGTCGACGAGAAGGCCGTCCGTCGGATGATGGACGGCCAGCACCGCCTCATCATCGAGGCGATCAAGCGGGGCCGGTTCGACAAGGGCAAGCCCGGCGCAGGCCCGCCGCTTCTCGAGGTGGTCGACGAAGCCCCCCCGCGGATGTCGCCGGCGGCAGCGGCAGCGACCGCCGCGATCCTCTCGTCTCCCGCGCCCGCCAGGCGGCCGGAGCCCCGGGCGGCGTCCGGCCCTTCGACCCTTCCGATCGCCCCGAAGGCCGTGCCGCCCGCCGCGCCTCCGAGGGTCCCGTCCCCCGCCCCCATGGGGCCCGAGGGCGGCGGGACTCCTCCGGCCCGGTCGCTCGATCAGGTGATCATCGACTATCTCGCGGCCGAGGCGGCCTCGGAGCGTCTCGAGATCACGTTCCGCCATCTCGGGGGTGAGCTGGTGGCCGGGGGGGTCTGCACGATCGCCGTGAAGGCGGCGACGTCCCTCACCGGCCGGCCCGTGGCGGGCGCGAACATCACCATCCGGGTCGTCGTCTCGACGGCGGGGCCGCCGGCCGTCCTCTTCCGGGGCGCGACCGGCGACGACGGTCTCGTGAGGGCCACCGTGACCCTCCCGCAGTTCGGCAACGCGAACGCCGCCGTCATCGTCGCGGGGACCTCCAAGATCGGCAGCCACGAGGCGAAGCAGTTCATCCGGAAGGCGTGACGGACCACGAGGGCGCCCGTCCCGGCTTGCGCAAATGAAGACGTTGGCCTATATTCCACCGCCGCGCCGGGAGACCGGCGCCGTTCCGGGCCGCTAGCTCAATTGGCAGAGCAAGAGACTCTTAATCTCTAGGTTGTGGGTTCAAGTCCCTCGCGGCTCACCAGACCTCTCTCGGCCGGCCCGGCCCGGGCCGGCCGATTCTTTGGGTACGACCCCTCCGAACGGGGGAGAGCCCCTTCCTGTGCTAACCTTCGAGGTTTCCGCTGGTCTGCGGGAGTGGCGGAAAGGCAGACGCGCCGGACTTAGGATCCGGTGGGGCGACCCGTGAGGGTTCAACTCCCTCCTCCCGCACCACTTCTGGTTGTCCCCCCAAGGACTGGCGAAACACTTCGAAAGACAAGATAAAGATGATCACGAGCTACGTAGAAGAGTCCCCGACGAAGAAGACGATGCGGATCGAGATCCCGGCCGAAGACGTCGGGGCGGCGGCGGAATCCGTCGCCCGCACCTTGGCGCGAGAGGTCCGGCTCCCCGGTTTCCGGCCGGGCAAGGTCCCGGTTGAAATCGTGAAGAAACGGTTCGCCGAGGAGATCCGGGGCGAGGTGCTCGAGCGGCTCGTCCAGGAGTCGTTGGGAGAAGCCTTGCAGGAGAAGAGCCTCATCCCGCTCGGAAAGCCGAAGATCGAGGACGTCTCGTACCTGGTCGGGGCGCCGCTCTCGTTCCGGGTGGACTTGGAGGTCCGTCCCCCCGTTCACGTGAAGGACTACCGCGGGCTCAAGGTCCCCTCCGAGAGCACCGTCCCCGCCGACGCCGAGATCGACGGCGTGGTCGCGCGGCTCCGGGAGAGCCACGCGGCGTACGAGCCGGTGGAAGACCGGCCGGCCGCGGACGGAGACTTCGCCCTCGTGGACATCTCCGGGAGCTACCCGGCGGGGGACGGGAAGGACTTCGAGCACGAGAAGGTCCTGGTGGAGGTCGGAGGCGAGAAGACGATGCCGGAGATCAGCGCGAATCTCCGGAATGCCGAGGCCGGCGCCCGCGCGACCTTCCAGAAGGACTTCCCGGCCGATGCCGGCGATCCGGAGTTCGCCGGGAAGACGGTCCTCTACACCGTCGCCCTCCATGCCCTGAAGAGCCGGCGGTTGCCGAACGTGGACGACGACTTCGCCCGGCTGGCGCTCACCCCGCGGGACGGCGAGCCGCCGGAAGGGGCCAACCTGGAGTCGCTGAGGTTGCGGATCCGCGAGTCGGTCGAGCACGACAAGGCCGAGGGGCTGAAGGAGAAGAAGCGGAGGGCGGTCCTGGACGGGCTCCTCGCGCTGAACGAAGTGGAAGCTCCGGCCTCGATGGTGGAATCCGAGGTGGACTCGGCCCTGAAGGAGTACGCGCGGTTCATGGCCCGGCAGGGCGTCGACCTCAAGGAGGCGAAGCTCGACTGGAACAAGCTCCGCGAGGAGGCCCGGCCCTCGGCGGTCAAGCGGGTGAAGGAATACCTGCTGCTCGACGCGATCGGAGAGGCCGAGAAGATCGAGGTGACCGACACCGAGCTGGACGCCGAGCTGAAGCGGCGCGCGGCGGCCATGGGGATGTCGGCGAGCGAGCTGAGGTCGGCGCTCGCCGGGGCCGACCGGCTCGAAGGGGTGCGGGAAGAGCTGCGGATCGACCGCGTCGTCGACTTCCTCCTCGCAGAAGCCATTTCGGCCCCGTCGGCGTAAGTTAGAACGAGAGGAAGAGGGAGGCCCGCCGTGCTGATTCCGATGGTCATCGAGCAGACGAACCGTGGGGAGCGAGCCTACGACATCTACTCGCGCCTCCTGAAGGACAACGTCATCTTCCTGGGGTCGGGGATCAACGACGAGGTCGCGAACCTCGTGATCGCGCAGATGCTCTTCCTCGAGGCCGAGAACCCGGAAAAGGACATCACGCTCTACGTGAACTCTCCGGGCGGCTCGATCACCGCGGGAATGGCGATCTACGACACGATGCAGTACGTCAAGCCCGACGTGGCGACGTACTGCGTCGGGCAGGCCGCGTCGATGGGCGCCGTCCTCCTGGCGGGCGGGGCGAAGGGGAAGCGATTCGCTCTCCCGAACTCCCGGGTCCTCATCCACCAGCCCCTGGCGTACGGAATGGAAGGACAGGCGTCCGACATCGAGATCCACGCGCGGGACCTGATCCGCCTGAAGAAGCGGCTCAACGAGATCCTCGCGGCCCACACGGGCCAGCCTCTCGAGCAGGTCGAGCGCGACACGGATCGGGACAACATCTTCGAGGCGGACGCGGCGAAAGAATACGGATTGATCGATTCCGTGATCCGGCGTCGGGAATAGTTCCACAGCGTAGAATCGGGAGCGGCAGGAAACGATGACGAAGAAAGCGGGTTCCGGGGATGTCCTTCGCTGCAGCTTCTGCAACAAGTCGCAGCGGGACGTCAAGAAACTGATCGCGGGGCCGACGGTCTACATCTGCGACGAGTGTGTCGACATCTGCCTCGACATCATCGCCGAGGACCGTGTCCTGGACCAGGCCAAGCCCGAGACGAAGCTCCCGAAGCCACGTGAAATCAAGGAATTCCTCGACGAGTACGTGGTCGGCCAGGAGACGGCGAAGCGGAAGCTGGCCGTCGCGGTCTACAACCACTACAAGCGGATCGACTACTTCGAGAAGAACCGGAAGCTCGACGTCGAGATCCAGAAGTCGAACATCCTCCTGATCGGTCCGACCGGCACCGGCAAGACCCTGCTGGCCCAGACCCTGGCCCGGATGCTCTCGGTCCCCTTCACGATCGCCGACGCCACCACCCTCACGGAAGCCGGCTACGTCGGAGAGGACGTCGAGAACATCATCCTGAAGCTCTACCAGGCGGCGGGACAGGACAAGGAGAAGACGGAGCGGGGGATCGTCTACATCGACGAGATCGACAAGATCGCCCGGAAGGGGGAGAACCCCTCGATCACCCGGGACGTGTCTGGCGAAGGGGTCCAGCAGGCGCTCCTGAAGATCCTGGAAGGGACGGTCACCAACGTCCCGCCGCAGGGAGGCCGCAAGCACCCCCACCAGGAGTTCATCCAGATCGACACGACGAACATCCTCTTCATCTGCGGGGGGGCGTTCGTCGGCCTCGACGAGATCATCGGCCGCCGCCTCTCCGAGAAGGCGATGGGCTTCGGGGCGAAGCTCGCCTCGAAGAAGGACAAGCGGTCCGGCGAGCTGCTGGAGAAGGTCCACCCCGAGGACATGATCAAGTTCGGGATGATCCCCGAGTTCATCGGCCGGGTCCCGGTCGTCGCGACGCTGCACGACCTCGACCTGCCGTCGCTCGTGGCGATCCTGAAGGAACCCAAGAACTCCCTCATCAAGCAGTACCAGACGCTTCTCGAGTTCGAGAACGTCACCCTCCGCTTCACCGACGACGCCCTCGAATCCGTCGCGGCCGAGGCGATGGCCCGAAACGTCGGCGCGCGCGGGCTGAAGATCATCCTGGAGGAGTTGATGCTCGACGTGATGTACCGGGTCCCCTCGGAAGAGGAGATCGAAGAATGCGTGATCACCAAGGACGCGGTCCTGCGAAGGGCGGCCCCCATCCTCTCTCTCCGGAAGGCTGGTTGACCCCCCCCTGTCCTTCCCCTCTGCCGGCTTCCTGACACCCGATTTCCCCAGCGTCCCACGAGGCGGATCCCGCCTCCGGGATCCGAGGTACCTTTCATGAGCGATTTCACAGCCCCGGCCGAGGCCGCGCCGTTCGAAACACTCCCCCTGGTCCCCCTGCGCGACATGGTGGTCTTCCCGCGGATGATGGCTCCGTTCGTCGTGGGGAGGGCCTCGTCGATCGCCGCCCTGGAAGCGGCTCTCATGTCCCCGGACAAGCAGATCTTCCTGGCCGCTCAGAAAGACCCGAAGATCGACGAGCCGGGAGCCGACGACGTCCACGAGATCGGCGTCGTGGCCCTCGTGATCCAGTCGCTCAAGCTCCCCAACGGTCACATCAAGGTCATGGTGGAGGGGGTCGGGCGTGGGCGCATCCGGGAGTGGCGGGTCAACGGGGAGCACCGCGAGGTGGCGGTCGAGCGGGTCGGGAGCCGCCCGATCTCCCCGGCGCAGGCTGCCGAGCTGACCCCTTACATGCAGAAGCTCCTGGGGGTCTTCGAGCAGTTCGCCAAGCTCTCGCACCAGCTCGCGTTCGAGGGCCTCCTCTCGTCCCTCAAGCTCGACGACCCCGACGTCTTCGCGGACATGCTCGCGGGGCACCTTCCCACCTCCATCGTCACGGGGGAGAAGCAGGCCCTGCTCGAGACCATCTCCCCCCTGGAACGGCTACGGAAGCTCCAGGACCTGCTGGAGATCGAGATCGAGAAGATCAACATCGATCGCCGGATCAACAACAAGGTCAAGAAGCAGATGGAGCGGGCCCAGAAGGAGTACTACCTCAACGAGAAGATCAAGGCGATCCACCAGGAGCTCGGCAAGAAGGACGAGAAGACGGACGAGATCGAGGAGCTGAAGGGGAAGATCGAGCAAGCCGGAATGCCCAAGGAGACGAAGGAGAAGGCCCTCGCCGAGCTCAAGCGGCTCGAGGCGATGCCGAACGTCTCCGCGGAGGCGACCGTCTCGCGGAACTACATCGACTGGCTGGTGAGCGTCCCGTGGAAGAAGGCGTCGCGCGAGATGAAGGACATCAAGCACGCCGAGAAGATCCTCAACGAGGACCACTACGGCCTCGAGAAGGTGAAGGAGAGGATCCTCGAGTTCCTCGCGGTCCGGCAGCTCGTCACCGAGACGAAGGGGTCGATCCTCTGCTTCGCCGGCCCTCCCGGCGTCGGGAAGACCTCTCTCGCCAAGAGCATCGCGAAATCCCTCAACCGCAAGTTCGTCCGCCTCTCGCTGGGCGGCGTGCGCGACGAGGCGGAGATCAGGGGCCACCGCCGGACCTACATCGGGGCCTTCCCGGGTCAGATCATCCAGCTGATGAAGAAGGCGGGAACCGTGAATCCGGTCTTCCTGCTCGACGAGGTCGACAAGATGTCGATGGACTTCCGGGGCGACCCCTCGTCGGCGCTCCTCGAGGTCCTCGACCCTGAGCAGAACCACGTCTTCGTGGACCACTACCTCGACACCGAGTACGACCTGTCGAAAGTCATGTTCATCGCGACCGCCAACGTCGTCCACCCGATCCCGCCCGCGCTCAAGGACCGGATGGAGATCCTCCAGCTCTCGGGCTACACGCCGAACGAGAAGGTGGCGATCGCCCGCCAGTTCCTCGTCCCGAAGCAGGTGAAGGAGAACGGTCTGCAGCCAGACCAGGCGCTGTTCGAGGACGGCGCGGTCTACGGCCTGATCGAGAAGTACACGCGGGAGGCCGGGGTCCGCAACCTGGAACGCGAGATCGCCTCGGTCTGCCGGAAGGTGGTCCGGAAGGTCGTCGGCAAGGACGTGGAGGGGCCCGTCACGATCACGGCCGAGAATCTCCCCTCGTTTCTGGGCAAGCCGAGGTTCAGGCTGAACAAGAAGGGCGAGAAGGCCGAGATCGGGCTCGCGACCGGCCTCGCCTGGACCGAGTCGGGCGGGGACGTCCTCCACATCGAGACGACCCTCATGCGCGGCAAGGGGAACCTCGTCCTGACGGGACAGCTCGGGGAGGTCATGCAAGAGTCGGCCCGCGCGGCGCTCTCCTACGTCCGCACCCGGGCGGAGCTCTACGGCGCCGACCCGGACTTCTACGAGAAGAAGGACATCCACGTCCACATCCCCGAAGGAGCGATCCCGAAGGACGGCCCGTCCGCGGGAATCACGATGGCGACCTCGATCCTCTCCGCCGTCACCCGCATCGCCATCCGGAAGGACCTCGCGATGACGGGGGAGATCACTCTCCGGGGGAAAGTGTTCCCGGTCGGAGGGATCAAGGAGAAGCTCCTGGCCGCGTACCGGGCCGGGATCACGACGCTCATTCTCCCCAGGGAGAACGAGAAGGACCTCGACGACCTTCCGGAGGAGATCCGGAACGTCATGGAGTTCCACCTGGTGGACGACGTCGACGAGGTCCTTCGCCTCGCGCTGGAAGGCGCTCCCACCCCGATGGTGCCCGGCTCGATCGAGGCTGTGGCGGGAACCACCCCTTCCGGGAACATCGCGCACTGATCACGCCCCGCCGGGCCTCCGGCGGGGCGTCCTCTCCATCCAGATGACGACCAAGTACGCCTCCACCGCCGCGAGACGACCGCTTCGAGGAAAGGGCCGTGCCCTGTTCGGGGGAGAGGTGCAGCTAGTCATGGCGGCGCACTCCCCGGGCGAGCGCCCCAATCCCCCGCTCCCGGTGATGGCGGTGCTCGGCCGGTCGAACGTGGGGAAATCGAGTCTCCTGAACGCCCTCCTCGGCGTGAAGGTCGCGCGCGTCTCCCAGACTCCCGGGCGGACCCAGGCGCTCTACTGGTACCGCGTGGGGAACACCTTCGACCTCGTGGACTGCCCGGGGTACGGGTTCGCGAAGGCGAGCCGCGAGTCCAGGGACTCGTTCGCCCGGCTGATCGAGGCCCTTCTCGTGACCGATCCCCGCCCAGCGGTCGTCCTGCTCCTGGTGGATGGCCGCCTCGAGCCCCAGGAGGGAGACCGATCGATGGCCCTCTTCCTCCGGGAGGCCGGCGTGCCGGCCGTGATCGCCGCGACGAAGTGGGACGCCGTCAAGCCGTCCCAGCGCGTCCGGCAGCTCCGCCAGCTGGCGGCCGAGTACCAGGACCCGACCCGTCCCCTCCAGCCGGTGTCGTCCGAGACCGGCGAGAACCTCCCTCAGCTGGCCCTCCTCCTCGAGGAGCGGCTCACCACCCAGACCCGCGAGGCCCCGCGCCCACGGGCGTAACCAGGAGACACGATGCCCCGTCGCAAAGTCCCCGGCGCCGACTACGCCCACCCAGCCATCGACCCGCGAGACCTGCCTGCCGACCAGGAGGAGAGCTTCCCGGCGCACGCGTCCGAGCCGATGCTCGACATCCGGACGCTCCACAACCAGTCGATGCCGCAGCTCCTGAAGATCGCTCAGGAGCTGGATGTCGACGGGGCCGCCTCGCTCCGGAAGCAGGAGCTGATCTTCAAGGTCCTCCAGACCCAGACGGAGCGGCTGGGTCTGATCTTCTCGGAGGGGGTCCTCGAGGTCCTCCCCGACGGTTTCGGGTTCCTCCGGGCGCCCGAGTACAACTACCTCGCAGGGCCGGACGACATCTACGTCTCCCCTTCCCAGATCCGGAAGTTCGGCCTCAAGACCGGCGACACGATCTCCGGCCAGATCCGCCCGCCGAAGGAAGGGGAGCGCTACTTCGCCCTGATCAAGGTCGAGGCGGTCAACTTCGAGCACCCGGACGTGGCCCGCGAGAAGATCCTCTTCGACAACCTGACCCCCCTCTACCCGCAGGAGCGGATCCGGCTCGAGACGCCGAACCTCTCCTCCCGGGTCCTGGACCTGATCTCTCCGATCGGCAAGGGGCAGCGCGGCCTGATCGTGGCCCCGCCCCGGACCGGGAAGACCATGCTGCTCCAGGCGCTGGCGAACTCCATCACGACGAACCATCCGGAGATCACCCTGATCGTCCTCCTGATCGACGAACGGCCCGAGGAAGTGACCGACATGCAGCGCTCGGTGAAGGGCGAGGTCATCAGCTCGACCTTCGACGAGCCCGCCACCCGGCACGTCCAGGTGGCCGAGATGGTCATCGAGAAGGCCAAGCGGCTCGTCGAGCACCGCCGGGACGTCGTCATCCTCCTCGACTCGATCACCCGCCTGGCCCGCGCCTACAACACCACCTGCCCCCCCTCGGGGAAGGTCCTCTCGGGAGGCGTCGACGCGAACGCCCTGCAGAAGCCGAAGCGGTTCTTCGGCGCCGCCCGGAACATCGAGGAAGGCGGCTCCCTCACGATCATGGCGACCGCCCTCATCGACACCGGCTCGCGGATGGACGACGTGATCTTCGAGGAGTTCAAGGGGACCGGGAACATGGAGGTCCACCTCGACCGGAAGCTCGTCGACCGGCGCGTCTTCCCGGCCATCGACCTCAACAAGTCCGGCACCCGGAAGGAAGAGCTCCTCCTCGACAAGCAGGAGCTCAACCGTGTCTGGATCCTCCGGAAGGTCCTCAACCCCCTCTCGACGGTGGAGGCGATGGAGCTCCTCCTCGAGCGGCTCGACAAGACCAAGAACAACGCCGAGTTCCTCTCCTCGATGAACGCCGGATAAGGAGACCCCGTCATGACGATTCGCACGCTCGTGATCGCCGCCGCCGCGGTGTCGCTGGTCGCCTGCTCCTCCAACCGGGTGACCACGTGGCAGGACCCGGCGACGAAGGGCCAGACCTTCAAGAACCTCGCGGTCTTCGCGATCACGAAGGACCCCTCGGTCCGCCGGACGACCGAGAACGCCTTCCTCATGAGCCTCACGGGCTCGACCCGCGTGACGCCGTCCTACAAGCTCGCCACCGACGACGAGCTGAAGGACAAGGACCGGCTGTATGCCAGGATCAAGGAGGCCGGGTTCGACGGCGTCGTGGTCTTCCGCGTCATCGCCATCGACGAGCGCCAGGAGGAGTACAAGAGCGCCGAATTCACGGCGGCCTACTACAGCGCGGCGTACTACGGCGGGATGTACTACGGCGGCTTCGACTCCTACTGGGGAAATTACGGCGCCCCCATCTACTCGTCGACCTACACCGTCAAGACCCAGATCGTCCAGATCGAGTCGACGCTCTACGCGGTGGCCGACAGGAAGCTCGTGCTCGCGCAGCAATGGAAGCTGAACAACCCCGATTCGACGATGGACGTCATCGAGGCGGTCGTTCGCGGAGCGGCCGAAGAGCTGAAGAAGGCGAAGCTCGTCCAGTAGCGGTCCCCCGGGGCCGGCCACCCGGCCGGCCCGCCCAGGGCGGCTTGCACCTTCACTCCCGTCCTCGAGGCGTCACCTGCCGGTGCCGGCTGCGCCCGTGGGCCGCCTGTCTCGCGAGTTGGAAGGGAACGGCCGTCGAGCTCGAAAGCCACCCCGCGGGTGCGACGCCGCGGAGTCATGGGTAGGATGGCGCGGAAGGAAGCGGAGGTGTCCGAGATGAAGGCCCCCGGTTCTTGGGACGAGAGATTCCGCGTTCGCGCGGGGGAAACGGGCCCTGGCAGCCTCCTGCGCCTCCCGGCCCTCTGCGATTGGCTGCAGGAAACGGCGGGAAACCACGCGGCCGCTCTCGAGTGGGGGACCGACGCGCTCCGGGAGCGGGGGATCGCCTGGGTCCTCTCCCGGCTCACGCTCGAGGTGACGGCCCTCCCGAGGCAGGGCGAGGAAGCTCTCGTGAGGACCTGGCCTTCCGGGGTTTACCGCCTCTGGTCCCTCCGGGAATTCGAGGTGACGGACCCGCAAGGAGCCGGCTTGGCCCGCGCCACCACCGGGTGGCTCCTCTTCAGGCTCGCGGACAGAAAGCCCTCCCGGCCGCCCCGGGAGCTCGCGGCGCTCGAGGCATCCCTCCCACCCCGTCTGATCGACGATCGATTCGAAGAGGTCGCCGCTCCCTCTTCCTCGGCCGCCGGTCCCGTCTTCCGCGTGGGCCGCTACGACCTCGACGCGAACGGCCACGCCAACAACGTCGCGATCGTCCGGTGGCTCCTCGAGTCGCTCCCGTCCGGCCCCGGCCTGGCCCGGCCGTCCCTTCGCACGCGAATCGAGCTGCGGGGGGAGTGTTTCGAGGGGGACGTGCTGAACGCTCACGTCGAGAGAGCCGGAGCGGCCACGCTCCATTCTCTCGTCCGGGAGAGCGACGCCCGGGAGGTGGCCCGGGCCGAGACGACGCTCCCGGGGGACGACCGCTGAAGAACGGCATCGATTTGCGCGAATAGGTCGAATCTCTCGGCCGCCGAGGCGCACATCGGCAACCTGATCGCTGGGCTCGTGGAGGACGGGTCCACGCTCCAGATGGGGATCGGCGCCATCCCGGACGCCGCGCTCGCCCGGCTGAAGTCGAAGCACGATCTCGGGATCCACACCGAGATGTTCTCGGACCGGGTCGTGGACCTCGTGGAGTCCGGGGCGGTCACGAACCGGCTCATCACGAGCTTCGTCGCGGGAACGCGGCGGCTCTACGACTTCGTCAACGACAATCCACTGGTCGAGTTCCACCCGTGCGACCGGACGAACGACACGGCGGCGATCCGGAAGAACGACAAGGTCGTCGCCATCAACTCGGCGCTCCAGATCGACCTGACCGGACAGGTCTGCGCCGACTCGATCGGCCACCGGATCTACTCGGGCATCGGCGGGCAGATGGACTTCATGCGCGGCGCGGCCCTCTCGAAGGGGGGAAAGCCGATCCTGGCCCTGCCGTCGACGGCGCAGGGGAGAAAGGTCTCCCGGATCGTCCGGGAGCTGATCCCGGGCTCCGGGGTCGTCACGACGCGGGGCCACGTCCACTGGATCGTCACGGAGTACGGCGCCGTCAACCTCCGCGGGAAGACGCTCCGGGAACGGGGGGAAGCTCTCATCTCCATCTCGCACCCAGACTTCCGGGCCGACCTCCTCAAGGGCCTCGCGAGCATCCGGCACTACTCCTTCGCCTGACCTCCCCGGGTCCCGTCGGGACAAGCGTCATCGGCCCATCGACCCGCGGGAACGTGAAGCGGCTCCCCCGATCTCCCTCGGGGTTGACAATCCCGCGCCTCTCGCCGAGAACGGGGCCGTGAACAGAAGGCTCCTGGGAACCCTGATGCTCGGACACCTCATGACCGACCTGAACCAGGGGATCCTGCCGGCGCTCCTCCCCTTCTTCATCGCCGAACGGGGTCTCTCGTACGCGGCCGCCGGAGGTCTCGTCCTCGCCGCGAACGTGGCCTCCTCCGTCGTTCAGCCCGTCTTCGGCTACCTGGCGGACCGCCGCCCCTCGCCGTGGCTCATCCCGGCCGGCGTCGCCGCCGCCGGAGTCGGGATGGCCCTCTCGGGGCTCGCCCCGACCTATCCCCTGATCGCGGCGGCGGTGGCGTTCAGCGGCCTGGGGATCGCGGCCTTCCACCCGGAGGGGTCGCGTGCGGCGAACTACGTCTCCGGGGACAGGCGGGCGACGGGGATGAGCATCTTCTCGACCGGCGGCAACCTCGGCGTCGCCACCGGTCCGCTCCTCATCACGCCGCTCGTCCTCGCCTTCGGCCTCCGTTCGTCCCTGGTGATGGTGGTCCCGATGCTGGCCGTCGCCGCCTTCCTCTTCACCCAGATCCCCCGTCTCCGAGCCCTCAGGCCCGAGCCCGGAGACCGCGGAACGGGCGCGCGGGTGCCGGACCGGTGGAGGCCCTTCGCCCGCCTCGGAGTCGTGGTGGTCAGCCGGTCGGTGATCTACACCGGGCTCTCGGCCTTCGTCCCGCTCTTCTACGCCAAGGCCCTGGGGCGCTCCAAGGCGGACGGGGCGACGGCTCTCGCCCTTCTCCTGGGGACTGGCGTCCTGGCGACCATCGTCGGCGGCCGGCTGGCCGACCGGCACGGACGGCGAGTCGTCGTCCTCTGCTCCCTCGGCCTCCTCGCGCCGATGCTGCTCGCCCTCTCGCGTGCGCACGACGCCCGGCTGGCGACGGCGCTGCTCGTGCCGATCGGCTTCACGCTCTACCTGCCGTTCAGCGTCCTCGTCGTCATGGGGCAGGAGTACCTTCCGAACCGCGTCGGCACCGCGTCGGGCCTGACGCTCGGTCTGGGCGTGACGGCGGGAGGTGTCGCCGCGCCGCTGCTCGGCCGGCTGGCCGATCACCATGGCGTGGCGGCTCCCCTCCTCCTCGTCTCGGTGCTGCCGCTCCTGGCCGTGGCCGCGACCCTGACCCTGCCGGACGACCGGATCCGCGGAAGGCCGGCGTCCTGACCCTGGAGCGCCGGGGCTGCCCGGAGGGCGAAAGAGGACCGGGCGATCCCCGTGGCGAACGCCGGCGAGGTAAGGTCTCCCCCGTGCCGGAACGACGGGACCAGCTGGGCGCGGAGCCGCCTCCGGGCGAGGCCATCGCCCCCGGCCCCGCGGGAGGACGAGCCGGATGAGTCCCTGGGAGATCGCGGGGGTCCTGTTCGGCGTCGCGAGCGTCTGGCTGATCGTGAAGGAAAACGTCTGGGGGTGGCCGACGGGCCTCGTGAACGTGGGCCTCTTCATCGTCGTCTTCTGGAAGGCGCGGCTCTACGCCGACATGGGCCTCCAGGTGGTGTACGTGGTCCTGTGCCTCTACGGCTGGTGGGCGTGGGAGCACGGGGAGACGGAGGACGGCTCCCTTCGCGTGACGCGGGCGCCTCGCCTGGCGCCGCTGTTCCTCGGCGCGGGGGGCGCCGCCGGTGCGGCGGCCCTCGGCCTCGCCCTCAGCGGGCACACCGACGCCTCGATGCCGTTCTGGGACTCGACGACGACCAGCTTCAGCCTGGTGGCGCAGTGGATGCAGACGAGGAAGTGGCTGGAGAACTGGTGGGTCTGGATCGCGGTGGACGCCGTCTACGTCGGCATCTACGTCGCCAAGCACCTGTTCCTCACGGCGGGCCTCTACGCGGTCTTCCTGGGCCTCGCCATCCAGGGGGCGAGGAGCTGGCGGCGAAGCCTCGCTGCGGGCGCGGAGCCCTGAGGGCGCCGTGCGCCGCGTCGTCCTGACCGGATCGGAGTGCACCGGTAAGAGCACCGCCGCGGCGGCCGTCGCGGCCCGGATGGGCGTTCCGTGGGTCCCGGAGGCCTCGCGGACCTACGCCGAGGCGAAGGGCGCCCCGCTCACCCTGTCGGACGTCGCCCCGATCGCGCGGGCCCACGTCCGGGCCGTGGAAGAGGCGGAACGGTCGGCGCCGGATCTGTTGATCCTCGACACCGACCTGATCTCCACGGTCCTCTATTCCCGCCACTACTACGGGAGGTGCCCGCGGTGGGTGGAGAGGGAGGCCCGGGCGCGTCTCGCCGACCTCTATCTCCTCCACCTGCCCGACCTGCCCTGGCGGCCCGACCCGAGCCGGGACCGCGGGCACCTCCGGGCCGAGCTGCACGCCCTCTTCGTCGCCACCCTTCGCGAGTACGCGGCGACGGTCGTCGAGATCGTCGGGGCCGGGCCGGGCCGGGTCGAGCGGGCGCTCTCGGCGGTCCGGGCGCTGGACGCCCGGATCTAGCCTGGAGTTCGCCGCTCGAGCAGGGAGAGGAAGTGCAGTCCGCGGCCGAAAAGGGCGGAGAGAGGGAACGGGTAGAGCCCGGGAACGGACCCGCGGGACTTCTCGATCAGCCCGGCCCCGCCGTGGATTCGCTCCCACGCGGGCAGGTCGAGGTAGGTGAACGGCAGGACGACCCCGTGCGGCCTGTTCCCGATCCAGTCCATCAGCTCGAGGGTCCTCCGGTCGAGCCAGCTCTCCGAGAAATGGTCCTTCACCACGACCGTCCGGGCGACGCGGGCGCACTCGGACAGGAGCCGGAGGGGATCGACCGCGTGGTGGAGGACGTCGATCAGGATGGCGCTCTGGGCGCAGTCGTCGCGAAGGGGGATCGTCGTCCCGTCGAACGCCGAGGTCGGGATCGCGGCGTCGGGGCGGACCATCACGTCGAGCCCCTCGACGGTGACGTCGGAGCGTAGGCGGGCGACGGCGGTGGCGACGAGCCCGCTTCCGGAGCCGATGTCCAGCATCCGGCCGGGGGGAAGCACCGAGGCGATCTCGCGCGACAGGACCTCCACCCGCCTCGAGAAGACAGCGGCGCGGTGGAATCGCGCGATCAGGTCGAGGGCGGCACGGCGGGGAGGCATCGGGCCCGATTCTGCCCGAGTCCGCGGAGACGGCGCGGACGTATCATCCGGAAGGGAAGGACATGATCTCGCCGATCCGCGTCTCACTCGTCGACTTCGTCAATGCCTGGCCGCTCACCTGGGGCTTCCTGAAGGGGACGGTCGAAGGGGTCGAGTCGATCACCGACATCCCTTCGGCCTGTGCGGACCGCCTGAAGCGGGGGGAGGTGGACGCCGGCCTCATCCCCTCGATCGAGGCGGCGCGAATCCCTGGCCTCCGGATCGTCCGCGGCCTCGGGATCGCCTCCCGGGAGAAAGTGCGGAGCGTCCTGCTCGCCTCCAAGGTCCCGTTCGACCGCGTGCGCACCGTGGCCGTCGACTCCTCGTCCCGCTCGTCCGCCGCGATGGTCCGGATCCTGCTCGCCGACCGCTACGGGCGGGTCCCGGAGTTCCACGTCGCGGCGCCCGATCTCTCGGAGATGCTGGCCCACCACGACGCCACCCTCCTGATCGGCGACCCGGCCCTTCGCGCCGACCTGACGGGCCTCCTGGTCCTCGACCTCGCGGAGGAATGGAGGGCGCTGACCGGTCTGCCGTTCGTCTTCGCGGTCTGGGCGGTCCGCCCCGGGATCCCCCCCGACCCGTTCTTCTGGTCGCGGGATTTCGGCAGGCGGAAGATCGACCGCATCATCCGCGAGGCGGCGTTCAGGACGGGCCTCGGCGCACCCTTCCTGTCGACGTACCTGGTGGAGAACCTCCACCACGACCTCGAGGAGGAGGACGAGGCGGGTCTCTCCGAGTTCTACCGGAGGGCGGCCGCGCACGGCCTCATCCCGTCGTCGGACCTTCCGCCGTTCGCCGGCATTCCTCTCGTCCCGCGAAGGGAGGGCTAGTGCGTCCCGTCCGGGAGATCCTGTGCGAGGCGCGGTCGGGCTTGCGGCTGACCCCCGACGACGCGGTGCGCCTCCTGGGCGAGGCCTCTCTCCTCGACCTCGGGCAGGCGGCGCACGAGGTCCGGTGCCGCCTTCAGCAGGAGGCGACGGCCACCTACCAGGTCGACCGGAACATCAACTACACGAACGTCTGCATCTACCGCTGCGCGTTCTGCGCCTTCTACCGGAAGGTGGGCGATCCCGACAGCTACGTCCTTCCGGCGGAGGAGATCGGGAGAAAGGTGGACGAGACGCTCGCGCTGGGGGGGACGGGAGTCCTGCTGCAGGGAGGGGTCCACGCAGACCTCCCGTTCGGGTACTACGAGGAGGTCCTCTCCTACCTGAGGTCGAGCTACCCCTCCATCCACCGCCACGCGTTCTCGGCGCCGGAGATCTGGTTCCTGGTGAAGAAGGAGAGGTCGACCGTCCGGGACGTCCTGACGCGGCTCCAGAGAGCCGGCCTGATGTCGATCCCGGGCGGCGGGGCCGAGATCCTCGACGACCAGGTGCGCAAGCGGATCTGGGCGCTCACCAAGTCCCCGGTCCGGGAGTGGTCCCTCGTCCACCGGGAGGCCCACCGCCTCGGGATGACGACCACGGCCACGATGATGTTCGGCGTCGGAGAGAGCCTGGAGGAGCGCGTTCACCACCTCGAGGTCATCCGGGCCCTCCAGGACGAGTCGCTCGCACTGGGGGCCGCCTCGTTCACCGCCTTCATCCCGTGGACGTTCCAGGAGGAGAACACGGCCCTGGACGGCCAGGTCGAGGTCTCGGGCGGGGCGGACTACCTCCGGACCCTGGCGGTCTCCCGCCTCTATCTCGACAACGTCCCGCACCTCCAGGGCTCCTGGGTCACCCAGGGAAAGAAGGTCGGGCAGGTGTCCCTCCTGTTCGGAGCCGACGACCTGGGCTCGATCATGATCGAGGAGAACGTCGTCGCGGCGGCGGGCGCCCACAACCGGATGACGAGGGACGACATGGTCGCGCTGATCCACGAGGCGGGATTCGCCCCGCGGCAGCGAGGCTCGGTCTACGACCGCTGCTCCGAACCGTGCTGCCGCGGTCTGAACGCGGCCTGACCTACAACTTCTCCGAGATCGACTTCGCCTGCAGGAACAGGCCGAGGTAGTCGCGGCCGCCGGCCTTGCTGTCGGTCCCCGACATGTTGAAGCCGCCGAACGGGTGGACGCCGACGAGCGCCCCGGTGCACTTGCGGTTGATGTAGAGGTTCCCGCAGAAGAGCTCGCGCTTGGCCCTCTGGATCCTGTAGCGATCGCGTCCGAAGTAGGAGCCCGTCAGACCGTACTCCGTGTCGTTCGCCAGGGCGATCGCATGGTCGAAATCGCGGGCCTCGGTGATCGCGAGCACCGGGCCGAAAATCTCCTCCTTGAAGATCCGGTGCCTGGCCTGCACGTTGGCGAAGACGGTGGGCCTGATGAAGTTCCCCTTCTTTCCGTCCGAGGTCCCGCCGGCCACGAGCATGGCCTCTCGCCCTCCGACCCCGATGTAGTCGGTCACGGTCTTGAACTGCCGCTCGGAAGCGACGGGGCCCACGAAATTGCCCCGGTCCGTGGTGGGCCCGACGGTCAGCTTCTCGGTCCTGGCGGCCACGGCGTCCACGAAGCGCCTGTAGAGCCGTTTGTGGACGATCGCGCGGGAGCAGGCCGAGCACTTCTGCCCCTGGAACCCGAACGCCGAGGCGACGACCTGCTGGACGGCCTCGTCGAAGTCGGCGTCCTCGTCGACGACGATGAAGTCCTTGCCCCCCATCTCCAGGACCGTTCGCTTGACGAAGAGCTGGCCCTTGGCGGCGAGGCTCGCCTTCTGCTGGATTCCCAGGCCCACCGCCTTCGAGCCCGTGAACGAGATGAACCGCGTCAGGGGGTGCTCGACGATGTAGTCGCCCACGTCCGCGCCCGGGCCGGGAAGGTACTGGACGACGCCGTCGGGGAGGCCGGCCTCCTCGAGGATCTGGAAGAGCCGCCAGGCCACCAGGGGCGTGTCCGACGCCGGCTTGAGGAGGACGGCGTTTCCCGTGACGGTGGCGGCCGCCGCCATGCCGAGGCAGATGGCGGCCGGGAAGTTCCACGGCGGAATGACGGTGCCGACGCCGAGGGGAACGTAGAGGGTCTCCGGGAACTCTGACGGGTACGGCGTGACGGGGATCTCCCCGCCCCACCGCAGGCTCTCCCGCGCATAGAACTCCAGGAAGTCGATCGCCTCGGCGGTCTCGACGTCCGCCTCCGGCCACGACTTGCCGATCTCCAGGACCATCGTGGCGGAGATCTCGTGCCTGCGCTCCCGGAGGAGCCGGGCCGCCCGGAGGAGGACCGTGGCCCGCTCGCGCGCCGGGAGCGCGCCCCAGGAGGGTTGAGCCTTGCGCGCCGACGCGATGGCCTTCTCGACCACGCTCCTGTCGGCGAGGTGGTGGCGAGAGAGGACGACGGAACGATCCGCCGGGTTGGTGTTCGAGAGGAGCTTTCCGGTCCGGACGCGCCGCCCGCCGACGACGAGGGGAATCTCCTCGCCGAGGGAGCTCCCGGCGAGGGAGAGAGCCTTCGTGAATGCCGCCTGGTTCTCGGGCTTGCCAAAATCGGTGAACGGCTCGTTGCGAAATTCGTTCAACATGCCGCTCATCGTACTACCGCTGGCGAGGAGCGGAGAGCCCTCCGGGAGGGCGGAAAGGGGCTCGGCAGGGCGGCACCCCGGTTCCCGCGAGCGTCGGCAGGTCGCCCGGGCCGGAGGGAATGCCCGCCAGGCGCCGGGGCCGGGCGTCTTGATTTGGCGACTCATTTGAGTGATGATTTGGGTCTTCGCGGAGCCAGAAGGCCGCCGCGACGAGAAAAGAGAAGAACGATGGCACTCGACGACGAAAAGATCCGCGCATTCGTGAAGAGCCTCCTCGAGGAGACGAAGTCCTTGACGGAGAAGGAAGTGAAAGCGGCGATCGCGAAGAGCTTCAAGGTCTCTCCGGAAGAGGTCGGGGCCGGCCTCATCCGGGAGGTCCGCAAGGCGATGGGAATCGACCGGCCTGCCGCCCTCGAATTTGCGAAGTCGCTCCTGAAGAAAGAGCCGCTGCTCGAGGGGAAGGCGGTCGTGGAGGCCATCGCCTCGAAATTCGGGATTCGCCTCGGGCCGCCGGACGTCTCGCGTCTCCGCCCGAAGAACGTCAAGGCTGCCCGGCCCCGGGGGCGCGGCGCGAAGAAGGAGAGCGTCCCGAAGGCGGAGCCTCGGACCCGCCGCGCCGGGCGGAAGCCCGGGAAGCCGGCCGCCCTGAAAGCGGTGGGCCCGGCGGTCCGCCGCGCGGCCAAGGGGCGGTCCGGCGGGACGATCAGCCTCTCCTTCGAGGGGACGGGACACCCGGCCGATCTCGCGGAGTTCTTCTTCTCCCTCGGCAAGGAAGCCTGACGGCGAATTGACGGGCCGGGGTCTCCCCGCCATAATCCCCGGCCTTGCCCGGGTTGGGGGGTCGTCCAACGGTAGGACTCCAGACTCTGGATCTGGCTATCGGGGTTCGAATCCCTGCCCCCCAGCCATTCACTAGGTTCCTCTTCCCGCCCGGGAGGCCCGCGCGGGCACCTCCGCATCCCCAGGCGGGAGGATGCCCCGCCCGGGGCCTTGGAGCGTCAGGGGTGCCGCGGAGCCGGTCTCCCGACCACTGCCCGTCCTTGCCCCTGGCTACCGGACGGTCCGGTCCATCCCGAGGAGACGCCAGAGAGCCCTGCCGAACAGAACCGCCAGGAGGACTCCAGCGACGTCGGCGGCCACGTCACCGGCCTCGACGCTGCGCCCCGGGACGAACGACTGGTGGAACTCGTCGAGGATTCCCCAGACGAGGGCTCCCGGAAGGAGCGTGAAGGCGGTGCGCCTGGCGTCCCATCCTTCGAAGAATCTGGCGGCCCTGACGGCGAAGAGGCCGACGAGGAAGAAGAACCCGGCGTGCTCGATCTTGTCGAACGAGGGGACTCCCCTGGAGAAAGGGATCTCGGGGAGCGTCGACTGCGACGAGAGATAGAAGTCGAATGCGAGGAGGAGCGCAACCGGGCTCCAGTGAAGCAGGCGCGCCCGGCTTCCCGGTGAGAGGGTCATCGCCTGGCGCTGGTCTTCTTCTCGATCTTCGCCCACGAGTCCCGGAGCGAGACGGAGCGGTTGAAGACGGGCCGTTCGGGCCCGGAGTCGGGGTCGACCGTGAAGTAGCCGAGCCTCTCGAACTGGAAGAAGGCGCCGGGCGGCGCGTCCGCGGCGGCCCTCTCCACGCGGGCGGCGTTCGAGACGACGAGCGACGCCGGGTTCAGGTTCGAGAGAAAGTCCGAACCCTCGGGGGCGACGTCCGGCTCCGGTGCGACGAACAGGCGATCGTAGAGACGCACCTCCGCGGCGCGGGCGTGGTCCGCCGAGACCCAGTGGATCGTCCCCTTCACCTTCCGTCCCTCCGGGGCGTCTCCCCCGCGGGTGGCGGGATCGTAGGTGCAGCGGATCTCGGTGACGGTCCCGGAGGCGTCCTTGACGACCTCCTGACACCGGACCAGGTATCCCCAGCGTAGACGGACCTCCTGCCCGGGGGAGAGCCGGTGGTACCTGGGCGGGGGGACCTCCCGGAAGTCGTCCCGCTCGATGAGGAGGACCCGGGTGAACGGGACCTTCCGGGTCCCCTGGGAGGGGTCCTCGGGGTTGTTCACGGCGTCCAGCTCCTCGACCACTCCCTCCGGGAGGTTGGTGAGGACGACGCGGAGCGGATCGAGGACGCCCATGAATCGCGGGGCTCTCCGGTTGAGGTCCTCCCGGAGGCAATGCTCGAGGAGCGCCACGTCCACCAGGCTGTCCCGCTTCGCGAGGCCGATCCGGTTGCAGAAGTCCCGGATCGCCTCCGGCGTGAAGCCGCGTCGCCTGAGTCCGGCGATCGTCGGCATCCGGGGGTCGTCCCATCCGCGGACGTGCCCGCCCGTCACGAGGTGCAGGAGCTTCCGCTTGGAGAGGATCGTGTAGGTCAGGTTCAGGCGGGCGAACTCGATCTGCCGCGGCCGGTTCTCGAGCCCCAGCGCCTCGAGGCACCAGTCGTACAGGGGGCGGTGGTCCTCGAATTCCAGGGTGCACAGCGAGTGGGTGATCCCCTCGATCCAGTCGGACAGCGCGTGCGCGTAGTCGTACATCGGGTAGATGCACCAGTCATCGCCCGTCCGGTGGTGAGTGGCTTTCCGGATCCTGAAGAGGGCGGGATCCCGGAGGTTGATGTTGGGCGAGGACATGTCGATCTTCGCGCGGAGCGTCCTCGAGCCGTCCTCGAAGCCGCCGGCCCGCATCTTCCGGAACAGCTCGAGGCTCTCGTCGACGGAGCGGTCCCGGAAGGGGCTGTTCCGGCCCGGCTCGGTGAGCGTCCCGCGAAAAGCGCGGACGTCGTCGGCGGAGAGGTCGCAGACGAACGCCTTGCCCGTCCGGATCAGCGTCTCCCCGAACGAGTAGAGGCGCTCGAAGTAGTCGGAGGCGTAGTACATCGCCGCCCACTCGAAGCCGAGCCAGTGGACGTCCGCCTGGATGGAGTCGACGTACTCGACGTCCTCCTTCAGCGGGTTCGTGTCGTCGAACCGGAGGTTGCACGTTCCGCCGTACTCCTGGGCGACCCCGAAGTTGAGGCAGATCGACTTCGCGTGGCCGATGTGGAGGTATCCGTTCGGCTCGGGGGGGAACCGCGTCGCGACCTTGCCCGCGTGCTTTCCGGTGCTCTGGTCCTCGTCGATGATCGTGCGGATGAAGTCTTTCCCCTGTGCAGGGGCGGCGGGGGTCTTCTGGTCTTCCATGTCTCTCCTCTAGCTGGCGCCCGTCCGGCCCTCGATCCGGTCGGCGAACGCGAGCATCCGCCGCAGGGCCGTCTCCCTCCCCATCACCTCGATCATCTCGAACAGGGGGGGGGAAGCGAGCGAGCCCGTGAGGGCAAGGCGAGCGGGCTGGGCGAGGGCGCCCAGGCTCACCCCGGCCTCGGTCGCGAGGGCGCGAGCCGCCTCCTCCATCTCCGCGTGCGCGAACGGCTCCACCGAGGCGAGCCGGGAGGCGAGGGCGCGAAGGCTCTTCATCAGCTCGGGCTTGCCGAATTTCTTCAGTCCCGCGGCCTCGAATTCGGAAGGGTCATCCCCGTAGATGCGAAGCGATTGGGAAACCTCGACCAGGGTGCGGCAGCGGGAGAGGTGAAGCCGGGCGGCGCGCTCCAGCGTCCCCTCGTCTCTCGCCGGAAGCCCGAATGGCGCGAGGAGCGCCAGGAGCCGCCGGGGGGGCACTGCCTGGAGGAGCTGCCCGTTGAGCCAGGTCAGCTTCTCGTGGTCGAACCGGGACGGAGAGGGACCGATCCGCTCCAGCGAGAAGAGGGCCGTCATCTCCTCGAGCGACATCCGCTCCCGGTCCTCCCCGGGGGACCAGCCGAGGAGCGCGAGGAAATTGGCCAGGGCTTCCGGCAGGAATCCGGCCGCCCGGAACTCCTCGGCCCCGGCCGCGCCGTGGCGCTTCGAGAGCTTCTTCCCGTCCGGTCCCAGGATCATGCCGAGGTGGGCGAAGACCGGGATCTCGGCGCCGAGGGCCCGGAAAAGGGCGACGTGCTTCGGGGTGTTCGGAAGGTGGTCCACGCCCCGGATGACGTGGGTGATCCCCATCTCGACGTCGTCCACGCAGACGGTGAAGTGGTAGACCGGGTTCCCGTCCGACCGGACGAGGATGAAGTCGTCGAGGGCCTCGGGCAGAAACTCGGCCCTCCCTTGCACCGCATCCTGGACGACGATCGGCTCGTCGGGCATCCGGAGCCGGAGGACGAATCTCTCGCCGGCCGCCGCCCGCGTGTCGGACTCCTCCCGGGAGAGAGACCGGCCCGCTCCGGAGTACCGGTAGACCTTGCCGCCGGCTTCCCCGGCCTTCCTCGCGGCTTCCAGCTCTTCCGCCGTCTCGAACGCGCGGTAGGCCTTCCCTTCGGCCAGGAGCCGGCCCGCCGCCGCCAGGTAGATCGCGGAACGCTCGCTCTGGAAATAGGGCCCCTCGTCCCACGTCAGGCCGAGCCACGTCATGGCGTCCAGAATCTGGTCCGTCAGCTCGCGGCGGCTCCGCTCGACATCGGTGTCCTCGATCCTCAGGACGAAGGTGCCACCGTGCCGCCGGGCGAAGAGCCAGTTGTAGAGGGCGGTCCTGGCTCCCCCCACGTGAAGGGAGCCGGTCGGGGACGGGGCGAAGCGGACACGGGGAGCGGTCATCGCGGGGCGGATGATACCCGGCGGGGGTCGCCGGGTGGTCGGAACGGACGGCGCGCGCAGGGCTGGAAGTGACTAGAATGGGTGCAGGAGGGCCACGCGATGCTCGTGCAAACTCCGACCTGCCACGTCACCTTGAACCGCGAGGACCCCGGGAGGCCGTGGGCCGTCGACCTCACGGCCGGTTTCGTCCCCGACGACGGGATCGTCCACTGCGAGAGCTGGTTCGCCACGACCCGCGAAGAGCTGCGTCACCTCCTCGCCGGGCTGGGGGTGAACGGCCTCCAGCTCTCCCCCAGGGAATCGACCGGCATCGAAGCCCACGGCCAGACGCTTCCCGCCACTCCGGACGAGATCCTGGCCCGAGTGAGCGGGACCCCGGGGGCGGTCGAGCTGTCGCTGGTCGTCCTGGGCTGCACCGGTCCGGCGATGGCGGAGCGGATCGAGTCTCTCCGCCTGGTGCCGGTCTGACGCGCCGCTGATCCGGACGAGGGGCCCTCCGGTTCGAGGGCCTATCATCCGCGCCGATGCGCGACGACCGCCGGGTGGCGGTTCTCGCGGACCTGACCCTGGCGGTCGTCACCGCCATCTGGGGGACGACGTTCATCGTCAACCGGCTGGTCCTCGAGAACGCCCCGCCCCTCCTCTTCCTCACGCTCCGGTTCTCCGTCGCGGCGGCGGTCCTCGCTTTCCTGGCGAGGGGCCGGCCGGTCACCCCCGGCGTCCGGCGGGACGGGGCATTGGTCGGGGTGCTCCTCGGCCTGAGCATCGGCTGTCAGCTGGTCGGCCAGCTCTTCACGTCCGCCTCGAAGACGGCCTTCATCACCGGCCTGTCGGTCCCTCTGACTCCGGTCGTCGCGTTCCTGGTGGCCCGGAAGGTCCCCTCGCCCGGCAATCTCGCGGGCCTGCTCCTGGCGGGGCTGGGATTCGGGGTCTTCGCCTGGCCGGTCGAGGCGACGAAGGTCGAGCCGGGCGACTTCCTCGTCCTCGTGACGGCCGTGACCTACGCCTGGATCATCTTCTACGTCGGGGAGAGCGCGCCCAGGCACGACGCCCGCCGGTACGCGGCGGGACAGATCTTCTGGGCGGCCGCGACGGTCGGGGCGGTGAGGCTGGCCGTGACCCCTTTCCTCCCGGGGTCGGGCGCGATCCTCGTCGCCGAGGCGAGGCCCCTCCCGCTGACCCTCGGCTTCGCCGCGGCAATCCTGTGGATGGCCCTCGTGGCCACCGTGGTCACGTTCATCGCCCAGACGTGGGCGCAGGCGCGGATGACCGCGGTCCACGCCGCGATCCTCTTCGCTCTCGAGCCGGTCTGGACCGCGTGCTTCTCCTGGATCGTCCTGGGTGAGCGGATGTCGGGCCGCGAGACCTGGGGGGCCGCCCTCATCCTGGCCGGCATCGTGGTGTCGGAGTGGCCCGGAAGCAAACGCTGAGCGGCCTCAGGCGCTCCGCGCCTGCCGGAGCTGGCTGCCGTTCATAAGGGGAACCCCTTGCCGCGGTTCCCCTTGCCGCTTCGCGGCCAACCCCTCCGGGCCCGAGAAGAGGTCTCCGGCCGGCGCCGAGCCCCGCTGCGCCTCAGTCGAGGGCGAAGGTGAGGGTGTAGGGATGGCCCCGGCGGACGACGACCAGGGCCACGCTCGACCGGGAAAGGCCCTTCTCCATGGCCCGGTTCAGGTCCGCGAGCGATTCCACCTGCATTCCGTTCACCCCGACGACGGCGTCGCCTCGCTCGATTCCCTTCCTTTCGGCGGCCGAGTTTCTCGCGACCAAGGAGATGACCAGGGCCTTCTTCCCGCGGGTCACCGCGAGCCCGATCTCCCGCCGGAGGACCTCCACGCCGAGATTCTCCGGGGCCCGGGAAGTCCGGAGGGAGACGGCGAGAGCCCGGCCTCCTCGCTTCAGCTCGACCTTCAGGTCCCGGTCCGGGCCGGTCGAGGTGAGGAGCGTGTCGAACGCTTCGCGGGTGTCGACGGGAACCCCGCCGGCCGACACGATGAGATCCCTGACCGCGATGCCGGCCTTCTCGGCCGGCGAGGCGGGGTAGACGGAGGTGACCGAGAAGCCCAGGTTCCGCGACGAAACCCTCCGGTTGTCGGCGGAAAGGGTCGTCCCCCGGAGGCCGGTCCAGACCGGCTTGACCTCCCCGAACCGGAGCAGGTCGTCGGAGATCCGTTTCACCCGGTCGACCGGGATGGCGAACCCGATTGTGTTGGCGCCTCCGACGATCGCGGTGTTGATGCCGATCAGCTCCCCGAGCACGTTCACGAGGGCGCCCCCGGAATTTCCGGGGTTGATGGCCGCATCGGTCTGGAGGAAGTCGGAGTAGGTCCGTCCGCCCTCGCCGCGGACGGGGCGGTGCACGGCGGAGAGGATCCCGCTCGTGACGCTGTTCGAGAGCCCGAACGGGTTGCCGATCGCCACGACGGTCTCCCCGATCATCAGGTCCGACGCGCTCCCGAGGCGGATGGGCCTGAGGCCCTTCCCGTCCACCTTCAGGACCGCCAGGTCGTTCTCGGTGTCGGCGCCCAGCACGTCCGCCTCCAGCTCCCGGCCGTCGGGGGTCGTGACGAAGATCCGCGAAGCCCCCGAGACCACATGGTCGTTCGTCACGACGACCCCGGAAGCGTCGATGACGACGCCAGATCCGAGAGATTCCGTCCGCGCCCCTTCCCTGGGACCGGGCCAGAAGAAGTCGTCGAAGGCGCTGGACCGGCGCTGGACGAGCCGCTCGGCGGAGATGTTCACGACGGACGGACCGGCCCGCTCGACGGCCGCGACGATCGGGGTCCTCCGCTCGAGGGCGGGAGTGGAATCGCCCCTGGCCAGGGCGGACGAGGAGACGATCAGGAGAGACGCGGCGGCCGCGAGGCGCTGGGTTGACACGGTTTGACGGTTCAGCATAGTATTCCTGAAATACTCTATGATTTCATTCAGATTTCTTACGGCAAGACAGAGGAAGACGCTCGAAGCGGTCGTCGAGATCGTCATGGAACCGGCGCGGGGACGCGGCTCCGCGGAGCTGGCGAAGTCGCTCGGGATGTCGCGGGAATCGGTGTACCAGCTGCTCCTCCCTCTCGTCCGTTCAGGGCTCCTGATCGGGGACCGGGGGCGCAACGGAGGATACCGGGGAGCCCCCGGAACCGCATCCGCCCGCGTTTCGGACGTCCTCGGGTTTCCCCGGAGCGGAGAGCCCCTGGAGGACTCCCCGGAATGGGTCGGCCGGATCGAACGTCTGGCGGGGAATGCGGTTCTTCAAGTTTTCGACTCGATGACGGTGGGGGACCTCGCGGGGGAGCTTCGCGCGACCCGTTCGGCACCCACCTGGGAGATCTAGCAAACCGAGGGCCGCGAGGCCTTCGCTCGGGAATTCGGAACCCGGAAAGGAGACCCATCGTGAAAATTGCCTCGGACATGACGAAACTGGTCGGAGGGACCCCTCTCGTCCGGCTCAACAAGATCGCAGCGGGGTCGGCTCCGGGCGCGACCGTCGCCGCGAAGCTCGAATTCTTCAACCCTGCCCACTCGGTCAAGGACCGGATCGGCGTGGCCATGATCGAGGCGCTCGAGAGGGACGGCAAGATCACCCCCGGAAAGAGCGTTCTGGTCGAGCCGACGTCGGGAAACACGGGGATCGCCCTCGCCTTCGTGGCCGCCGCCAAGGGGTATCGCCTGATCCTGACGATGCCCGAGACGATGT
Organism: uncultured Acidobacteriota bacterium; assembly: GCA_903845115.1. GTDB lineage: Bacteria > Acidobacteriota > Thermoanaerobaculia > UBA5066 > UBA5066 > CAIMWE01. The sequence goes on along the minus strand of CAIMWE010000076.1, from coordinate 64,343 downwards.
CCCTCGAGCGCCGGAAGGTCCTTCGCCTTCTCGGGGCCGAGCTGGTCCTGACTCCCGGACCCCTCGGCATGAAGGGGGCGATCGCCAGGGCCACGGAGATCGTGGCGGGGCTCGGCCCGAACGGGGTCATCCCGCAGCAGTTCGAGAATCCGGCGAACCCGGCGATCCACGAGGCGACGACGGCCAAGGAGCTCTGGGACGACACCGACGGGACGATGGACGTCTTCATCGCCGGCGTCGGCACGGGAGGGACGGTCACCGGAGTGGGGCGTTTCTGGAAGCCGAAGAGACCGTCGCTGAAGATCTTCGCCGTCGAGCCGGTTCACTCCCCGGTCATCTCGGGAGGCGCCCCCGGACCGCACAAGATCCAGGGGATCGGAGCCGGCTTCATCCCGAAGAACCTGGACACGGCCTTTCTCGACGGTACCCTGCAGGTCACGAACGACCAGGCCTTCGAGACAGCCCGGCGCCTCGCGAGGGAAGAGGGAATCCTGGGCGGGATCTCGTCCGGCGCCGCGGCGTTTGCGGCTCTCGACTACGCCAGGAGGCCGGAGGCGGCGGGGAAGCTGATCGTCTTCGTCGTCCCCTCCACCTCCGAGCGCTATATCTCGACCGATCTCTTCAAGGAAGAGGAGGCCTCGGTCTCCACGCCCACGGCCTGAAGCGGGGAAGACGCTCCCGGCCCGGCGGTCTCCGCCGGCCGGGAGCGTGCGCCGTGGGACCCCTTCAGACCTTCTTGCCTTCGAGGACCGGCGAGCCGACCTGCACCTTGATCGCCTTCGGCTTGGTCTCCTCGCGCTTGGGCATCTCGATCCGGAGGAGCCCGTTGGCGAAGTGGGCGCCGATGTTCTGGCTGTCCACGTTGGCCGGGAGGGAGAAGGAGCGCAGGAACCTGCCGTAGCTTCGCTCGACGCGGTGGTAGTTCTCCTCCTTCGACTCCTTCTCGAACTTCCGCTCTCCCTCGATCGAGAGGACGCCGTCCTCGAAGTTGATGTGGATCTGCTCCTCGGTGAAGCCGGGGAGCTCGGCGGTCAAGGTCAGCCTGTCCTTCGTCTCCACGATGTCCACGGGGGGCGCCCACGTCCCGGTGAAGAGCTCCTCGTCGTGCCGGCCGCGTCCGAGCGTGTCCTCGAATACGCGGTTCATCCGGTCCTGGAGAGTCGCGAGCTCGCGAAACGGGTCGCCGAGCCGGAAGGGGTCGGTCCACTTGATGAGAGCCATGATCGGTACCTCCTCGATGTTCGCCGCTCAGGTGCGGCGGGGTTTCTCCTCGCCTCGGATCTCGAACTCCAACCGTCCCCCGTCGGACGAGACGACGAGGCCGACGGAGGACCCGTCCCCCACCTCGCCGGCGAGAAGGCGAAGCGCGAGCGGGTCCTGGATCAGCTTCTGGATGTTCCGCTTCAGCGGCCGGGCCCCGTAGAGAGGGTCGAACGCCACCCTCGCGAGCCAGCTGCGCGCGGCGTCCGTCCACGTGAGGGCGATGCCGCGGGCCCGGAGCATGCTGGCCACGCGGGCGAGCTGCAGGTCGACGATGCGCTCGATGTCCTCGAGCTCCAGCCTCCGGAAGATCACGATGTCGTCGATCCGGTTGAGGAACTCCGGGCGGAAGTGGCGGCGTAGCTCGGCCTCCACCGCAGTCTTCATCGTCTCGTCGCCCTGGCCCTGGAGCTCCTGGATAAGGTGCGACCCGACGTTCGAGGTCATGATCACCACGACGTTCTTGAAGTCGACGACCCGGCCCTTGCCGTCGGTCAGCCGGCCGTCGTCGAGGACCTGCAGCAGGGTCGACCAGACGTCGGGATGCGCCTTCTCGACCTCGTCGAAGAGGACGACCGAGTAGGGCCTCCGCCGGACCGCCTCGGTCAGCTGCCCTCCCTCGTCGTGGCCGACGTAGCCGGGGGGAGCCCCGATCAGCCTCGAAACCGTGTGTTTCTCCTGGTACTCCGACATGTCCAGCCGGACCATGGCGTGCTCGTCGTCGAAGAGGAACTCGGCGAGGGCCCGGGCGAGCTCGGTCTTCCCGACGCCGGTCGGCCCCATGAAGAGGAACGAGCCGATCGGGCGCCCGGCGTCCTTCATGCCGGCCCGGGCCCGCCGCACGGCGTTGGCGACCGCGGTGACGGCCTCGTCCTGGCCGACCACCCGTGCGTGGAGCCGCTCCTCCATCCGGAGCAGCTTCTGCGTCTCCCCCTCGACCATCTTCGACACGGGGATGCCGGTCCACTTCGAGACGATGTGGGCGATGTCCTCCTCGTCCACTTTCTCGCGAAGGAACCCGCCGTCCTTCTGGAGCACCTCGAGCTTCCCCGACGCACCCTCCAGGTCCTTCGAGAGCTGCGTCAGGACACCGTACCGGAGCTCTGCCGCGCGGTTCAGGTCGCCCCGCCGCTCGGCGGACTCGGCCTCCGACTTCGTCTCGTCGATCCGCTTCTTCAGGGCGCGGATCGCGGCAATCGCGTCCTTCTCGGCCTTCCACCGGGCCTTCATCCCGTGCGAGCTCTCCTTCAGCTCCGAAAGCGAACGTTCGAGCACCCCGAGCCGTTCCCTGGCGCCCCGCGCGTCGTCCTTCTGGAGAGCCTTCCGCTCGATCTCGGCCTGCAGGATCTTCCTCTCCACCTCGTCGATCACGGTCGGGAGGGAGTCGATCTCCATCCGGAGGCGGGAGGCCGCCTCGTCCACCAGGTCGATCGCCTTGTCGGGGAGGAACCGGTCGGCGATGTACCGGTGGGAGAGAGTCGCTGCCGCCACGAGAGCGGCGTCGGTGATCTTCACACCGTGGTGGACCTCGTACCGCTCTGCCAGTCCGCGGAGGATCGCGATCGTGTCCTCGAGGGAAGGCTCCCCGACGAAGACGGGCTGAAAGCGCCGCTCGAGGGCCGGGTCCTTCTCCACGTGCTTGCGGTATTCCCCGAGCGTCGTCGCCCCGATCGCCCTCAGGTCGCCGCGAGCGAGCGCTGGCTTGAGCATGTTGCCGGCGTCCATCGCCCCCTCCGCGGCGCCGGCGCCGATGAGCGTGTGGAGCTCGTCGATGAAGAGGATCACCTTGCCGTCCGACTCCTCGACCTCTTTCAGGACGGCCTTCAGCCGCTCCTCGAACTCGCCGCGGTATTTCGCCCCGGCCACCATCGAAGCGAGGTCCAGGGAGACGACGCGCCTGTCCTTGAGGCTCTCGGGGACGTCGCCGGCCACGATCCGCCGCGCGAGCCCCTCCACGATCGCGGTCTTCCCGACGCCGGGGTCTCCGATCAGGACGGGGTTGTTCTTCGTCCGTCGCGTCAGCACCTGCATGATCCGCCGGATCTCCTCGTCGCGTCCGATCACGGGGTCCAGCTTGCCGCGGCGCGCCGCCTCCGTGAGATCCCTGGCGTACCTCTTCAGCGCCTGGTACTTCTCCTCGGCATTCGGGTCGGAGACCCGGGCGGAGCCGCGCACCTCCTTCAGGGCGGCCAGGAGCGAGGGCTCGGAAAGCCCCCTGGCCTTCAGGAGCTCGCCGGCCTTCGTCCGCCCGTCGCGGACGAGGGCGAGGAGCAGATGCTCCTGGGCGACGTAGTCGTCGTGGAACTCCCGGGAGATCTCGGCGGCGAGATCGTAGAGCCGGCTCACGGCACGGGAAAGGCCGGGCTCGGCGGCTCCCCCTTCCGCCCGGGAAAGCCGTCCGAGGAGGTCGCGGAGCTCGCGGACGCAGGGGGCCACCATCACGCCCACCCTCTCGAGCAACGAGGCCGAGGTCCCGCCTCCCTGTTCGAGGAGAGCGACCGCGAGATGCTCGGGGGTGACCTCGGCATTTCCCGCCGTGCGGGCAAGGCGGACCGCCTCCTGGAGGACTTCCTGGTTCTTGAGAGTCAGCTGCTCGAGGTTCATTCCGTGCTCCGGATGAAATCTAATACCTGAGTGTCTGATTGTCAAGTCTAAATCTAACATTTCCGGATCATATTTTCTGGGCGGAAGCAATCGAAGGGGGCCTCGAATCATTCGCTTCAGATCGGCTCCCATCTCGGGAAGAATCCGGGGGGGGAGGTCCATGAGAACGAGGCTCGACATCGCCTACCTCGGAACGGCATTCGAGGGGTGGCAGGTTCAGATCCGCGAGGGGTCCGGCCCGGTGCGGACGGTCCAGGGTGAAATCGAGGGGGCCCTGGAGCTGGTCTACGGCCGCCCGGTCCGGATCCACGGCGCGGGCAGGACCGACGCGGGGGTACACGCCTCGGGGCAGGTGGCCCATTTCGATCTCGCCGAGGAGGCTCCGGCGATCCCTCCGGCGGGCCTTCGGGCGGCGTTGAACGGAAAGCTCCCGGCCGCGATCCGGATCACCGCGGCCTCCGAGGTCCCGCAGTCGTTCCACGCGAGGCGCTCGGCGGTCTCGAAAACCTATCTCTACCGGTACCGGCGGGGGGCCTTCCTGCCGCCCCACGAGGGTCTCGTCGAATCCCTCGTGCGCGAGGGGCTGGACGTGCCCGCGATGAGCCGCGCCGCGGCCAGCCTCGTCGGCCGGCGGGACTTCGGGCCGTTCTCGGTCCTGGGGAGCGACGTGGAAACGACGGTGAGGACGCTCTTCCGTCTCGACGTCGAGGAGTTCGGCCCGCGCCTCCTCATCACGGCCGTCGGCGACGGCTTCCTTCGCGGAATGGTCCGGAGGCTCGCGGGAACCCTCCGCGACGTCGGCCGCGGGCGGACGAGCCCCGAGTCGGTCCTGTCGTCGCCGGGCCCCTCCGCGGAGGCAAAAGGGCTCACCCTGGCGACCGTCGCCTACCCCGAGCCCTTTCCCCCGGGCGGAGCCGGAGCCGCAGGATAGAATCGAGCGTTACCCGCGACTCCACGAAGACCGGGCTCCCAGAGATGATCGCCAAAGACGAAATCGCCAAACCGTCCACGCCGGAACGAGCCGTCCTCGACAGCCTCGAACTGACGCGTCTGCCCCGCCACGTGGCGGTCATCATGGACGGGAACGGACGGTGGGCGAAGGCGCGCCATCTCCCCCGGGTGGAGGGGCATCGGGCGGGCATCGCGTCGGTTCGGGCCACCGTCGAGACCGCCGCGAGGCTCGGGCTAGAGGGCCTGACGCTCTACGCCTTCTCCACCGAGAACTGGAAGAGGCCCCGGCTGGAGGTCCTGACCCTGATGACCCTCCTCAAGGAGTATCTGAAGAGGGAGCTCCAGAACCTCCTCGACCACGACATCCGCTTTCGCGTCGTGGGCCGGATCGACGGACTGGATGCGACGGTCGTCGCGGCCCTCAAGGAAGCGATGGCCCGGACCGAACAGTGCGGAGGGATGGTCTTCAACGTGGCCCTCAACTACTCGGGCCGGGCGGAGATCGCCGATGCGGCGCGGGAGCTGGCTGCCGAGGTCGTCGCGGGGACCCTCCGTCTGGACGAGATCGACGAGGAGAGGATCAGCGGCCGGCTGTACACCGCCGGGTTGCCGGATCCCGACCTCCTCATCCGGACGAGCGGCGAGATGAGAGTCTCGAATTTCCTGCTCTGGCAGATCGCCTACTCCGAGATCTACGTCACGCCCGTGCTCTGGCCGGAATTCCGGTGCCGGCACTTCCTGGAGGCCCTGGCCGAGTTCCAGAGGAGGGAGCGCCGGTACGGAGGGATCGTGGAGCCGGAGCGGGTCACGGCCCCGTCCCGCCAGGCGCCGCGGGAAGCGCGCCCCCATCCCACCGCCGTGACGCGCTGAGGGGCACCCCAGAACACCTTGAAATTCCAGAGAGAGCTGACCGCGGCCGTCCTCATCCCCCTGGTCCTGGCGCTCGTCGTCGCCGGGCCGCTCTGGGCTTTCTCCCTCGTCGCGGGAGCCGCGGGAATCCTCGCCCTCCTGGAGTTTTACGCGATGCTGACCGGAGCCGGGCTGGCGGTGCCCCGCTGGGCGGGGCTGGCCCTCTTCTGCGCCTGCCTCGCGGCCGCCCACCGGGGGGCCGCCGACGAGCTGGTCGTCTGCGCCGGAGCCGCGATCCTGCTGCTCCCGGCCCTCGTCCTGTTCTCGTCCCCGCCGGAGCCGGTGCTGCTCTCCTCGTCGGCCTCGACCGTCTTCGCGACGCTCTACCTGGCCGCAGGCGTCGGCTCCTTCATCGGACTCCGGCACCTCGGGTGGAAACCCGTCGTCCTCCTGCTGGCCATCGTGTGGGCCGGCGATTCGGCGGCCTACTACGTGGGCAAGAACTGGGGGAGGAGGAAGCTGGCGCCGGTCGTCAGCCCGAAGAAGACCTGGGAAGGGTTCTGGGGACAGATGGCCGGAGGGACCGCGATCGGCGGCGCCGCGGCCGCCCTGGTCGGTGGAGGATCGCAGGTCGGCGCGGGGGCGATCCTCGGGTGCTCCGTCTCGGCGATCGCCGTGGTCGGAGACCTCGTCGAGTCGACGTTCAAGAGGAGCTGCTCCGTGAAGGACTCCGGGGCGATTCTCCCGGGGCACGGAGGCCTGCTCGACCGCCTCGACTCCCTCCTCTTCGCCGCGCCGTTCCTGCTGCTCGCCCTGCGCCTCCTGCCGGAAGGGTTCCTCCGGTGACGGGAAGAGCGACCCGTTCGGTCGCGCTCCTCGGGGCGACCGGCTCGATCGGAACCTCCGCCCGATCCGTCGTGCGGGCGCACCCTGCCCGCTTCCGGATCGTCTCGATGGCCGCGGGGAGGAACCTCGACGCGTTCCTCCCGGCGATCGCGGAACACCGCCCCCTCGTGGTCTCGGTGGCGGAAAAGGGAGACGCGGACCGTCTCCGCCAGGAGTTTCCAGGGCTCCGGGTGGGTTGGGGGGAACAGGGCCTCGTCGACGTGGCGACGCTGCCCGAGGCCGACGTCGTCCTGGGGGGAGTGGTCGGCTCGGCCGGGCTCAGGCCCGCCTGGGAAGCGGCCCGGCTCGGGAAGGACCTCGCCCTCGCGAACAAGGAAGCCCTCGTCGTCGCGGGAGAGCTCGTCATGGCGGCCGCCCGGGATTCCGGGGCCTCGGTCATCCCGGTCGACTCCGAGCACTGCGCCCTCCACCAGGCTCTCCGGGCGGGAACCGCGGGAGAAGTCGACCGCCTGGTCCTGACGGCCTCGGGGGGGCCCTTCCGCTCGCGGCCCCTGGAGACTTTCCCTTCCATCACCCTGGCCGACGCCCTCGCGCACCCGACCTGGAAGATGGGGCAGAAGATCACGATCGACTCGGCGACGATGATGAACAAGGGGTTGGAGGTGATCGAGGCGCGGTGGCTCTTCGACGTCCCCGGGTCCCGCATCGGCGTCGTCATCCACCCCCAGTCCATCGTCCACTCGATGGTGGAATACGTGGACGGCTCGGTCATCGCCCAGATGTCCCCGAACGACATGCGATTCCCGATCCTCTACGCGCTGACCTGGCCGGAGCGGATTCCGGCCTTCCTCCCACGCCTGGACGTGACCGCTCTCGGCCGCCTCGAGTTCTTCCCCGTCGAGGAGGCCCGGTTCCCGGCCCTCCGTCTGGCCTACGCGGCGCTCGAGCAAGGGGGGACGGCCCCGGCGGCCCTGAACGCGGCCAACGAGGAGGCCGTGGCGGCCTTCCTCGCCCAGAGGATTCCGTATTCCGCCATCGTCGACACCGTCGCTCGTGTCCTTGACCGGCACCGGTCCGCCCGGCTGGAGTCGATCGCTCAGGCCCTCGACGTGGACGCCTGGGCCCGGCGCGAGGCCACCGAAGTCATCGCCGCCGCCGCGGCCTCCCCTTCTCCTGCAACCGCCTCCCGCGGCGAGGCGTAGAAACGGTCACGAATGAACATCCCGACCAACATCCTGGCCCTCTTCTTCGTCCTCTCCTTCCTCATCGTCTTCCACGAGGGAGGTCACTTCACGGTCGCGAAGCTCTTCCGTCTCCCGGTAGAGGTCTTCTCCATCGGGTTCGGCAAGCGCATCTTCGGGTTCAAGAGGAAGGAGACCGACTACCGCGTCTCGATGATCCCTCTCGGCGGATACGTCAAGATCGTCGGCCTGGGACCCGACGAGAGCGACGTCGTCTCGGGGACCGAAGCGGTCGCTCCGGCTGTCGCCCCCAGGTGGCAACGTCTCCTCGTCCTCTTCGCCGGTCCCGGCGTCAACCTGGTCCTCGCCCTCCTCCTCACCGCGGGAGCCCTGACGATCGGGATGGAGGTCCCGAAGTACCAGGAAGAGGCCCCGGTGGTGAAGCACGTCGACGCGGGAAGCCCGGCGGAGAAGGCCGGCGTGAAGGTCGACGACCGGATCGTCGCGCTCTCCGGGCGGCCGGTCTCGACCTGGCGCGAGGTCGAGATGGACCTGGGGCTCGCGCCTCGCGAGCTGATCCGGGTCGGCCTGCTCCGGGAGGGAAAGGCGATCGAGCTGGAGCTGCGCCCGGAGCCGCAGACGAAGTACGACATCGGGTACACCGGCCTCAACCCCGACCTTCCCCCGATCGTGGACCGGCTCGTCCCGGGATACCCGGGGGCCAAGGCAGGACTCAAGGCCGGCGACCGGATCGTCTCCGTGGGAGGGCGCCCGGTCTCCGGGTACTACGAGGTCGTCCGCCGGGTCAGGGAAGCGTCGGCGAGGTTCGGCGACCTCGGGCCGTCCCCGATCGAGTTCGTCGTCGAGCGTCCGGAAGGGCGCGTCACGATCGCCATCGTCCCGAGAAAGGAGGCGAGCTCCTGGAAGATCGGGTTCGCCCCCCGGACCGAGATGGTGCGCAGAAGCCTCGCCCCGCTCGCGGCGCTGGCCGCCTCCTGGGAGGAGAACGTCCAGCAGACCCGGACGACCTTCGCGACGGTGGGACGCCTCGTCCGCGGCACCGGCTCGATCCGGCAGCTCTCCGGGCCGATCGACATCGCGAAGTTCTCGGGCGAGGCGGCGAGGACCGGCCTCGCCCCGCTCCTCGGACTGATGGGAATCCTGTCGCTCCAGCTCGGGATCCTGAACCTCCTGCCGGTCCCGCTCCTGGACGGGGGGCAGATCCTGATCACCCTCGTCGAGGCGGCGGTCCGCCGCGACTTCTCGCTGAAGGTGAAGGAACGGCTCCTTCAGGCCGGGTTCGTCTTCCTCGTGCTCCTGATGGTGACGGTGCTGGCCTTCGACGTCGTCAAGAACGTGAGCTTCTAGCCGCCTGGCCGGCTCCGACCGGCCAGGCGCCTCAGGGCCGCGAGCCCTTCCCGGTCCCACGCCCCGGAATCGTCCTTGGGAGTCTCGAGGATCTTGGGGACCGTCCGGAACGCCCTCTCCCGCATCACGTTGCCGAACGCCTTCTCCCCCATCGCCCCGTGGCCGATCCTCTCGTGCCGGTCCACCCGGCACCCCCGCTCCTTCTTCGAGTCGTTGGCGTGGATCACCTTGACGAGGGAAAGGCCGACCCGGTCGTCCAGCTCGCCGAGCGTCCGCCGCCAGCCCTCCGCGGAGACGACGTCGTATCCCGCCGCATGGACGTGGCAGGTGTCGAAGCAGACGCCGATCCGGCCGGGAGCCGACGACCGATCCCGGATCGCCTTCAGCTGGGCGAACGAATGCCCGACGCACGAGCCCTGTCCCGCGGCGGTCTCCAGCAGCACGTCCACCCCGTCCACCCCAGCGGTCTCGAGCGCCGCATCGACCCCCCGGGCGATCCGGTCGATCCCGGTCTCCTCGCCCTCGCCCCCGTGCGTCCCGGGGTGAAGGACGAGGAACGGGATGCCGAGCCGGTGACACCGGACCAGCTCGTCGCCGAGCGCCGCGGCCGAGCGAGCGCGGATGAGCGGGTCGGAGGAGCCGAGGTTGATCAGGTACGCGGAATGGGAGACGAGCGGGGCGAAACCGGCCGCGGCCGCCGCGGCCCTGAAGGTGGCGGCTTCCGCGTCGGACACCGGCTTGCCGGCCCACTGGTTCGAGTTCCTCGTGAAGAGCTGGATGGTGCGGCAACCGACCGCCACGCCTCGTTCGACCGCCTTCTCGAGACCGCCGGCGACGCTCATGTGCGCGCCGACGAGAGGCCCCCGGCCGGTCACGACGTCCGTCCCGAGAGGCCTCTCCGCGCGAAGCGCTTCTTCAGGTTCCTGGAGAGGGCGATCTGCTTGGCGTAGTTGAGGGAGAGGACGGCGGCGGGAAAACCCGACGCGGCGAGGGGAAGGGACGCGAGCGAGAGGAGGAAGTGCCGGGTCTTCTCCCGGGCGGTGAACTCGGGATTCCGGAAGTCGGTGACCGACCGGTAGTACTTCCCCAGCATCCGATAGGTGTCCCGGAGAACGTTCGTGAAGCCCATCTCGGTTCCCCAGGAGACGCACTCGCCCCGGCGGATCGCGCCGAGGAAGTCCCGCCAGTTCGCCGCGGGGGCCAGCGTGAAGACCGACGCGATGGGCGGGTAGGTGTGGGCGTCCGACCCTCCGACCAGCGCGAGCGTCCCCCGTTTTCCTCGGGCCGCGGTCAGGAGGTCCTCCACGAGGGCGTTGTGCTGGTAGGCCATCGACCCGTTCTTCACCTCGAACACGTCGAAGAGCGAGAGCATCGTCTCGAAGAAATCCTCCGGCGCCTGCCTCATCCGGTACGACTGGAAGAGGTGGTTCGCGGAATAGAGGAGCCGTTCGGCGCGGAGATAGTCGACGAGGTCGAAGATGCTCTTCCGCTTCCGGTCGATCACGGCGTGCTGGGCCCGGCTGACGTCGAAGACGTTGACGTGGATCCGGTGCCCGGTGCGCGGAAAGAACGTCTCCACCTCGACGGAGACGAAGAAGTCGGTCAGATCCGGATGCCGGTCCTGGAAGCGGAGCGCCCCCTCGATCGTGTCGTGATCGCTGAAGGTCACGAAGTCCATGCCCCGGGCCTTGGCGAGCCGGTACACCTCCTCGGGCTCGTTGTACGAATCATGGGAATTCGCCGCGCGGAAATACTTGAAGATCGAAGCGTTGGTGTGGACGTGGAGGTCGGCCCGGGCCAGGGGGAGAGCGCTCCCCGGGCGGCCCGGGCCGGAGGTCGAAACGGGGCGGAGCGAGCCAACCATCGGATACTCAGTCTCACTTCGCGGGCCCCCGGAGTCAAGCGGACGCCTGGCCTGCTAAATTCGGGGTGAAATGGGAGGGATCCTCGGGCGCGTGATGTACACCCTCATCCTGGCCGCGGTCCTGGTCGCTGCCGCCTGGATCTCGTTCTCCCGGTTCGTCCTGGGCAAGTCGCTCGAGGCTCCCGACCTCACGAAGCTGTCGGTCGAGGACGCGTCCGCCCTCGCGGCGAGTCGCGGCCTCCGCGTCACGGTCGACGTGGCGCGCGCGGATTTCAACGAGGAGATTCCGCCCCATCGGATCCGCGGCCAGGTGCCTCTCCCCCGCACCGAGGTCAAGGCGGGGCAGACGATCCGGGTGCACCTCTCCCTCGGCCCGAAGACGATCCGCGTCCCCGAGCTGTCGGGGATGACGGAGCGGACCGCCTCGCTCTCCCTGACGAGGAACGGTCTCCGGGAGGGAGCCGTCTCGGTGACCAGGTTGCCGGGGACGGGGGTGGTGGCCCAGGGGATTGCGCCAGGGGCGACGGCGCCACCGGAAGCGACCGTCGACCTCCTCCTGACCCGCGGATCGCCGGACGTCGCGTACGTGATGCCCGACCTGATCGGCCGGGACTTCGAGAAGGTCCGGGCCGCATTCGAGGCGCGCGGCTTCCGGATCGGCGGCGTCAAGGGCCAGGCGTACGAGGGGGCGGCAGCGGGAACGATCCTCCGCCAGTATCCCCAGTCCGGTTATCCTGTCACGTTCAAGGACACGCTCTCCTTCGTCGTCGCCATGTCCGAGGCGCCGCCCGCGTGAGAGTGGAAAGGGAGCAAGTGGTGGATTCATCCCGGAAAGACCGTCGCCTTCGGGGCGCCTTAGTCCCGGTCCTGGCGATCCTCTCGACCGCGTTTCTCGGCGCGTGCAGCTCGACCGACTCCGCGGCCAAGCTGACTCGCGAGCTCCTGTCGATGCCGAAGGAGGAGGCCTACGCCCGGGGCGAGGCGCTCGTCTCCAAGAGGAAGTACGAGAGCGGGCGCCAGTACCTCCGGTTCGTCGCGGAGAACTACGCGAGCGACCCGATCGGAAAGCAGGCCGCCCTCCGCCTCGCGGACTCGTATTTCGAGGAGAAGACCCCTCTGGGCTACATGGAGGCGCAGTCGCGCTACAAGGACTTCCGGAACCGCTATCCCTCGCACCCGAAGGCGGACTACGCTCTGTTCCGTCTGGCCCAGACGTCGGACCGCCAGGCCGAGCAGCCCGAGAGGGACCAGACGAACACGAGGCTGGCCCTCACCAGCTACCGGGAATTCCTGCAGAGCTTCCCGGATTCCCCGTGGGCGTCGGAAGCCCGAAGCCGCTACCTCGTCATGAGGAACCTCATGGCCGAGCACGAATTTCGCGTCGCGAATTTCTATCTTCACCGCAGGGCCTACCTCGCGGCGAAGGGACGGTACGCCGGCGTCCTGGCGGCGTTTCCCGACTACCTGGGCATCGATCGGGTGCTCTACGAGAACGGTCTCGCCGAGAGGAAGATGGGGCACGGCGACGAATCGGCGGCGCTCTGGGCCCGCCTCCGAACCGATTTTCCGGCGAGCAAGTGGGCGAAGAAACTCCCTCCGGTGAAGGCCCTTCCCTCGGCGGGCGTCCCGGCCTCCGGAGGCGGGGCTCGTTGACATCTGTCCCGTTTGGAGTAACTTGGTGGAAGGCAACGCTTCCGGCTCATTCCCCTCGGGCGAAAAAAGTCGATCGTTTCGGCTGGCTCCGGCCAGGAGGTCCTGATGCGTAAAGTCGTCTGCTCTGCCCTGGTCGGGACCGTGGGGCTCATCGGGTTGTCGGTGATGGCCGCGGATGGCGTCCCTTCGGCCTCCACCCAGGCTGCCCGGACCATGTCGCCGGCCCCCTCCGAGCCGCCGCGGAGGCTCGACTCCCACGACGCGTTCTCGAGCGCGAAGGCGGGCCCGGTCGCGATCGGCGTCGACGCCGACGTCTACTGCTCCGGGTGGCTCGGCGACGAGTCGGAGAAGTTCGTCGGCTCGGTCGTGAGCGCGGCGAAGATCGACACGCAGAGCGTGTTCAGTCCCCTGGAGGTCGTCTACATCGACATCGGGAAGAACCGCGGAGCAAAGGACGGACAGGAATTCTGGGTCTGCCGTCCCGACGTGCTGGTGGCGAAGGCGGGAGCGCCGGAAAAGACGATCGGGCGCATCTACCGGACACCGGCGCGGCTCCGCATCACGTGCGCCCAGGAGACTTCCTCCATCGCCGAGATCGTCTCCGCCTGCGAGGAGACGGAAATCGGTGACGTCCTCCTCCCGTTCGAGCCGGTGCCGATCCCGCTGGTTCGCCGGTCGAAGCTCGTGACGCAGTGCGACACGCCGAACGGCAAGGTCACCGGGCACATCGTTCACGCCTTCGACAGCGCCACGGGCATCGCGCAGCACTCGATCGTCTTCCTGGACCTCGGGGAGAAGGACGGCCTGGCTCCCGGCGACTTCCTGACCGTCTACCGGACCCGTCACCGGGCGGGAGCTCTCCGGACGCTGCTGGGAGAGGCGGCGATCCTGATGACGAGGGAGCGCAGCTCCGTCGCCAAGGTCGTCGTTTCCAGGGACGCGATCCTGCTCGGGGACGAGGTCGAGCTGAAGTAGCGCGGGGCCGGAGGGAGACGCCGCCCTCGCGGAGCTTCCGGCCCTTCCCTTTTCGTCGGCGCGTGATAACGTCCCGCTCCCCTCGGTGACGACGATATCGACGCGGTAGAGGAGCTGCTCTGGTGACGATTGACGGTCAACTCCAACGGATCATCGACGAGCTGGTTTCCAAGGGAGTGCCCCTCGAAGCGGCGAAGCGGGAGTTCGAGAAAAAATACGTCTCCGCGGCGGTGACCCGCTCCCTGGGAAACATGGGCCGGGCTGCCAAGACGCTGGGCATCCACCGGAATACCCTTCGCACCAAGATCTCTATCCTGAACGTGAAACCGCTCCGCTCGCGCCGCGACGATACGTGAGGGAGGGTCCGGGGACGGCCAGCCGGCTCGGCGGCGCGCCCGCTCCCTCTCGCGGAACCGGACCCCCGGGCTCGAACGGGTGCGGGGGGGCGAAGAAGGCGGAGCGCTTCTAGGCCTGTTTCGGCTTGCCGGAATCCCCATCCTTCTCGGTTGGCTTCGGGGTGTCCTCGCCTGCCTTCATGGACTGCTTGAAGTTGCGAATTCCCTCCCCTAGGCCCTTCCCGAGCTGGGGGAGCTTCCCGGCGCCGAAGAGGATCACCACGATCGCCAGGATGAGTAGAAGTTCGGGAAGTCCGAGATTGGGCACGTTCGCCTCCTGAAGTTCAGTCGGCCCGGATGATACTCCTCCCGGCTGGGCCCCTCGAGGCGGCTGCTGGAGTCATGGGTCGAGGAACCGGAGGAGAGGAAAAAAGGGGCTCGACCGGTCGGTCCGCTCCCGGATCACGCGCCTGGCGGTCTCGCGGTGGGGAGCGTAGACGGGCCGTCCCCACCGGAGCATCTTCTCGAAGGTGCCCAGGACCTTCCAGGCGCGCTGGAGCAACACCGCCGGCAGGTAACGTCCGGCCGGCGGCGCCGGGGCCTCGGCCCCGGCCCTCTCGAAACGGAGCGAGACGCCGTCGTAGTCCCGCGGACCGAGCCGGAGGTCCTGGAAGTCGATCATCGCGAGCGCGCCGTCGGCGGTCCGGATGAGGTTGTTCGCGTGAAAGTCCCGGTGGACGGGAACGAGTGGACCGTTCAGGGACGGGTCCGCCGCCTCGCGGGCCAGTCTCGCGGCGAGCTCCTCCCAGTCGGAGGAATCCCGGGAAGAGAGGGGGGTGGTCCCACCTCCCTCGAGGGCCCAGAAGCGGGTGTGCTCCAGCTCCTTGCCGAAGAAGGCGGCGTCGAACGGCGGGTTGCGCCGGGCGACAGCGGGGTCGATCGACCGGAGCGGGTCGAGGAGCCGTTCGGCCTCGTCGAGCAGGAGGAGCTTCCCGGAGGGCGACGCGCGGCGGAGCTCCGTGGCGAAATCGACGTCGCCCAGGTCCTCGATGAGAGCGGCGCCGGCCTCCGGGGCGTCCGCGAGGAGGGCCGGTACCCGAAGGCCGGCGGAGTGCAGGCCGCCGCGGATCGCCAGCCAGTTCTCCTGGGCCGCCGACCGGGCCTCGGGGTAGACGACCACCAGGACGGCGCGCCGCAGGCCGCCGTCCAGCCGGAAGTACCTCCGGCCCCCGGCGTCCCCGGCGAGCGGGACGAGGCGGCCGGAGACGCCGGGGAGGCCGAGCGCCTCGCCGACGAGCTCGAGCCGCCGCGCGTCGGCCGCCTCCGCGGTGGCGTCTACTTCGCGGCTCCTTCCTCGGAGAGCTCGATCTTCACGATCTTCTGGTACGAGGTCGGCTGACCGCCGTTCTGGGCCATGGGGTTGGACCGCGACTCCGCGACGATCCGGTCGACCACCTCCATCCCCTTGGTCACCTCCGCGAACGCCGTCTCGTGCCGGTCGAGGAACGGAGAGTCCTTGAGAACGATGAAGAACTGGCACGACGCGGAGTCCGGATCGGACTCCCGGCGGGCCATCGACACGATCCCCCTGCGAAAAGTGGTGTCGCTGAACTCCCCCTTGAGGAGGATCGGGTTCCCCTGGGCATCGGTGTTCTCGCCGAACCCGTAAGTCCGCGCGTCGAGCCCGGGAGTCTTCGTCCGGGGGTCTCCCCCCTGGACGACGAAACCCGGGATGACGCGGTGGAAGAGGGTCCCGTCGTAGAAACCCTTCTCGGCCAGGTCGACGAACGCCTTCACCGTGCTCGGCGCCTTGTCGTACAGGAACCGGAGGGTGACGTCCCCTTGCGAGGTCCTGAGCGTCGCCAGCGTCTTCGCGTAGTCGCGGGCCTTCGCCTGCCTCACTTCCTTCTTCTTCGGGGGCGGTTTCTTGGCCGCGGCTTCTCCGCCGGACGCGGCGACGGAAACGATCGCCAGCGCGACGAGGCCGAGGAGCCATTTCGCGCCCGCGCGGGAGGTCCTGATGGGCAGAGTCACGGGACGCCCTCCTTGCCCTCTCCTACGCCGAGAGCGTGATCGCGCTGATCTTCTGGTAGGCCGCCGGGCGGCCTCCGGACGGGTCGGCCAGGTTCGGCTTCGACTCGCTGACGATCCGGTCGGCCACCTCGATCCCCGACACGACCTCGCCGAAGACGGTGTACTGGCGGTCGAGGAACGGAGAGTCCTTCACCACCACGAAGAACTGGGAGGACGCCGAGTCGGGATCGGAGGAGCGGGCCATCGAGAGGATCCCCCGCCGGTGGCTGAGCGTGGAGAACTCGGCCTTGACGCGGACCTCCCGGCCGGCCGCGTCGGTGTTGCCGCCGGTGCCGTAGCGGGACGGCGAGACCTTCGCGTCCTTCGTCTGCGGGTCGCCGCCCTGGATCATGAAGCCGGGGATGACGCGGTGGAAGATGGTCCCGTCGTAGAACCCGGCTTCGGCCAGGTCGACGAAGTTCTTGACGTGCCCTGGGGCCTCTTTCCAGAAGAATCGGACGGTCATCTCCCCCTGGGTCGTCTGGATGGTCGCCACGGTGCCTTCGTAGTCGCGCGCTTTCCTCAACTCGTCTCTCCTGTTTCCGCCCGGCGCGGGGCCCACCTTGCCCGCCCGATTCGGCGGCCGCATGATACGCCCGCACGATGCTCTCCGAGACCTTCCTCCGGATGATCCGGCGCGCCTCCTCGGACCTGGACATGGATCGGATCCGGTCCGAGGTCGACCAGTTCTGCCGGAAGCACCCGGAGCTGGCCACGAGGCAGAAAGCGCTGAAGATGATCGGGGCGACGGCGCGCCGCGCGGCGGCGGTCGGCGCGGTCGCGAGCTTGCCGCCGGGATGGCTCGCGTTCGCCGCCACCGCCCCCGAGCTCTCCGCGCTCCTCGTCATGCAGAGCCGGCTGATCGTCGGCCTCCACCTCCTCTACGGGGGCGAGCCCGACCCGGACGAACGCGCCCTCGAGGTCCTGGCCGGCCTCGCGTCCGGAGCCGGGATCCAGGTCGGACGCCGCCTGACGACGCGGGCTGCCGAGGAGGTCGCGAAGCGCCTCGTCGTCCGACTGGCGGGCCGCGAGGCCACCCACTTCGTCCCGGTGCTCGGCGCCGTCGCCGCCGGTGCCCTGAACTACTGGGTCGTCCGAGGCGTCGGACGGGCGGCGCTCCGGCGCGTCGAGCGGATCTACGGTCCCCCGGAGGTGCCTGGCAAGGGTCCGGTCGTGGAGATCGGAGGGGTCATCGCTTGAGGGACCGCGCCGACGTCATCGTCGTCGGTACGGGGATCGTCGGTCTCTCTCTCTCCTTCGAGCTGGTCCGCCGGGGGGTCGCCACGATCCTGGTCGGGAGGCCGCTGGCCGCCGCCCGCACGGCCGGAGGGCTCGGTCTCGTGAACGCGCAGGCCCGAGGCCGGTCAGGCCCGGAGCCCTTTCAGGATCTCGCCCTCCTGTCGCGCCAGCTCTTCGCGGACTGGGTCGAGTCGGTCGAGGCGGAATCGGGGCTCGCCGTCGAGCACGACGTCAGGGGTGGGATGGCCGTGACGCTGACGGACGCGGAGGAGGTCGCCCTCGATCGAACGCTCGACTGGCAGAGGGCGCGCACCCTCCCCTTCAGCGTCCTTCCGGGCGAGGAGGCGGCCGCGCGGGAGCCCTCCCTCTCGGAGGAGATCCGGACCGCCTTCCTGTTTCCCCTGGACGGGACGCTCGCGCCGGGGAAGCTTCATCGTTCCCTCTCCCTCGCGGCCCGCTCGGCGGGAGTCCGGATCCAGGAGAGCCGTGTTCCGGTCCGGCTCCTGTCGGACGGGGGACGAGCGTCGGGGGTCGAGACGGACGACGGGCGCCTTCTCGCGGATGCCGTCGTCGAGGCGGGAGACGACTCGGGGCTCGCGGCCCCCGCCGCGGCCTCCCTGACGGGGATCCAGGCCTCCTCTCCGTTCCTCGAGGTGGATCCCTCCCCCGACGGCGACCGCCTTTCGCGCTTCCTCTGGACGGGCGGGGCCTGGATCGTCCCCCGCCGCGACGGATCCGCGACGATTGCCGGGGAGCCCGATCCAGGGCCCCCGGACGGAAGGCCGCGGGCGGGGGCGCTCTCTGCCCTGATCGAGGCGGCCGCTCGCGCGGTGCCGGCCGTCCGGGACTACCGGATCCTCTCGTGCTCCGAGTCGGCGTGCCGCCTCTCCCCGGACGGCTGTCCCACGCTCGGCGAGAGCTCCCTTCCCCGGCTATTCGTCGCGTCCGGCCTGGGGAGCGACGAGATCCTCCTCGCCCCCGCGGCCGCGCTCTTTCTCGTCGAGGCACTCTCGGGGCGGATGCCTCCGCTGCCTCCCGGTCCCTACAGCCCGGCGCGCTTCGAGTCATGAGCGCCCCCGGCCCCGGAACATGCTACGCTCCAGGGTTACAACCTGGCGGGGACCTTGGACCCTGTCGCAAGAAAATCCCGGCCGAAATCAGGGCGGGAGGTCTTGGAGGCTACGGATGATTCGTGGGCATCTCTATGGAGCAGTGCGTGGCGCGGCGAATGCCGCCTGGAACGGTTTCCAGTGGGTGAACCGTCGAGTCCCGGCCCGTAGCTTTCAGCCCTCGTGGTCCCCGGAACCGCTTCCCAAGAGCGCTGAAAAGTCCAGGCCGCCCCTCGGGTTCCCGCGCCGGACGGACTCCCTCTGCCCGACCTGCACCCGGGAGGTCCGCGACGCCATCATCCGGGGAGAGACCGACCTCCGCGAGCTGATCGAGGGGCATCCCGGCGAGATCGCGGCGGACATCGTCCAGCGCGGGAACGAGATCTGGATGGTGAAGACCTGCCCGAAGCACGGGCTGTTCGAGGACCTGATGGCGTCGGACGCGAAGTTCTTCGCCCGTCTGGAGGAGAACTTCTTCGGCCGCGACGTCCGGATGGGGAAGGACTCCCTGCACGACCACGGATCGGCGGCGATCCGGTACGGGCGCGGCGCGGTCCTGACCGTCGACCTGACGAACCGCTGCAACATGATGTGCAACCCGTGCTTCATGGACGCGAACCAGGTCGGGTACGTTCACGAGCTCGAGTGGTCCGACATCCGGGAGATCCTCGACAACGCGGCGTCGGTCAAGCCCCGGCGGCAGATGTCGGTTCAGTTCTCCGGGGGCGAGCCCACCATCTCGCCCTGGTTCTTCGACGCGGTCAAGTACGCCCGCGAGATCGGGTACTTCTCGGTCCAGTGCGCCTCCAACGGGATCCGGTTCGCCCAGGAGCCCGAATTCGCGAAGGCGGCTTACGAGGCGGGGCTCCGGCTGGTCTACCTCCAGTTCGACGGGGTCGGAAACGAGCACAACGAGCACCGCCTCGTCTCGAACCTCTTCGACGTCAAGCTCCAGGCGCTGGACAACCTCAAGGCAGCGGGAATCGACGTCACCCTCGTGATCACGATCGTCAACGGAGTCAACAACGGCCAGGTCGGGGAGATCATCCGGTTCGCCATCGCGAACATCGACAAGATCAACGCGCTCTCGTTCCAGCCGGTCTCGTTCACGGGCCGGGACGAGGAGGTCGACGACGAGACCCGGAAGGCGCAGCGTTACACGCTCGCGAACCTGGCCCACGACGTGAAGGCCCAGGCCGGGATCGGGGAGCCGCTCCGGGACTGGTACCCGCTCTCCGCGTCGGGCCCCTTCTCGGACCTCCGCGACCTCCTGGGCGGGCTCGACGCCCAGTGGGGGTCGCTCAAGTGCGGCTGCCACCCGAACTGCGGCATCGCGACGATGCTCCTGGTCCGCCCCGAGACGGGCCAGGCCGTCCCGGTGACCCAGGTCCTGGACGCGGACCGCCTCCTGCGCGACTTCCAGCTGATCACCGACTCGGCGCGCGGGCGTTTCTGGACCGTCCTGCAGGCCGCGCTCGCCGTCGCGCGGAACATCCGCCCGGACGGGGTCCCCTCGAACCTCGGCATCTGGGAGACGCTGAAGGTGATGGACGGCCACACCGGGAAGAGCATGGGGATCGCGAGCTCGGGCCGCTACCCGTGGAGGGTCCTCCTCGTGGCCGGCATGTGGTTCCAGGACCTCTTCAACTACGACTTCCGCCGGACGGAGATGTGCATCATCCCGTACGGGACGCAGCTCGGGGAGATCTCCTTCTGCGCGTACAACACGGGTGCCGGGTGGCGGAAGATCATCGAGGAGATGTACCAGACGGCCACCCTCTCCGAGTGGTACAAGTCGCGCGGCCGCCACCCGGTCTACTCGGGTGGCAAGGCGATCCCGCTGCCGTCGTTCCGGCCGGCCCCCGAACGGTTTCCCGAGGAGGAGCCTCTCCCGGCGGCGGCCCGGACCCAGCTCGGCTTCGGCGCTCCGCTCCCGGCCTACGACGCGAACGGCGTCGGAGGGAAGTGACGGGTCGGGCCGGCAGACCCTAGCCGCCGGCCCTCACGACGAGGTCGGCGAACGCCACGGCGGCGTCTCCCGGCGCCTCCAGGGGCGCGAGGTGTCCCGCTCCCGGAATCGTGTGGAGCCCGACGAAGGGGGCGTTCTGCGCCCCTTCGGCCAGTGCCTCGGCGTCCTGCGGCGGTGACAGCTGATCCTCGTCTCCGACGACGACGAGGACAGGACGGTCGAACGCGGCGAGCGCCCCGAAGCCGTCCTGCCTCTCCATCATCCCGAAGAGGTCGGCCCGGGCCGTCTCCGGGGGAGTCGACAGGATCATCGCTCGGGCGGTCTCCTCGGCCGGCTTCCCGAACGAGCCCCTCGCGATCAGGCGGGGGAGCATCGTCCCGAGGGGCGCGTCCATCCCGTGCTCCCGGATCGCCTCGGCGGCCGCGGCGCGACCGGCCTTCCCCGCCGGGTCGTCCGGCGTCGCCCGCGTGTCGCAGAGGGCGAGACCGGCCAGTCGGCCGCGGAACCGTGCGCCGTGACGCCCGAGGAACTCGAAGGCGACATAGCCCCCCATCGAAAGGCCGGCGAGGACGAACGGCTCCTCCGGAGGGAGGGACGCTTCGATCTCGTCGGCCAGGTCGTCGGCCAGGAGCGACATCGAGTGAACCGCCGCCGCGGGCCGGCGGGAGGTGCCGCGCCCGCGGAGGTCGGGCGCGAAGAAACCCAGGGTCGGGGCCAGCCGCTCCAGCTCCCCCGCGAGAGGAAGCCAGAGACGCCGATCGACGGGGTAGCCATGGACGGCGACGAGGTACATGCGGAGATCTTACGGCCGGGTCCGTCCGGCGAGTCGGGCAGACTCCCAGCCTCGACCGCAGGAGGAAAGCTATGGCCGATAGGTCACGCTATTTCGCCGGCCTTCCCAGACGGTGACGGACTCGAGCCGGGCCCCCTCGGAGAGGATTCCGGCCTTGCGGATCTCGTCCGCCACCCAGAGCGCGACGTTCTCGGCGGTCGGGTTCCGCCGGTCGAAGGGCGGGACCGTGTTGAGGTCGCGGTCGTGGAGGCGCGCCGCGAGGTCGCGGAGGAGACGCTCGGCCGTCACGAAGTCCACCGAGAGGTCGTAGCGGCCGAGGGCGTCGGTCCCCAGCGCGGCCTCGATCCGCCAGGAATGTCCGTGGACCGGCTCCGGCCCGCCCACGTACTCCCTCAGGTGGTGGGCCGCCTCGAACTCCGCGGAGACCCGGACGGTGAAGCTCACGGCCGGAGCACCGTCTCCTCCCGGACGACCCGGATCCCGTGCTGGTCCTCGGGTGCCAGCCCGTACTCCTTCTCGAGGAACCGCTTCGGCGTCATCGCCCCCTCGCCCGCCAGGCGGAGCCGCTCCCGGCGCTCCTCGCCGTTGGGCAGGACGAAGCGGTAGACGGCTTCGGTGGCGGCCTGCCCGAGCGAGCGGGCTCCCCTGGGCAGGTCCTCGAACGCGGTGACCCGGACGCCCGCGGGGAGACGGGAGTTCACCGCCTCGTGCAGGGCCGGCGTCATCGCGTCGGTCAGGTCGAGGTCGAAGAGCTCGTGGCGGGATTCCTGCCCGAGCGGGAGGGCGGGGCCCATCGACATCCGCATGTGGGGGTTGAACCCTTCCGAGTAGCGGACGGGTACCATGGCGGCCCGGAAGGCGCGTTCCAGGACGTCCATCGTGTTGCGGTGGGAGAGGTACCTCGCGTCGCCGAGCTTCTCGAACGTGTAGCGGACGGTCCGCGCGGTCGCGGCGACGGGCGCGGCCGCGCCGCCGACGGTGCGGCGCTCGCGCAGCGGGGGCAGCTCCGGCGAGGCCTTCATCCGGTAAGCCGCCCCTTTCGCCTTCTCGGAGTAGGCAGAGGGAAGGGTGCCCTCCGGACCCCGGGGGGCGGCGGGCTCCCGGGCGATCGAGGGGAGGGGCGTGCCGAAGGAGAAGCCGTCGGGGAACGGATCGGCGAGGACGGTGTCCTCCCCGTTCCCGGGCACCCCGCAGGCAGTGCAGCGGCCCCACTTGCAGTCGTCGGTCGACCCTTCCTGCAGGGCCTTCTTCCACTCGACGACGAGGAACGGCTTGCGGATGAGGGCGTCCACCACGTCCCAGGGAAGCGTCTCGCCCAGGTCCTTCGCACGAAGATGCCGTTCCTTGGGAATGCCCGCCGCCTCGAGCGCGTCGGTCCACCGGGCCCAGGAGAAGTGCTCGGACCACCCGTCGAAGCGGCCTCCCCGCCGCCAGACCTCGAAAAGGGCCCGCGACATCCTCCGGTCGCCGAGCGAGAGCATCGCCTCGATCTCGGCCTCCTTCGGCTCGTGCCACTTGAGCTTCGCCCCGCGCACCGGCCGGAACTTCTCCTTGAGGTACGCGAGCTTCCGCTGGAGATTCTCGACGCCGTCGAACGCCGCCCACTGGAACGGCGTGAAGCTCTTCGGGACGTACGAGCCGATGGAGACGTGGACCGTCGGCCGGACGCCGTGCCGGCGCCCCTGCGCGAGGATGTCGCGGACGAGGACGACGAGGGCGTCGAGGTCCGCGTCGGTCTCGGTCGGCAGGCCGATCATCGTGTAGACCTTGATGAGGTCCCACCCTCTCGAGAAGGCGACGTCGGCGGCCTGGACCATGTCGGCGTTCGTGAAGGTCTTGTTGATGACGCGGCGCAGCCGGTCGGAGCCGGTCTCGGGGGCGAAGGTGAACCCGGACTTGCGGACCTCGGAGACCGCGTCGGCCAGCGCGACCGAGAACGCCTCGGCCCTGAGAGACGGCAGCGAGATGGAGACCTTCGTCTTCGCGAGCTCGGGCGCGAGGCAGGTGACGAGCGGCTCGATCTGGGAGTAGTCCGCCGAGGAGAGCGACAGCAGCCCGACCTCGGACCAGCCGGCCTCGTCGATGAAGGCCTTCGTCATCCGCGCCGCGTCGGCCGGGTCCAGCTCGCGGACCGGGCGGTACCAGTAGCCGGCCTGGCAGAACCGGCACCCCTGGGTGCACCCCCGCATGATCTCGAGGCCCAGCCGGTCCTGGACGATGTCGACGGACGGGACCATCGGCCGCTCCGGGTAGACGCCGGCGGAGAGGCGCTCCACGAAGACGCGGGTCGCGCGCCCGGGCACGCCCGGGGCGTTCGGGACGTACGCTTCCACCCTCTCCCCGTCGGCGGAGTAGCGGACGTCGTAGAGGGAAGGAACGTAGATGCCCGGGCAGGCCGCGAAGGCGAGCAGGCGTTCCCGGCGCTCCAGGGTGCGAGTGGCGGCGACGGCCTCGAGGAGCCGGGGGAGCGCCTCCTCGCCGTCGCCGATCAGGAACAGGTCGAAGAAGTCGGCCACCGGCTCGGGATTCGCGACGCAGGGGCCGCCGCCGATGACGATCGGGTCCCCCTCTCCCCGTTCCGCCGCCAGGACCGGAACCCCGGCCAGGTCCAGCATGTTCGCGACGTTCGTGTAGTTGAGCTCGCTCTGGAGCGAGAACCCGACGACGTCGAAGTCGGCGATCGGCGCGCCGGACTCGATCGAGAAGAGCGGAATCCGCTCCCGGCGGAGAACCGCCTCGAAGTCGACCCAGGGCGCGTAGCTTCTCTCGCAGGCCCACTCCGCCCGGCGGTTGACGATCTCGTAGAGGATCTTCGTCCCCGTGTGGCTCATCCCGATCTCGTAGGCGTCCGGGAAGGCGAGGCAGACCGTGACCGACACGGCGGCGAGGTCCTTCCGGACGACGTTCCGCTCGAGGCCCAGGTAGCGACCGGGCTTCTCCACGGACAGGAGGAACGGCTCGAAACGGGGGCGGACGGAGGCGAATCTCAACAGGTTCTCCGAAGCCCTTCAGTCTAAAGCAATTCGCGCGCAGGCCCTCTCCCCGTTTGACTCGGCTCCCCCAAGGGCTCTAGATTCCGGCCAATGGCACTCGACCAGCGAGTTCGTGCGGCACTCCAGGAACTGGGCGCGGCGCTCAACGGCGCCGTCTCGTCGTCGGAGAAGGTGCAGGCCATCCTCGCCAGGCTCCGCGACGACGGATACGACCCCTACCTCGTCCTCGACGCCACCGTGGCCCTCGATCAGAAGGGGAGACGCTCCTCGGCCGCCCTCCCGTCCATCCGGCGGGGCCAGTCTGGGGCGAACCGCCGGGACGGGGTCGCCTTCCAGATCAACGTCAAGGACCTGGGCCTCCTCAAGTCCCTCGGCATCGACCCGACGCGCCCGGTGAGGCCCCGCCGCCGCCCGTCGTCGACGGTCACCCTCCGATCGACGGTCGCGAAGAAAATCTGAAGATCTCCCTCGTCGGCCTCACGGTCTCCGACCTCGCGCGGCTCCTCGCCGACGTCGCCCCCGAGCGCTACCGGGCCGAGCAGGTGCTCCGGTGGCTCTGGGTGGGCCGGGCCACCTCCTTCGGGGAGATGACCGATCTGCCGAGGGCGCTTCGAGAGAGGCTGGAGGAGGCGTTCGACACGGGGCTCCCCGAGGTCGTCGAGCGAACGACGGCCGAGGACGGCGCCGCGAAGTTCCTCCTCCGGCTCCCGGACGGAGTCCAGGTCGAGGCCGTTCACATTCCGATGGGAAAGCGCCAGACGGTCTGTGTCTCCTCGCAGGCCGGGTGCGCCCTCGACTGCGCCTTCTGCGTGACCGGGAGGATGGGGGCGGGGCGGAACCTCACGGCCGGCGAGATCGCCGGCCAGTACCTCGCGCTCGCGCGGGAGGCGCCGTTCGGCCCGCACGAGTCGAACGTCGTCTTCATGGGGATGGGAGAGCCGCTCCTGAACGTCCGGAACGTGATGGACGCGCTCGACCTCCTCGAGCGGGAGGTCGCGAGCCGGCGGATCACCGTCTCCACGGCGGGGATCGTGCCGGGCATCGAGCAGCTGGCGCGTCGTCGGCGGCTGCCGAACCTCGCCGTGTCGCTCTCGGCCGCGGACGACGAGACGCGCACCCGGCTCATGCCGGTCAACCGGACCTGGCCCATCGCCGAGCTCTTCCGCGCCCTCCGCGCCTGGCCCCTCGAGGCGGGGCGGAGGATCACGTTCGAGTACGTCCTCGTCGACGGGGCGAACGACTCCGACGACGCCGCGGCCCGTCTGGCCCGCCTCGTCCGGGCGGTCCCGTCGAAGGTGAACCTCATCCCGCTGAACGAGTCCCCCGAGTGGCTCCCGGACCTCCGGCGCCCGCCGGCCGACCGGGTGGACCGGTTCGCCGGCGTCCTCGCGTCCGCCGGCGTGCCCGTCACGGTCCGGCGGTCGAAGGGGCTCGGGGCCGTGGCCGCGTGCGGCCAGCTCAAGGGGCGGGAGACCCCGCGGCCGCCGTGGAAGGCGCGCGCCTTCCCGGTCCCGGGCCGTTGAGGGGTCGAGCGGGCGCGCATCTTTTTCGAGGGGCGGCACGTATCCTCCGGACGATGATCCGCCGCCCCAGAGCCTCCCGCGCCCTCGCGGCGCTCCTCGTCCTCTTCCTCGCCGGCATCCTCCCCTCCTGGCGCGGCGCCGCCCTCGCGCAGCCACCCAACGCCTACAGCGCCGGAGAGGTCGCGCTGGCGCTCCGCCGGCTCCTCGTCGTCGGGAACGTCCTCTACGTGGGAGCGCACCCCGACGACGAGAACACCGCGATGCTCTCGTGGCTCGCCCGCGGCCGGCTCTACCGGGCGGCGTATCTCTCGCTCACCCGGGGGGACGGAGGGCAGAACCTGATCGGGTCCGAGCGCGGGGAGCAGATCGGCCTGATCCGGACCCAGGAGCTCCTGGCCGCGAGGCGGATCGACGGGGCCGAGCAGTTCTTCACGCGGGCCATCGACTTCGGTTACTCCAAGTCGCCGGAGGAATCGCTCTCGATCTGGGGCAGGGAGGAGGTCCTCTCGGACGTCGTCCGCGTCATCCGGACCTTCCGCCCCGACGTGATCGTCACGCGGTTCCCGACGAACGGGGACGGTGGCCACGGGCACCACACGGCCTCGGCCCTGCTGGCCGAGGAGGCGTTTCGCGCGGCGGCGGACCCGGACCGGTTCCCCGACCAGATCGCCCGGGACGGCCTGGCGCCGTGGGCGGCCAGGCGGCTGCTCTGGAACGCCTACCGCGTGAAGCCCGAGGAGCGGGCCCCCAAGCTCCCCAGGCTGCTCGAGGTCGACCTGGGCGCCTACAACCCGTTCCTGGGCAGGTCGTACTCGGAGATCGCCGCCGAGAGCCGTTCGATGCACAAGAGCCAGGGGTTCGGCTCCGCCGAGCGCCGCGGAACGCTCGTCAACTACCTCGAGCCCCGGCTGGGAGACGCGCCGGCCGCGGACCCGATGGACGGCATCGACACGACGTGGCGGAGGGTCCCCGGGGGGGAGAAGGTGATCGAGCCCCTCGAGAGAGCGGTCCGGGCCTTTCGCCCCGACCGGCCCGCCGACGTGATCCCGTTCCTCGTGGAGGCCAGGCGGGCGATGGCCTCTCTCGCCCCGTCGCCCTGGGTCGCGGCGAAACGGAAGGAGCTGGACGAGACGGTCCGGACGGCCGGAGGACTCTGGATCGAGGCGATCGCCGAGCGGTTCGCGGCGACCCCCGGATCGGAGCTGCCGGTCTCGGTCGTCGCCCTCAATCGCTCGAGCGCACCGGTCGTCCTCCGCCGGATCGACCTCCCCTGGGCGGCCGCGCCCTTCGAGGGGACAACGCCTCTAGAGAACAACAGGCCGGTGAAGACGGACTTCGCGGTCCGGGTCCCGGAGGCGGCGGACGAGACCAATCCGTACTGGCTCGACTCCCCTCCGGCGGGAGGCCTCTTCCGGGTCGCGGATCCCCGCGCCATCGGCCGCCCCGAGAACCCTCCCGCCCTGACGGCCCGCGTCACCCTCGAGGTGTCCGGCGAGCCGATCGTCTTCGAGGTCCCGGTCCAGCACCGTTCGACCGACCCGGTGATCGGCGAGCGATACCGCCCCCTGGAGGTCACGCCCAAGGCGTCGCTGCACCTCTCCGCGCCGGTCCTCTTCTTCGCCAACCGGAGCGGCCGGGAGATCGGCGTCACGGTCAGGGCCGGAAAGAAAGAGGTCTCGGGCGTCGCCACGCTGAAGGTCCCGCCGGGCTGGGCGGTCTCTCCGGCACGGCCCTTCTCGCTTCGGGGCGAGGGAGACGAGGTCCTCCTGCGGTTCACCGTCACCCCTCCGGCCGGTCCGGCGGTCGGCACGGCCCGCGCCGAGGCCACCGTGGACGGCGCCACCTTCTCGCACGACCTCGTCCGGATCGACCACGCCCACATCCCGCCGATCGCCCTCGCTCCGGCCGCGGAGGCGAGGCTCGTCCGGGAGGACGCGCTCGTCCGCGCGAAGCGGATCGGCTACGTCATGGGGTCAGGGGACGAGGTCCCCGAGGCCCTGCGCCAGCTCGGTCTGGAGGTCGTCCTCCTCTCGGACGAGGAGCTGGCCACCGCGCCTCTCGGGCGGTACGACGCGATCGTGGCGGGCGTCCGCGCCTACAACACCAGGAAACGCCTCGCCGCGGTCCAGTCCCGGCTCCTCGACTACGTGAAGGAGGGCGGGACGTTCGTCGTCCAGTACAACACCAGCCAGGACCTCGTCGTGGCCGACACGGGCCCCTTCCCGATGAAGCTCTCGAGGGACCGCGTCACCGTCGAAGAGGCTCCGGTCCGGCTCCTCGCGCCGGACCATCCGCTCCTCTCCGCACCGAACCGGATCGGCCCGAGGGACTTCGAGGGCTGGGTCCAGGAGCGGGGGCTCTACTACCCGGGAAGCTGGGACGAACGGTACGAGGCGCTCCTCGCGATGGCCGACCCGGGGGAGAAGGAGACGAAGGGGGCGCTCCTCGCGGCTCGGTACGGCAAGGGGACCTTCGTCTACACGGGGCTCGCGTTCTTCCGCCAGCTCCCCGCGGGAGTCCCGGGGGCCTACCGCCTCTTCGCCAACCTCGTCTCGGCTTCGACGAGGTGACTGCCAGCCCTCCTCCCCGGCCCGGCGAAGAGGGCGACCGGCCGCCCGTCGGCGGAAGCTGGGCGGTCCTCTACGCCGGGGTGATCGCGAACCTCGTCCTCCTCGTCGTGCTCTTCTCGGTCCTCGCGAGGACCTTCCGTTGAAGACCGCCGACTGGCTGGTCCTGGCCGGGACGCTCACCTTCATCGTCGTCTACGGGACCTGGAAGACGCGTCGGCAACGGAACCTGGACTCCTTCGTCCTCGCCGGCCACTCTCTCCCCTGGTGGATGGTCGCGCTGTCGGTCATGGCGACCCAGGCCAGCGCGATCACCTTCCTCTCCACGCCCGGCCAGGCCTTCAAGGACGGCCTCGGCTTCGTCCAGTTCTACTTCGGCCTGCCGCTGGCGATGGTGGTGCTCTCGATCACCGCCGTCCCGATCTACCACCGGCTGAAGGTCCTGACCGCCTACGAATACCTCGAGCGGAGGTTCGACGCGAGGACCCGGGCGCTGGCCGCCGGTCTCTTCCTCGTGCAGCGGGGTCTGGCCACGGGGCTGACCATCTACGCCCCCTCGGTCGTCCTGTCGGTCCTGCTCGACTGGCCCGTCTCGGTCACCACGGCCGGGGTCGGCCTCCTCGTGATCGTCTACACCGCGACGGGCGGCTCGCGGGCCGTCAGCGTCACCCAGCTCCAGCAGATGCTGGTGATCCTCTCCGGGATGGGACTGGCCCTGGTGGCCATCCTCCGGCTGCTCCCCCACGACGTCTCGTTCTCCGAGGCGGTCGCGGTGGCGGGAGTCTCCGGGAAGCTGAACGCCGTCGACTTCTCGTTCGACCTCTCGAACCGCTACAACTTCTGGTCTGGGCTGATCGGCGGCTTTTTCCTGGCGCTGTCGTACTTCGGCACCGACCAGTCCCAGGTGGGCCGGTACCTCTCGGGCCGCTCGATCACCCAGAGCCGGCTGGGGCTTCTCTTCAACGGACTCGCCAAGGTCCCGATGCAGTTCCTGATCCTCTTCGTCGGGGCGATGGTCTTCGTCGTCTACCAGTTCGTCCCCCCGCCGGCCCACTTCAACCCGGTCGAGTCCCGGCGGCTCGCCGCGGGCCCGCTCCGGGCGGAGTACGCGGAGGCAGAAGGCGAGCACCGGGCGGCCGTGGACGAGAGGAGGGCTGCGGTGGGCCGGTACCTCGCGGCGCGCCGGGACGGCTCGCCTGCCGCCGAGGGGGCGGCCCGGGACGCGATCCGCGCGGCCGGGACGCGCTACGACTCCGCCCGCGAGCGGGTCAGCGCCCTCGTCCGGAAGAGCAACCCTCTCTCCGACGGGCGCGACACGAACTATGTCTTCCTCCGGTTCGTCCTGGAGAACCTCCCGACCGGCCTCGTCGGCCTGATCCTGGCGGCGGTCTTCTCGGCGGCAATGTCGTCGGCGTCGGCCGAGCTGACGGCGCTGGCCTCCACGACGGTCGTGGACGGGTACAAGCGGTTCGTCCGGCCCGACGCGACCGACGCGCACTACGTCGCCGTGTCGCGCCGGGCGACGGTCCTGTGGGGAGTCGTCGCCGTGGCGTTCGCCCAGTTCGCCAGCAAGCTCGGCACGCTGGTGGAGGCGGTGAACGTCCTGGGGTCGCTCTTCTACGGGACGATCCTGGGGATCTTCCTCGTGGCGTTCTACGCGAAGAGCGTCGGAGGAAGGGCGGTCTTCGGGGCGGCGCTGATCTCGGAGGCGGCGGTCCTCCTCCTCTTCGCCTGCACGAAGGTGTCGTTCCTCTGGTTCAACGTGGTCGGGTGCCTCCTCGTCGTCGCCCTGGCGCTCTTGCTCCAGGTCGCGAGGGGAGAGGCGGCCGGCCGATCGCTCGAGCCGGCCGCCTGAGAGACACCTTCTACTTCCCGGCCTTCCATTCCGCGATCTGCTTCTCGAGCGAGGCCGTGCTGGGCTTGTCGGGCGAGGCCTTCGCGAGCTGGACGGCCTCCTCGCCGGCCTTCACGGCGTCGGGGAGCTTGCCGTCCGCCGCGAGGATGCGGGCCTTCCACGCCACGTTCGCCCACCCCTTCTTGATCGTGATCGACTTCTCGGCGAGCCCGAGCGCCTCGGCCAGGTTCACCTTCTCCGTCGCGTAGTAGCGGGCCACGCCGAGGGGCGTCTCCCAGTCGTCGATCTTCGCCTTCGCCACCGCCTCGCGGGCCCTGGCGACCGCGAGCCCCTTCGTGTCGACCTGCAGCGAGACCGGCACGGCCAGCTTCTCCCAGGCGAGGACCAGCTTCGCGGAATCGGGGCCCACGTCCCGGAAGCCGATCTCGAAGCTCTCCCGGAACTCCGAGGGACCCGGCTTCACCTTGACCCGGAGGAGGTCGAGCGCCGCGTTGTAGTCGGTCCGGTACCAGAGGGCGGTGTCGAGGTTGAAGATGACGGTCCACTCGTCCTTGCCCGGAATGGTCACGAGGGAGTAGGTCCCCGCGGCCAGCTTCTTCCCCTCGACGACGACGTCGTCCCCGAAGGTGACGGTGGTCGCCTGGTTCGCCCCGGTCCGCCAGGGCCTGTCGAGCGGGACCAGCTCTCCCCAGATCTTCCGCCCCTTGACCAGGGGACGGCTGTAGGAGACGGCTATCTCGGTGACGCCGACCGTCTGCGTGACCGTCTGCTTCGGGCTCGGGTAAGGGGCCTGGAACTGTGCCGCGGCGGAGAGGGGCGCGAGGGCCGCGAGGCAGGCGAGAAGGGCGGGAATCCGTTTCATCTGAATGCTCCTTTCGAGATGGGGACAGGGCTAGGGAAGAGCGGTCCGGACGATGCCGGTCGCGATGCGGCCGGTCCCCGGGCCGTCCCTCCGGTAAGAGGGGAAGAGGTGGGGATCGCTCAGCGTGCAGAGCGCGGGGCGCCGGATCCGCTCCGGCAGGAGGCCCCGCGCGAGGAGGAAGGTCTCGTTGATCAACCCGAGGTCGACGTGGTGCCGGTCGCCCCGTCCAGGGACGACGGCCAGGGCGGGGAGAGGGGTCCCTCCGCCCGAGGCGAGGAGGGCCTCGGCCACCTCCGGCCCCACCTCGTAGGCCGCGCTGGAGATCGAGGGGCCGAAGAGGGCGAAGAGGGACGCTGGAGCGACCCCCCGCTCGAAGAGCCGGTCGAGGACGGCGTCGACGATCCGGGCGGCGGTGCCGCGCCAGCCCGCGTGGATCGCGGCCATCCAGCCCGACTCCCCGTCGGCGAGGAGGATCGGGACGCAGTCGGCGGTGAAGACCGAGAGGAGCCGTCCTTCCGCCCGCGAGATCACCGCGTCGGCCTCGCCCAGGACGCGGTCGGACCCGGGCCGCGGCCTCGAATCGTCCTCGAGCACCGCGCGCCCGTGCACCTGGACGAGTCGGACCACCTCGGCGTCTGCGGAGCCGAGCGCCCCGGCCAGGAGCCGGGGGACCAGGTCGGCGGGCGTCCCGTCCGGGGCCACCG
Source organism: uncultured Acidobacteriota bacterium (assembly GCA_903845115.1). Classification (GTDB taxonomy): domain Bacteria; phylum Acidobacteriota; class Thermoanaerobaculia; order UBA5066; family UBA5066; genus CAIMWE01. The sequence continues at coordinate 32,770 of CAIMWE010000076.1, read as the reverse complement.
GCCGGGTGGTGTAGCCGGCCGCGAACCCCGGGGGGAGGCCGCCGAAGCGCCCCCCGGCGGAAGAGGCGGCGGCGAGGGGATCGAAGGTCACGCCCCCATTCTAGAGGCTAGAATGGATCTCAAGCGGAGGGGAGCCATGGCACTGGGGAGAGGGGCGCGGTCCGTCCCTGCTGGCGGAGCGGCGAGAGCCGGGAGGTGCGCCGGATGACGCGGCGCAGCGCCTGGAGCCCCGAGGAGAAGGCGGTCCTCGCTTCTCTCCGCCGGCCGGAGCGGATCCAGCGGTTCCTGGACGAGGAGGTCCGCTACAACAAGGAGCCGGACGGGGAGACCTGCCGCTCTCCGCGGCGCGTCCTGCGCGACCGCGTGGCGCACTGCGTCGAGGCGGCCATGCTCGCCGCCGCCGCGTTCCGCCACCACGGCCGCCCGCCGCTCGTCCTGCTCCTTCGCGCCCACCGGGACGACGACCACGTGATCGCGCTCTTCCGCGAGGGGGAGCGAGGGGCCTGGGGCGCGGTGGGGAAGTCGAACTACGCCGGGCTTCGCTTCCGCGAGCCGGTCTACCGGACCCTCCGCGAGCTGGCCATGAGCTACTTCGAGCACTACTACAACCTGGATGCCGAGAAGTCTCTCCGGGCCCGGAGCCGCCCGGTGGACCTCTCCTGCTTCGACCGGCTCGGGTGGGAGCGGGCGGGGGAGGACCTATGGGACGTGAGCGACGCGATCGGCAGCGGACCGCTCGTCTCCCTCCTGACGCCCGCGCAGGCGCGCCGCCTGACGAGGGTCGACCGGCGCCTCGAGGAAGCCGGTCTGCACGGGGCGGTGGAGCCCCCGCCGTTCTGGGCTGGGCGCATCCGGACGATCCGGTAACCTCCCGGGCGATGCAGGCTGCCGACATCGGCGTCGTGGGCGAGGCCGACCGGCGCCAGTCGCCGCTCGACCTCTTCCTGATCTTCGCGGGCGCGAACATCGTCGCCACCACCATCCAGACGGGCGCAGCCCTCGTGCCGGCGTTCTCGTTCCGGACGGCCGGGCTCCTCGTGGCGGTCGGGAGCCTGGCCGGGGCGCTTCTCGTCGCGGCCCTCTCCCCGCTCGGGCCCCGCCTCGGCGTCCCGTCCGTCGTGGCGGCGCGGGCGGCGCTCGGCTTCCGGGGCGCGGCGGCGGTCGCGCTGGTCCTCTACGTCAGCAACTTCGCCTGGATCGCCGTGAACAACGTGATCGCCGCCTCGGCCTGCGCCCGGGTCGCGGGGGGTCCGGGGAGCGAGCGGGCGTGGGCGATCGGCCTGGGCCTCCTGGCGACGGCGATCGCAGCCGGGGGCCCGAGGGCGGTGGGGCTGGCGGACCGGGTGGCGGTCCCCCTCCTCCTCGTTGTCGGCGTCCTCTTCACGGTGGCCTGCTTCCGCCTGCCGCCCGGGGTCGTGGGGGCGGCCGGGAACGGCTCGATGCCCTGGCCCCAGGGACTCGACGTGGTCGTCGGCTATCAGGTCTCGTGGCTGCTGATGTTCGCCGACTACTCGCGGTACACGGCCAGCCCTGGCAAGGGCGCCCTGGCGGTCTTCTGCGGCCTGGGACTGACGAGCCTCTGGTTCATGCCGCTCGGTTTCGCGGCCGCGCGCGCCGCGTCGAGCACCGACCCCGGGGCGATGCTGGCGGCCGTCGGCCTCGGGACGTCTGGCGCCCTCCTCCTCGCGCTGGCCACCCTCACCACGAACTTCGTCAACCTCTACCTCTCGGCCCTGGCCTGGAAGAGTATCTTTCCCAGGGCGCCGGACCACCTGTCGATCTGGTCCATCGGCCTCGTCGGGACCGCCCTCTCCCTCTTCCAGCGCGGGTGGCTGGACCGTTACGCCGATCTCATGATGCTCCTCGGGGCGCTGGTCGTCCCGGTCGGCGGGGTCCTCCTCTCCCACTTCTTCGTCCTCCGGTCGAAGGTCCGGGTGGAGGACCTCTACGACCCGAACGGGCCGTATGCCGCGGGATCGGGATTCGTCCTACCCTCGGCCGCCGCGTGGCTCCTCGGGGTGGCCACGTACTGGCTCGCGGCCCCGATCGGCGGCACGCTCCCCTCTCTCCTCGTCACCGTCGCGGCCCACGCGGCGCTCTCGCGCCTCGCGGCCTCCCTTCAGCGGTAGCGGATCTCGGCCGGGGAGGGGACCGCCGGGCGCGGTCCACGGAGGCTGCGCGGCTGTGGAGGCCGGGGAGGGGGTCGGTCGTGGCGTGCACGAGGAGGTCGGGAGTCACCGGCCGAGCGCGCCGATCCCGTCCCGGAGGCGTTCCACCCCCGTCTCGAAGAGCCCGGGATGCGGGAGGAGGCTGAGGACGAGGAACGCCTCCCGGGGAAAGTCGAAGAAGTACCCGGGATGGACGAGAACGCCGTGGCGCTCGACGAGGGAGACGACGAGCTCCTCCTCGGGGACGACGGCGGGGACGCGGAGAACGGCCGTCCAGCCGGCCCGGAGAGGGAGGACGCCGACGGCCCCTCCGGCGGGGAAGGCGGCGCGGAGCCGGCGGTCGTTCTCGAGGAGGCGGCCGCGAATCTCCGAGGCGGCGCGATGGCGTCCACCGAGCAGGGAAGGGAGGGCGTTCTGGACCGGGGCCCCGACGGAGAGGAAGGCGTCGGCGACCCACTCCAGCCTCTCCAGGGCCGCGGCCAGGAGAGCGTCGGGGCCGTTGGCGAGGATCCATCCGAGCTTCAGCTGCGGGAGCGCGGCCGCCTTGGAGAGGCCGCCGAGGGAGAAGACGAGGGCCCGGTCCCGAGCGGCGGCGATCCGGACGTCTCCCGGCCGGTCGGCGAAGCGGTAGTCGAGGAAGACCTCGTCCGAGACGAGGGCGAACCCTTCCCGGAGCGCCCTCTCCTCGAGTCGCTCCAGCTCGGGCTCCGCGATCGAGGTCCCGGTCGGGTTGTTGGGGTTCACCAGGACCACCGCCTTCAGCCTTCTGCCGGCGGCGCGGAGCCGGTCCGCGGTCTCGAAGATCGCGTCGGCCTGCACGGCCCACCCGTCCTCCGGCGGAAGGGGGTACCGCGCCAGGTCGACCGACTCCAGCCCCGCGAGGGCGTCCAGGAGGGGATAGCTCGGAGCCGGGACCAGGACGGAGTCGCCCGGCTCGCAGAGGAGCTTGAACAGCCAGGAATAGGCTTCGCTGGAGGAGGCGGTCAGGACGAGGCGGTCTTCGGCCGCCTCGACGCCGTGGTCCGAGTAGTACCTGGAGACGGCGCGCCGGGCGGGAAGGGTGCCCCGAGGGTCTGGCTCGTGGAGGGCGTTCGCCGGCGAGGCGAGCCCCTCGAGGGCCGTCGGGGACGGCGGGAGGCCGACCGCGGTCGGATTCGAGACCGTCAGGTCGACGAGACTTTCCCGGTGCCTCGCCGCCGCCCGCGTGAGGCGGTTCGCCGTGCGGCTGTCCGGGATCCTGGATGAGAACACGGTGTCCGGAGATTACCTTGCCCTCGCCGGCCGCTCCCGGGCCGGACGGCGGCGAATCGGGGGAAGTTCCCCGACGGGCTCCGGCGCCGCGGATCTCAGGTAACCTCCGCCCGCCATGGCCCAGCAGTACATCTTCACGATGCAGAACCTCCGGAAGGTCGTCCCCCCGCAGCGCGAGATCCTCAAGGGGATCTACCTCTCGTTCTACCCCGGGGCGAAGATCGGCGTCCTGGGACTGAACGGCGCGGGAAAGTCCACGCTCCTCAAGATCATGGCGGGGCTGGAGAAGGAGTTCACCGGCGAGGCCAACCCGGCGGAGGGGATCCGGAGGGCCTACCTGGCGCAGGACCCCTACCTCGACCCGAAGAAGACCGTCCTCGAGAACGTCGAGGAGGCGGTCGCCCCGATCAAGAAGCTGCTGGCCCGCTTCGACGAGCTGGGCGAGAAGATGGGAGAGGCCCTTCCCGACGCCGAGATGGACAAGGTGATGGAGGAGTACGGGAAGGTGCAGGACCGGATCGAGGCCGCGAACGCCTGGGAGCTGGACCGGACGCTGGAGACGGCGATGGACGCCCTCCGCTGCCCGCCCCCCGACTCCGACGTGACGAAGATCTCGGGCGGCGAGAGGCGGCGCGTCGCCCTCTGCCGGATCCTCCTGGAGCGCCCGGACCTGCTCCTCCTCGACGAGCCGACGAACCACCTGGACGCCGAGTCGGTCGCCTGGCTCGAGCACCACCTGGCGGAATACCCGGGCACCGTCGTGGCCGTGACGCACGACCGCTACTTCCTCGACAACGTGGCCGGCTGGATCCTGGAGCTGGACCGCGGCGCCGGCATCCCGTGGAAGGGGAACTACACCTCGTGGCTGGAGCAGAAGGAAGCCCGGCTCGAGATCGAGGAGAAGACCGAGACCGCGCGCCAGCGGACCCTGAAGCACGAGCTGGAGTGGGTGCGGATGTCGCCGCGCGCCCGCCAGGCCAAGAGCAAGGCGCGCCTCGACGCCTACGAGCAGCTCCTGAACCAGTCGAGCACCGAGGACCGGAACGAGACGGACCGGATCTACATCCCCGCCGGCCCGCGGCTCGGCGACATCGTGGTCCGGGCGGAGGGAGTGAAGAAGGCCTACGGGGACAAGCTCCTCTTCGACGACCTCACCTTCGACCTCCCCCGGGGCGGCATCGTCGGGATCATCGGGGCCAACGGCGCCGGCAAGACGACCCTCTTCAAGATGATCATGGGGCTCGAGACGCCCGACGGCGGGAAGCTCCAGGTGGGAGAGACGGTCTTCCCCTCGTACGTCGACCAGAACCGCGAGCGCCCGGATGCCAAGAAGACCGTCTGGGAGGAGCTCTCCGGCGGCGAGGAGAAGATCCTGGTCGGCAAGCGCGAGATGCCCTCGCGCGCCTGGTGCTCGATGTTCAACTTCCGGGGCGCCGACCAGCAGAAGCGGGTGGCGGACCTGTCGGGTGGTGAGATGAACCGCCTTCACCTCGCGCGGACCCTCCGGAAAGGGGGGAACCTCCTCCTCCTCGACGAGCCGACGAACGACCTCGACGTCGACACGCTACGGGCGCTGGAGGACGCGCTCCTGGAATTCGGCGGCTGCGCCGTCGTCATCAGCCACGACCGGTGGTTCCTGGACCGGGTCGCGACCCACATGCTCGCGTTCGAGGGGGACTCGAAGACCGTGTGGTTCCAGGGGAACTACCAGGACTACGAGGCCGACCGGAAGAAGCGGCTCGGGCCGGCCGCCGAGATCCCGCACCGGATCAAGTACCGGAAGCTGACGACCGGATAGCCCGGCGCACCCAGACCTCGAGGAGCGCGGCGTGCCGCAGGATGACGCGACGTTTCCCCCTCTCGTCCAGGGGCTCTTCCCGGAATCCTCGCGCCGGGACGCGGCCCGCCTTCTCGCGCGAGGGCGGGTCGAAGGCGGGACGTTCTTCCGCCTCGGCGTCGCCGGCCGCGTGGTCGCTCCGAATGGCCGCGGGCATTTTGCGCTCCTCGCCGTGGACCGGAAGGGTGCCCTCCTGGCGGCCACCTGCGGATGTACGCCGAAGCTGCTGCCGAACCAGCTCTGCATGCACCTGGGGGCGCTGGTCCTCTCGTTCTCGGGTTCCGGGAGCCAGGGCGGACACCTGGCGCTCGCCGGAGAGCGATTCGAGAGAAGCCTCTGGTTCCGGATCGCCGAGGAGCTCCACGGCCAGGGCGGAAAGACCGAGTTCGTCTCGCGGGCCGGGGTAGGAGGCCAGGAAGGCCCTCCCGATATTTCGCCGCTGGGAGCGTACGAGAAACGTCTGATCGAGGTGACCCGTACTCCGGACGAGGCGATGCTCAACCAGCGGGGAGCCCGAACCCAGCGGCAGTCCTTCGAGGGCTCGGACCTCTTCCTCCTTGCCAAGCGGGCCTTCGAGGCGGTCGGGGACGATCCGTCCAGTCTTTCCGTCGAAGTGGCCGACGGCAGTGTGTGTCTCGTGGCCCCCGTCGGGGCGATCTCCTACCGCCTACCGCTGACCGCGGGGGCGATCGAAGCGCTTCTCCGTGAGGCGCCGACCTTCTTCGCCGAACATGGCCTGGCGGTGCAAGGGGCGGCCAAGGAATCGCTCCGGCTGACTCTCGAGGCCGACGGGTCTCTTCTTCTCGTGCCCGTCTACCTGGCCGGCGAAGGGACGAGCGCCGAAGCCCTCCCTCGCGAACGACCGGGCCTCCGGCGTTGTGGCCGCCATCTCGTCTTTCCGGAGACCCGAACGCTCGTCCCGCTCGCGGAGAGCCGCCGTCCCTTCGTGGAGCGATCGGCTCCGATCCAGACCGGCTTCGCCTTCGACGAAGTCTGGCGCCCGTCGTCCGTCGGCATTCCCCTCGACCGGCCCACGCGGATCCCGGCCGACGACGTCGCGCCGTTCCTCGCACGGCACCGCGCCGAGCTCGCCGCCTGGCCTCCGGCGCTCCTTCCTCCCGAGCTGCGCGGCGCAGGCCTCGCCGAGCCGGACGGCGCTTCGTTGACGGTGCACGGAGAGGAGGGAGGACGCTTCGTCATCTCGCTCGATTTCACCGTCGGCGATCGCGTCGTCCCGTTCGAGCCGCTCTTCCGTTCGAGGCGCGAACGCAAGCCGCTGTACCTCGTGGGTGGGATGGCGCTCGACCCCCGCCACGCCCGCTTCGCCTGGATGGACTCGGTCGGAAGCGGGGCGCTTCGAGGCAACGGGCGCGAGGCCCTCCTTTGCCTTGCCCCTCTCGAGGTCTGCCGGCTCCGGTCGTACCTCCCGTCCGGCCACGGGCTCTCGGCGGCGAGAGGGGTCCCTCCCGCGACTCTCGAGCGGATCGAGAGCCTCTTCCCGGAGACGCCAGCTGCCCCGCCCGGGGAATTCGGCCTCTCGCTCTACGACTTCCAGCGAACGGGCTACGCCTGGCTCTGGTTCCTCTACCGGAACGGCTTCGGCGGGCTCCTGTGCGACGACATGGGGCTCGGGAAGACCCATCAGGTGATGGCCCTGCTCGCGGCCATGCGGGCGGAAGCCGGGGGGGCGGCCCCTGCGGTCCTCGTCGCCTGCCCGGCGTCGGTCCTCCCCCACTGGGAAGAGAAGATGGCGACCTGGCTGCCGGGGTTCCCGGTGACGGTCCATCACGGCTCCGGGCGGGGTCCGGTTCCGGAAGGAGGGGGCGTCCTCGTCAGCACCTACGGGACCCTCCGCAACGACGCGGCCGCTCTTTCCGGGCGGACCTTCGACCTCTTCGTCCTCGACGAGATCCAGTCGATCAAGAACCGTGGGACCGCGACCCACGAGGCGCTCCGGACGCTCCAGGCAAAGGTGGCGATCGGCCTCACCGGAACGCCGGTGGAGAACCGGGTGGAGGAGTTGCGGGCGCTCCTCGAGTTCGTTCTCCCCGGCTACCTTCCGGGCGAAGCCGAGTTCCGGAGGGGCTTCGGCAAGCCGATCGAGGAGGGGGACGAGGGGGCCCGCGAGAGACTCCGCCGGATCGCCCGCCCCTTCGTCCTGCGCCGGACGAAGGGACAGGTGCTCGCGGGCCTTCCGGAGAAGATCGAGGACAAGCGCCACTGCGTCATGACGGAGCGGCAGGCGGCGCTCCACGCCGATCTCCTCGCCTCCCGGGGAACGTCGCTGCGCGGGACGCTCGACCGGGGCGGGGCGATTCCGTACCTCCACGTCTTCGCTCTCCTCGACAAGCTCAAGCAGCTCTGCGACCACCCCGACCTCCTTCTTCCCGTGGGCTCGCCCCCGAGCGGGGAGACGTCGGGGAAGTGGGAGCTCTTCGTCGAGGTCCTAGACGAGGCGCTCGGGAGCGGCCTGAAGGTCGTCGTCTTCAGCCAGTACCTCCGGATGCTGGACCGGATCGAAGCGCACCTCGCCGAGCGCCGGGCCGGCCACGCGGGGATCCGCGGCGCGACGGCGGACCGGAAGGCGCCGGTCGAACGCTTCCGCGACGATCCCGCCTGCCGGGTCTTCGTCGCCAGCCTGAAGGCGGCAGGACTCGGCATCGACCTGACCGCGGCATCGGTGGTCATCCACTAGGACCGCTGGTGGAACAAGGCGCGCGAGGACCAGGCGACCGATCGGGTCCACCGGATCGGCCAGAAGCGGGGAGTGCAGGTGCTGACCCTCGTGACGAAGGGAACGGTCGAGGAGCGAATCGACGGCCTGATCGCGGCGAAGGCGCGCCTGGCCGCCAACCTGGTTCCCGAAGAGGACCCCCGCCTCTTCCACCGCTTCACGCGGGACGAGCTGCGGGCGCTCCTCGAGCCCTGAGGGAAGAGGATCGCCAGGCCCCCGTTCCGGCGGGATACTGGACGGTCTGCTCTCCGGCAGGGGGTGGACGATGGCCGAACGGGACGAGACGGGCGGCGACGACGGTATCGACCGGCCCCGTCAGGCGTCGATGGCCTTCATGGCCATCTCGTGGTACCGGTCGCCGGCGGCCACTCCCTTCGGCGCCAGGGCGTCCAGCCTGGCGAGCTCGGCGGCGTCGAGCCGGACGTGGAGGGCCCGCACGTTCTCCTCCAGCCGCGCCCGGACCTTGGTTCCCGGGATCGGCACGAGGTCCTCGCCCTGCGCCAGGACCCACGCCAGCGCGAGCTGGGCCGGCGTGCACTTCTTCCGGACCGCCATCGCCTCGATCGCGTGGACGAGACGGAGGTTCTTCTCGAAGTTCTCCCCCTGGAAGCGGGGGGAGTGCCGCCGGTAGTCGTCGGCCGGGAGGTCGTCGAAGGTCCGGAACCGGCCGGTGAGGAACCCCCGCCCGAGAGGGCTGTAGGGGACGAACCCGATCCCGAGCTCGCGGACGGTCGGCAGGATCTCGTCCTCCGGGTCGCGGGTCCAGAGCGAGTACTCGGTCTGGAGGGCCGAGATCGGGTGGGTGGCGTGAGCCTTCCGGACGGAGCGGGCGGAAGCCTCCGAGAGGCCGAGGTAGCGGACTTTCCCGGCCTTGACCAGCTCGCCCATGGCGCCCACCGTCTCCTCGATCGGCACCGTCTTGTCGACCCGGTGCTGGTAGTAGAGGTCGATCGTCTCGACGCCGAGCCGGCGCAGGGAGGCGTCGCAGGAGGCGCGGACGTAGTCGGGCCGGCCGTTCACCCCGAGAAAGGCCCCGTCCTCGCCCCGCACGTTCCCGAACTTCGTGGCGAGGACGACCTGATGCCGCCTTCCCCGGAGGGCGCGGCCGACGAGCTCCTCGTTCTTGAACGGCCCGTACATGTCGGCCGTGTCGAGGAGGTCGATCCCCAGGTCGATCGCCCGGTGGATCGTGGCGATCGACTCGGCGTCGTCCCGACCGGAATAGAACTCCGACATCCCCATGCAGCCGAGGCCGATCGCGGAGACCTCCAGCCCTTGGGTTCCGAGCCGTCGACGATCCATGGTGGCCCCTCCCTCGCATCACGATACTCTCCGCCGCGCCGGGCGGGATTCTCCGGTGTATCCTGATCCGCGGGAGGAAACATGGCCGCCCCGAACTCCCCGGAAGACAAGCCCGGCGAAGCCCACGAGAAGCGCGTCCACGGGGCGTTCGACGACCTGGAAGCCCGCCTGGGCGACCGCGCGGACGCCGACGCGAAAGGGGCCCTCTCCCAGGTGCGCGAAGCGGCGGCCCGCCGCGACGCCGAAGCGGCCCGTCAGGGTCTCGCGGTCGTGCGCGCCCGGCACGGCTGGCTCTGGGAGGAGATGTCGCGCCATCCGCGCGTCGCGTCCCTCATCGACGAGCTGGCGCTCTGGGGCTTCTGACGTTGAAGGGGCCCGGCCCCGGGCCATCGGCCTCCGCCCCCGTCGTCCGGAGGCGGGAAGCGGCGGAACGGGCTAGCTGAGCCCCGAGCCGGTTCGCTCGAGAAGGAGTTCCATCGCCCGCGATCCGATGTCGGTGCGGTGGTGCTTCCCCTCGAAGGAGATCTTGGCCGCGGCGTTCTTCGCCTTCCGGATTGCCGTCGAGAGCCCCTTCGCCCGGGCGCAGACGCCCAGGACGCGCCCTCCCGAGGTCACGAGCTTCCCCTCCGGGCCGCGGGCGGTGCCGGAATGGAAGACGAAGACCCCTTCGTCCGCCTCGGCCTCCTCCACTCCGGTGATGGGACGCCCCTTCTCGAACGGGCCGGGGTAGCCCTCGGCGGTCAGGACGAGGCAGGCTCCGGCCTCCTTCTTCCAGACGGGCCGCAATTCCGGGTCGAAGGCGCCCCGAGCGGCGCCGACGAGGTACGGCAGGAGGTCGTCCTCCATCCGGATCAGGACCGACTGGGTCTCCGGGTCGCCGAAGCGGACGTTGTACTCCAGGACGTAGGGGTTCACCCCCCTCTCCAGCATCAGACCGACGAACAGGACGCCCCGGAACGGCCGCCCTTCCGCGGCCATGCCGCGGAGCGTGGGGTGGACGATGTCGGTCAGGACGTCGCGGGAGGTCGGGGCGTCGAGGTGGACCGACGGGGAGTGGGATCCCATCCCGCCTGTGTTCGGACCGCGATCGCCGTCGAAGACGCGCTTGAAGTCCTTCGCGGTGGCCAGCGGAATCGCCCGCTCCCCGTCGCAGAGGACCATGAAGCTGATCTCCTCGCCCGCGATGAACTGCTCGACGAGGACGCGGTCGCCGGCCGACCCGAAGAGGCGCTCGTCGAAGAAGAGCTTCAGCGCGCGTTCCGCCTCCTCGGCGCTCTGCACCACGACGACGCCCTTTCCGGACGCCAGGCCGTCGACCTTGAAGACACACGGGATGCCGATCTTCCGGAGGGCGCTCTCGGCCTCCTTGCGCGTGACGCAGACCTCCGCGTCGGCGGTCGGGATGCCGTACTTCTTCATGAACGACTTCGAGAAGACCTTCGAGCCTTCCAGCTCCGCGGCCAGCTTGTTGGGACCGAACACCGGAAGCTGCCTCTTGGCCAGCTCGTCGGCGAGGCCCAGCGTCAGAGGCAGCTCGGGTCCGACGACGGTCAGGTCGACCTTCATCTTCTCGGCGAAGTCGGCCAGCTCGACGGTGTCGGACGCGCCGATGGGGAGACAGGTGGCGAGCGAGGCGATCCCGGGGTTGCCAGGGGCGCAGAACATCTCGGTGACACCGGGAGACTGCGCCAGCTTCCAAGCCAGGGCGTGCTCGCGGCCGCCGGAACCGATGATGAGGATCCTCATTACAGGACTCCAGTATCGCTCCCGGACGGCCGGGACCACAAGCGCGAAGCGGCTCCCGGGCCGCCCTGCGATACTTCGACCGAGAGGGAAGCCGATGAAGAAGGAGTTCCGGACCCGGCCCGCCCGGAAAGTCGTCCCGGCCGGGGGGAAAGCGGGCCGCCGCCCGGCAGGGGGAGGCTGAGGATGACCGTCCACGCCCTCGAGCTGCTGATGCGCCAGCGCATCGTCGTCCTCGACGGGGGGATGGGGACGATGATCCAGTCGTACGGGCTGGAGGAGCCGGACTACCGGGGGGAGCGGTTCCGGGACTGGCCGCGCGACCTGAAGGGGAACAACGACCTCCTCTGCCTGACGCGTCCCGGCGTCGTCGAGGAGATCCACCGGAAGTACTTCGAGGCCGGGGCCGACGTCGTGGAGACGAACACGTTCAACGCGAACGCCGTGTCGATGTCCGACTACGGGATGCAGGGAATCGTCCGGGAGATCAACGCCGCGGCCGCCGGGTGCGCCCGCCGGGCCGCGACGGCGTTCTCGGCGGCGAACCCGGGCCGCCCGGCCTTCGTGGCCGGGTCGATGGGGCCCACCAACGGCACCCTCTCCCTGGCCGTGAACGTGGACGACCCGGGCCGGAGGGACCGCACGTTCGACGACTTCGTGGCCGCCTACGCGCCGCAGGTCCACGGGCTCCTGGACGGGGGCGTCGACGTCCTCCTCGTCGAGACCGTCTTCGACACGCTGGTGGCCAAGGCCGCGCTCTTCGCGGTCGAGGAGGTCTTCGCCGAGCGCGGGACCCGGGTCCCGGTGATGCTCTCGGTGACGGTCACCGACCGGAGCGGCCGGACCCTCTCGGGGCAGCTGGTCGAGGCGTTCTGGAACTCGGTCTCCCACGCGCCACTCCTGTCGGTCGGGATCAACTGCGCGCTCGGGGCCAGCGAGATGAGGCCCTACCTCGAAGAGCTGTCGGGGCTAGCGCCGGTCTTCACGACCGCGTACCCCAACGCGGGGCTTCCGAACGCCTTCGGCGGGTTCGACGAGACGCCCGCCTCGATGGCGGAGGAGATCCGGGAGTTCGCCCGGAGCGGGTGGGTGAACGCGGTCGGCGGCTGCTGCGGGACGAACCCGGACCACGTGCGCGCGATCGCGGCCGCCGTGAGGGACCTGCCGCCCCGCCCGATCCCCGCCGTCCCCCCCCGGACTCGCCTCTCGGGACTCGAGCCGCTGACCATCGGGCCGGAATCGAACTTCATGGTCGTCGGGGAACGGACGAACGTGACAGGCTCTCCCCGCTTCGCCCGGCTCGTGAAGAGCGGCGACCTGGAGGGAGCGCTGACCGTGGCGCGCCAGCAGGTCGAGGGAGGAGCCAACGTCCTCGACGTCTGCATGGACGAGGGGATGCTCGACTCGGCCGCGGTGATGACGCGTTTCCTGAACCTCGTCTCGGCCGACCCCGACATCTCGAGACTGCCGATCATGATCGACAGCTCGAGATGGGAGGTCCTGGAGGCCGGGCTGAAGTGCATCCAGGGGAAGGCGGTCGTCAACTCGATCAGCCTGAAGGAAGGGGACGGCCCCTTCCTCGAGCGGGCCCGGAGGATCCGCCGGTACGGCGCGGCGGCGGTGGTGATGGCCTTCGACGAGGAGGGCCAGGCGACGACCGCCGATCGAAAGGTCGCCATCTGCCGGCGGGCCCACGCCCTGCTGACGGAGCGGGCCGGATTCCCGCCCGAGGACATCATCTTCGACCCCAACGTGCTGACGGTGGGGACGGGGATCGAGGAGCACGCGGACTACGCCGTCGCCTTCATCGAGGCGACGCGGCGGATCAAGGCGGAGCTGCCGGGGTGCAAGGTGAGCGGCGGGGTCAGCAACGTCTCGTTCGCCTTCCGCGGGAACGACGCGGTCCGGGAGGCGATCCACTCGGCGTTCCTCTACCACGCGATTTCCGCCGGCCTCGACCTGGGAATCGTCAACGCGGGGCAGCTCGCGGTCTACGAGGAGATCCCCGGGGAGCTCCGGCAGCGGGTCGAGGACCTCCTCCTGAACCGGCGCCCCGACGCCACCGAGCGGCTCGTGGCGCTCGCCGAGGGGATGAAGCGAGGGGCCGGCGAGAGCGCCGGCGCGGCCCCGGTCGAGGCGTGGCGCGACCGGCCGGTCGAGGAGCGCCTGTCGTACGCCCTCGTCAGGGGGGTCGCCGACCACGTCGAGGAGGACGTGACGGAGGCGCTCGGAAAATACGGGCGCCCCCTGGCGGTCATCGAGGGGCCGCTCATGGCCGGGATGAACGTCGTCGGCGACCTGTTCGGATCCGGGAAGATGTTCCTCCCGCAGGTGGTCAAGAGCGCCCGCGTCATGAAGAAGGCGGTGGCCGTCCTCGCCCCGGCGCTGGAGGCCGAGAAGGCGGCCGGGACCTCCGAGGGGCACGGGAAGATCCTCATGGCGACCGTCAAGGGGGACGTCCACGACATCGGCAAGAACATCGTCGGCGCCGTCCTCTCGTGCAACGGCTGGCAGGTCGTCGACCTCGGGGTCATGGTCCCGGCCGACCGGATCCTGAAGGCGGCCAGGGAGAACGCCGTCGACGTCGTCGGCCTCTCGGGCCTGATCACCCCCTCGCTCGAGGAGATGGTCCACGTGGCGAGGGAGATGGAGCGCGAGGGGTTCCGCCTGCCGCTCCTGATCGGCGGGGCGACGACCAGCCCGCTCCACACGGCGGTGAAGATCGCGCCCGTCTACGGGGGGCCCGTCGTCCACGTGCACGACGCGTCGCGAGCCGTCGGCGTGGCGGGAAGCCTCAGGAGCGAGGAGCGGCGAGGGCCCTACGTCGAGGAGGTTCGCGTCCGCCAGAGAGCCCTGCGGGAAGAGCACGCCCGGCGGCAGGAGCGGCCCCTCGTCCCGCTCGAGACGGCCCGGGCGAGGAAGCGGCCCTGCGACTGGTCCGCGATCGACCTCCCGGTCCCGTCGTTCACGGGGGTCCGGACGATCGAGGAGATGCCGCTCGCCGAGCTGGTCCCTCTCATCGACTGGTCCCCCTTCTTCCACACGTGGGAGCTGCGCGGGCGCTATCCGTCGATCCTCGACGACCCCGCGTGCGGCGAGAAGGCGCGCGAGCTCCTCGCCGACGCCCGGAAGCTCCTGCAGGAGATCGTGGACGGGAAGCTCCTGACGGCGAGGGGAGTCTGGGGGTTCTTCCCCGCAAATGCCGTGGGGGACGACCTCGAGCTCTACTCCGACGCCGGGCGGGCGCACGTCCTCGCCCCCCTCCACTCGCTGCGCCAGCAAGGGGAGAAGCGGGACGGCCAGCCGCACGAGGCGCTCTCCGACTTCGTGGCGCCTCTCTCGTCCGGGAGGGTGGACCACGTGGGTCTCTTCGCCGTGACGGCCGGGATCGGCCTGGACAGCCTCTGCGCCCGGTTCGAGCAGGACCACGACGACTACGGCTCGATCATGGCGAAGGCCCTGGCGGACCGGCTCGTGGAGGCCTTCGCCGAGTCCCTCCACCGGACGGCCCGGGCCGAGTGGGGCTTTGGCGCGGCCGAGGGGCTCACGACGGAAGAGCTCCTCCGCGAGCGGTACCGGGGAATCCGGCCGGCTCCCGGATACCCGGCCTGTCCGGACCACACGGAGAAGAGGACGCTCTTCCGTCTCCTCGATGCGCCAGGCCGGGCGGGGATCTCGCTGACCGAGAGCTGCGCGATGGCGCCGGCCTCCTCCGTCAGCGGCCTCTATCTCGCCCATCCCGAGGCCCACTACTTCGCCGTGGGGAGGATCGGACGCGACCAGGCCGTCGACTACGCCCGGAGGAAGGGGATGCCCCTTTCCGAGGTGGAGCGCTGGCTGGCGCCGAACCTGGGGTACGAGCCGGCCGGCGGCTGAGGGGAAGGGCTAGCCCCCGCGGAGGATTCGGTCCCCTACGCGAGGCCGAGCTGCCGGGGCCAGGTCCCCGTCGCCTCGAAGGGCCTCGGGTGGCGGGCCCGCTCCATCAGGAGGTCGGCCATGGCCCCGATGATCCAGTCGAAGTTCGCGGCGCCCACCGAGTGGACGTCCGCGTCGGGGGCGCAGTTCATGAAGTCGATGGCGTAGGGGACGCCGTCGCGGACGGCGAACTCGCAGGTGTTCAGGTCGTACCCGAGCGCCTCGCAGAGCGCGAGGGAGTCCCGGGTCAGGCGGGCGGCCATCGCCTCCGGGACGGGCGTCCCGGCCGCCGCCTCGTACCGGAGGGCGTGCGGCTGCTTCGGGTCGTACGGCATGATGTGGACCTTCTCGCGGCCGACGACGTAGCACCGGTAGTAGTCGGTGAAGTCGATCGCCTCCTGCGCCATCATGGCGAGGTCGCGCGTCTGGTCGTAGGCCGAGAAGAACCCTTCCCGGTCGTCGCACTTGTAGACGTCCTTCCACCCGCCGCCGTAGGCCGGCTTCAGGAAGATCGGGAATCCGAGGTAGGCGAAGACGCCATCCCAGTCGACGAACTGGAGGTTCCGGAAGGAGGTCTCCTTCGTGTTCGGCGGGTGCTGCTTGTGCGGCAGGAGGACGGTCTTCGGGACGGCCACCCCGGCCGCCTGGGCGACGATGTTGTCGAAGAACTTGTCGTCGGCCGACCACCAGAACGGGTTGTTGATCACCTGGGTGCCGCGCGCGGCGGCGCACTTGAGGTACGTCCTGTAGAAGAGGACCTCGTGGCTGATCCGGTCCAGGATCACCGCCTCGGGGTAGGACTGTTCCTGGGCGATGTGGCCGATCTTGACCGGGCCGGCCTCGATCTCCTCCCCCGACTTCGCGGCCCGGGAGTTGATCTCGTTCATGAGCGCCCACGGAAAGGTGTCTTCCATCCCGAACAGGATCCCGATCCTCTTCAACGTCATCGATTCACTCCTCGAGGGCGCGTGCCCGTGTCGGGCGATGGTATCGAAGGCCCTGGAAGGGAGCAAACGGCCCGAACCGTCCGGGTGGTTAAACTCACGCCCTCATGAAGCGCGAATACGGTTCCTGGCACAGCCCGGCCCTCGGCCGATCGATGGAGTACCTCTGGTTCGGCGACCGGGGCCGCCCGGTCCTCTTCTTCCCGACCTCGATGGGGCGGTTCTTCCAGAACGAGGACGGCGGGCTCACGGGGGCGTTGGCCGACAAGGTCGACGCCGGCCACCTCCAGCTGGTCTGCGTCGATTCCGTGGACGCCGAGAGCTGGTACGACACCTCGGTCCACCCGCGAGACCGGGCCCGCCGTCACGACCAGTACGACCGCTACCTCCGGGAGGAGATGGTCCCGAGGATCTGCGACCGGAGCGGCGGGAACATCGTCGTCTGCGGGGCGTCGTTCGGGGCCTACCACGCGGCGAACCTGGCGGCGCGCATCCCGGGAACGGTGACGAAGGCGATCCTCTTCTCGGGGCTGTACCACGTCGGCCGGTACCTGGACGGCTACTGGGACGACCTCTGCTATTTCCACTCGCCGCAGGCCGCCATCGCGAACATGGACGACGCCTGGATCCAGCGGCTCCGGATGGTCGAGTGGATCGTGGCGACCGGCGAGCACGACACCCTGATCGCCGAGAACCGGGCCTTCGCGGAACTGCTCTGGCGGAAGGGGATCCCGGCCCACGCCGAGTTCTGGCCGGGGGTCTTCGGGCACGACTGGCCCTTCTGGAGGGATTCGATCCGCCGGTTCATCTGAACGGGGACCGGCGGGGGCTCGCGAGGTTTGCTAGCCCGCGGATACGGCTGGACCGGGATCTCGTGACCTCACCACGTCCGGTCGGGAAGACTTGCCTGCCGTATCCGCGGGCTTGGCGAATCAGCAGAGACACCCCGTATACGGGGAGCGCCACCGCGTCGTTGATGGGGACGAAGACATCCGCGAAGGCGGAGCGGACCTCATCAGCATCAGAAACCTCCTCGGCCACGCGTCCGTCCAGACGACGTCGATCTACCTCAGGCTCGCGACGGCGCACCTCGAGAGGGAGCTTGAAAGGACACACCCGAGAGAGCGTGAAGTCGCGCGGGAAGCGGGCCGAGGCCCCGAGAAGCCACCCGACGACGAACTCGATGAAGGGTAAACTCCGAATGGGAGAAGCCCTTGAAGACCATCGCCATGAGTCCCATGAAGACCGTTCCGCTGAGTCAGCTGTCTCAGCGCGCACAGACGACCGAATCCGTCCTGGTCACGGCTCGCGGCAAGATTCTGGGCGTATTTCATCCTCTGCCCGATCCCGACCAGACGATCCCCCTCGAAGAGCGGCGCAAGCTCTACCGCAAGACGAGCGCCCGCCTGGCACGTCAGCTCAAAGCTCGCGGGATCACCGACGCTCAGATCGAACGTGACATCCAAGCCCTCCGGAAAAATCGCAGCTGACGCTAACGTCCTGCTCTCGGCCGCCGTCAACGGCGCCGCGCGCAGGGTGTTTCGCTCCGACGCCCTTTCCATCGTCACCGCCGACGTCACTCTCCTCGAGGCGAAAGAGAACCTGCCGATTCTGGTCGCCAAGTACCGCCTCAGTCGCCCCGACGTCAGTGCGCAGCTCGCCGCCCTGCCGGTCGAGGTTATCTCGGAGCCGCACTATCGAAGCCATCTCGAGCAGGCCCATCGCTATCTCGGCCATCGCGATCCGAGCGACGTGCCCCTGGCGGCCCTGGCGCTCAAGCTCGAGATCCCGATCTGGTCGAACGACCACGACTTCGAGGAGCTGCCTCTCATCGTCTATCCGACCGCCAGGCTCCTCAAGATCCTCGGGCTCTGATGTGTGCTCGCACCCGCGAAGCCGCCGCGGCTCCAGCCCTTCGAAACGAGGGGTCTGAACGTCCCCCGGTTCAGTGGACACCGAGGGATGGCGCCAATCGTAGATGGCAGCCGGTCGGTCCCCCTCAGTTCGAGCTGAGATAACCGATCAGGATGACTCCCAGGAGGGCCAGGACCGCCAGGCCGATCTTGACCCAGGACCAGGGAGCCTTGCCGGAGACCTTCCCCGTCACGCCGTTCACCAGGAAACGGTACGGCTTCCCGGCGTAGTCGTAGGCGGCGATCCAGACCGGGAGGAGGGCGTTCTTGTAGGTGACGGCGGACCATTCCGTCTGGACCTGCAGGTTCCGCTGCGTGTCGCCGGGGACGGCCCGGGAGCAGGCGGCGCGGATCTCGGCGGCCATCCGGTCCCGGGCGATCGAGAGCGCGTCCTCGGCCCCGACGGCGTACTCCTCCGCGAGGAAGCCCGAGAGGTACGACGGCTCGTAGGGGACCAGCTCCTGGGTCGGGAACGGCTCGATCGCCTCGCTGAGCGGCCGGTCGAGCCCCTTCGAGGCGGCCACCGGGACGTCGTCGAAGAACTTCTCCAGGATCCCCTCGGCCGGCTCCCAGCGGACGCGCTGCTCGCGGCGCACGACGGTCTTGCCGTTCTCCTCCACCTCGACGTCCACGTAGTAGGTGAAACCGGCCTCGGCGGTCCAGAGGGAGTGGGTAGCGGCGTCGAACGTCCAGAACGGGACGTAGACCCCCGAGAGCCCCGTGACGGAGGACCTGCTCTTCAGGTCGTTCGGGCGGAACCAGAGCCCCTGGACCCAGGTCCGGAACTTCCCCACGGCCCCGTTGCGGTCGACGCGAAACGGGAGGAGCCCCTCCGGCCGGATCATCGAGCCGTCCGGGGGCGCCTCGACGACGGCCGGGGTGGCGCAGAAGGCGCAGCTGGAGGCGGCGACGCCCGGTTCGAGGGTCGTCACGGCCCCGCACCGCGTGCACTTGACCGCCTTGCGTTCGGCGCCCCATCCGAGGTCCCTCGGCGACCGGAGGGCCTCCTCGATCGGATGCTCCCGGATCTCGGAGGGAACGGTCGGGACCGCGCGCGCGGCCCCGCAGTAGGGGCACTTGAGGGTGGCGGCCCCGGGGTTCCAGACCACGTCCGCCCCACACTTCTCGCACGGGAACTTCCGGACCTTCGCGGCGATCGCCCCTTTCACCCCCGCGGGCACGGCCGCAAAGTCCTGCGGCCGCGCCGCGGCGGCGGAGGGTCCCCCGTCAGGGCCCGCGGGGCGAACGGTCTGTGCCACCGGCCGGGATCAGCGGCCGGCCGGCGGGGGGGGCGGAGGCGGGGGCGCCGCTCCGGCCCCGAACTCCGTGTAGCTCTGGACCGGGGCCCAGCCGGCGGCTCCCGGGCACCAGGCGAGGGTCGTCGGGGCGACCTGGCCGGCGGCCAACATCCCCTTCAGCGCCTCGTCGGTATAGGGGCCGTAGGTCTTTCCGTCCACGGTGAGCGACCACCGGGGGGCGCTCGGCGCCCCGGGGGGGGGCGGAGGAGCCGCGCCGCCGGGCGCCGGCGGAGGGGCCGCGGAGGCCCCGGCGCCGCCCGCGCCGCTCATGCCGAAGGCCTGCCCCATCGCCTGGCCCATCGCCACGCCGGCGCCGATGCCGACGCCCGCTCCGGCGACGCCGCCCGGGTTCGCGGCGGCGACCTTCATCGCGTCCGCCGCCTGGAGCTGGGTGTACTGCCCCAGCCGGTCGCCGAGGATTCCCAGCTTGGAACGCTGGTCGATGGCGGCCTCGACCTCCTCGGGGAGCGAGACGTTCTCGATGAAGAACTTCGACAGCTCGAGGCCGAAGGCGCCGAACTCGGGGCCGATCCGCCCCTTGCCGAAGTTCGACAGCTCGTCGTACTTGGAGGCGAGGTCGAGCGCCGGGATCTTCGACTCCGCGAGCGCGTCGGAGAGCTTCGACAGGACGATCGACCGGAGCTGCCCGGTGATCTCCTCGGTCGTCGTGAGCCCCTGCGTCCCGACGATCGTGTTGAAGAAGAGCTTCGGGTCGGCGATCTTCATCGCGTAGGTCCCGAAGGCGCGGAGCCGGATCATCCCGAACTCGGAGTCGCGCATCATCACGGGGTTCGTCGTCCCCCACTTCAGGTCGGTGAAGAGGCGGGTGTTGAAAAAGTAGACCTCGGCCTTGAAGGGCGACTGGAAGCCGTACTTCCAGCCCCGGAGGGTCGTCAGGATCGGGATGTTCTGGGTGGTGAGCTCGTACCGGCCCGGAGTGAAGAGGTCGGCCGCTTTCCCCTCGTTGACGAAGAGCGCGACCTGGTTCTCGCGAACGGTCAGCTGCGCCCCCATCTTGATCTCCTGGTTGTAGACGGGGAAGCGGTAGACGAGCGAGTCGGTCGTGTCGTCCAGCCACTGCAGGATCTCGATGAACTGCGACCCGATCTGCTGCTTGATGTTGTCGAGCAGGCCCATGGCGCCTCCTTATGTCTTGGCGGAACAGTCTAGCGAAATTACGGCCCCCGCGTCCGAAGGTTTCCCCCGGGCGGGGAGCGACCCTTCCGTTCGGGCGGGGTGGCTCCTAGACTGGGCGTGTCGGGGGTGAGGCATGACCTTCTTCCAGGACGGCCCGGTTCTCGGCAACCAGTACCTCGGGGACTCCCTCCTCCGCTCCGTCCTCTCCCGGCTCCTGCCTCCGCCCCTCCTCGCCGAGGTGGAGCCGGACCTCATCAGGTTCGGCGGCCGGGTTGCGGCCGACCTGCCGGGGATGGCCGCGGACGCCGAGCGGAACGCCCCGCGTCTCGTTTCGTTCGACCCCTGGGGGCGGCGGATCGACCGGATCGAGGTGGCCGAGGGGTGGAAGCGGCTGGAGGCGGTCGCGGCGGAGGAGGGGCTCGTGGCGACCGGCTACGAGCGGCGGTACGGTCCGCTCAGCAGGGTCGTCCAGTTCGCGAAGCTCTACCTCTACACCCCGTCGTCGGCGATCTTCACCTGCCCGCTGGCGATGACGGACGGTGCGGCGCGCCTGATCGAGGTCCACGGGGACGCCGACCTCCGGGAGCGGGTCCTCCCGCGGCTCGTCTCGCGGGACCCCGGGCTCTTCTGGACCTCCGGGCAGTGGATGACGGAGCGGACCGGCGGGTCCGACGTCGGCACCTCCGAGACCGTCGCCCGCCGGGAGGGCGAGACCTGGCGCCTCTTCGGGGACAAGTGGTTCACGTCGGCGGCGACGTCGCCGATGGCGATGACGCTCGCCCGGATCGAGGAGGGGGGCCGGAGCGTGCCCGGCAGCCGCGGGCTCTCCCTCTTCTATCTCGAGACCGTGGGAGCCGACGGCGGACCGAACGGCATCCGCGTCCACCGCCTGAAGGACAAGCTGGGGACGAAGGCCCTCCCCACGGCGGAGCTGACGCTGGACGGTACGGAGGCCCGCCTCGTGGGGGTGCCGGGGGCCGGCGTGAAGCAGATCTCGACGCTCTTCAACCTGACCCGGATCTACAACGCCATCTCGGCCGTCTCGCTGATGCGGCGCGGGATCGCGCTGTCGCGGGACTGGGCGCGCCGCCGGACCGCATTCGGAAAGCGCCTCTTCGAGCACCCGCTCTTCGTCGAGACGCTCGCGGGCCTCGAGGTCGAGCTGCACGCCGCATTTCAGCTGACCTTCCACCTCGTCGCGCTGATGGGAAAGGTGGAGTGCGGCACGGCGACGGAGGAGGAGGCGGCCGAGATGCGGCTTCTGACGCCGCTCACGAAGCTCTCCACGGCGAAGCAGGGAGTCGCCGTCGCGAGCGAGGTGCTGGAGACCTTCGGCGGCGCCGGCTACGTCGAGGAGACCGGTCTGCCGGTCCTCCTCCGCGACGCCCAGGTCCTCGCGATCTGGGAGGGGACGACCGACGTCCTCTCCCTCGACGCGCTCCGGGCGATCCGGAAGGAGCGCGCGCTGGAGCCCCTCCTGCGCGGCGCAGCCGTCCGGGCCGGTTCGGTCCGGTCTCCCCGGCTCGGGGAGGCCTCGGCCCGGGTCCGCCAGGCCGTAGAGGCGCTCTCGGCACACGCGCGGCGGATGGCGGACGACGCCGAGCTGGCGGAAGCCTCGGCCCGCTCCTTCGCCCTCGGCCTCTCCCGGGTCACCGCCGCCTCGCTGATGCTCCAGCACGCCGACTGGTGCGAGGCAAACGGCGGCGATCCGCGCGCCTCGATGGCCGCCGCCCGCTGGTGCGCCCGTCCCCTCGCCAACCTGGTCGACGCGGAGAAGGGCCACCGGGCGGAGAGCCGGGCGCTCGCGATGGACGAGCCGCCCGGCCGCGCCTGAAGAGTCAGCGCCCGCGGGAGGCCGGCGCCTGGGGGCGTGGCCCGGAGCCCTGGGGGCGGGGTCCCGATCCCTGTGGACGTGCCGGCTGCCCCTGCGGCCGCGACGGGCCGCCGATCCGGCTGAGGGCGCCAGGGCGCGCCGGGCCCGAGGAGGGCGTCCCCGGCCGGGCCACGGAGCGGAGGCGCTGCTCGTTGTCGGTCCTCGCTCGCCGGTCGAGCTTCTCCTTCGCCCGGGCCCGCTCCTCGGACTTCCGGGCGCGGATCTGGGCGATCCTCTCGCCGATCGGGATCTCGAACTTGTCGGCCGGCTTCGTCTGGTAGTCGAATCCCGGGACGGTGATCCGGGGGAGCCGCTTGCCGATCTCACGCTCGATCGCCCGGAGGTCGCCCTCCTCCTCGGCCGAGACGAACGTGAACGCGTCTCCCGTCGCTTCGGCGCGGGCGGTCCGGCCGACACGGTGGATGTAGTCCTCGGGGACGTGCGGGACGTCGAAGTTGATGACGTGGGAGAGGTCCTCCACGTCGATGCCGCGCGCCGCGATGTCGGTGGCGACGAGGACGCGGTACTTGCCCTCCTTGAACCCCTTCAGGGCGTCGGTCCGCTGGGCCTGCGACCGGTTGCCGTGGATCTTGACGGCGTCGACTCCGTGCTTGACGAGGAAGTCCGAGAGGCGGTTCGCCCGGTGCTTCGTCCGGGTGAAGGCGATGACGCTCTTCACGTCCCCCCGCTTGAGGAGCTCCAGCAGGAGGTGCGACTTGAGGTCCTGCGGCACCGGGTAGAGCGCCTGGGTGATGCCGACGGCAGGCTGAGACTTCCGCTCGATGTTCATCGTGGCGGGGTTCTTCAGCATCTCGCGCGAGAGGATGACGATCGGCTCCGGCATCGTGGCCGAGAAGAAGAGGGTCTGCCGCTTCTGGGGGAGGTGCCGGAGGACCCGCCGGATATCGGGGAGGAAGCCCATGTCGAGCATCCGGTCGGCCTCGTCGATCACGAGGACCTCGAGGTGCTCCAGCTTGGCGTACGGGAAGCGGAAGTGGTCCAGGAGGCGTCCGGGCGTGGCGACGATGACGTCGACGCCGCTCCGGAAGGCGTGCTCCTGCGGCCCCATCCCGACGCCGCCGAAGACGGCGGCACCCGACATCGGCGTGTGGATGGCCAGCTCGCGGAGGTGCTCGTCGATCTGGGCGGCCAGCTCGCGGGTCGGGGTGATCACCAGGGCGCGGGTCCTCCCCCGCGGCTTCCCGTAGAGCCGGTGCAGGATCGGGAGGACGAAGGCGGCGGTCTTCCCGCTGCCGGTCATGGCGCAGGCGAGGAGGTCGCGCCCCTCCATCGCGGGGGGGATCGCGTCGTTCTGGATGGGGGTCGGGCGGGTGAAGCCGAGCTCCTTGACGCCGCGCAACAGGTCGGGGTGGAGGCCAAAGGATGAGAAGGGCATGGGTGCGAAGACCGTTTCCTTTCGCGGCGCCGGGCTCGACGCTCCGCCCACGGGCGGGCGCTGCACCGCGTCACGTTGTCCGGCGTGGATCTTTCGAGGGGAACGGTGGATTCGCCGGTGAGGCCGCCGTTTCGGACCGTCTAAGGTCCAGGCTGAGGTCGTTCCGGCCGCCGGGTGGCTCCACCGAGGATGGAGGAGCCTTCCCGCGAGCGCGGAGGCGTCAGTCTCTCACGGAACGGCGGGAACGGCCACCAGGTGGGCGGTGGAGCCGATCAGGACCGAGGGATCGACCGTGGCGCCGCGCCAACGGAGGCCGAAGTGGAGGTGCGGGCCGCTGACCCGTCCCGTCGCGCCGGAGAGGCCCAGGCGGTCGCCGGCGCGGACCTCCTGGCCCGCCTTCACGTCCACCCGGGAGAGGTGCATCGACATCGAGATCAGGCCGTCGCCGTGGTCGACGTAGACGCCCCGCCCCGAGAAGAAGTGGTTCGCGACGAAGGCGACCCGCCCCGGAGCCACCGCCAGGACCGGCGTCCCGGTGGCCGCCTTGTAGTCGGCCCCGCCGTGGGGGGAACGGGCCTCGCCGTTCAGGACGCGGCGGGTCCCGAAGTTCCGCGCGGGAGGAGCGCCCGCCAGCGGCGCGGCGAGCGGGAGCGCGAAGCGGGCCGGGCCGCGCAGGTCGAAGACCGGAGCGACCTCCTGCCATTCCCGCTTCGCCCGCTCCTGGTCCTTCTTCGAGAGGGTCACCTTGCGCGGGTCGAGGGAGAGACGTTCCTCGTGGTACGGCGCCGGACCGACGTTCAGGAGCAGGGTCTCGCGCGCCTGGTCGCGGAGGAGCGCGACCTCGAGCGTCCCCGGGGCGAGGCGGATGTCCACGCCGAAATAGCAGGCACCGCCCAGGGGCTCCCAGCTCTCGGCGGCCTTCGCACACCGGTCCCCGGGCCGCGCGTCCCAGCGGACGACCGCTCCCGGGACGACGTCCACGGCCCGCCGCGGCGGCTCCGCGCCGCCCGCGACCATGGGGAGCAGGGAGACGATGGCGGCGAGGAGGCCTAATCGAAGCGTCATCTCTTGGTGATGAAGCCCCAGGGGGCCGCCTTCCTCGTCCCGGGGTCGAACGCCCCCCTCGGAAGGGCGGCCGCCCCGTCCCCCGGCCTGATGACGGGCCTCATCGTGGCCTCGTGGTCTCGGATCAGGCGGCGGACCGGCACCCCTTCCGCCGCGCGCTCGAGGATCGGCCGGGACTCGGGGCCCATCTTGGCGAGGTAGGCCTCCCAGACCGCCTCGACCACGGCCATCTTCCGGAAGGTGACGTTGGGCATCTTCGAGAACGCAGCCTCGAGGAGGGCGAGCTTGCGGGTCAGCTCCAGGGGCTCCTCGAGGCTCTCGTTCTCGAACGGGGTCTGGGGCTTCGGGATGAACGCGTTGACGCTCGGGATGAGTGTGCAGAGGCGGCCGCGCTTCCGCCCTTCCTCGAGGAGGATCCCCCGGAGGTCGTCGACCAGCCGCACGATGTCGAGGACGTCCGGGTCGGTCTCGCCGGGGAGGCCGACCTGAAGGTAGAGCTTGAGGTTGGTGATGCCGGCCGCCGCGATGAGGCGGACCTTCTCCCTCAGCATCTCGTCGCTGACCTTCTTGTTCATGGCGCGGCGCAGCCGCTCATTGCCGGCCTCCGGCGCGATCGCGAGCGACCGCTCCCCCTGCCCGACCAGGAGCGCCAGCAGCTCTCCCGTGACGGCGTCGATCTTGATCGAGGAGAGGGCGATGTGGAAGTCGAGGTCCCGGAGCCCCTTCAGGATCGGCAGGATCTCGGGGTGGTCCCCGACGGCGGTCGCGATGAGGCCGGCGCGCGAGGTGAGCGGTCTGTTGCGGGCGGCCACCTCCAGGATGCGCTCGGCGCCGATCCGGACCTGAGGCGCCATCGCATAGGCGGACCAGCAGAACCGGCACATTTCCGAGCAGCCCCTCGCGATCTCGATCAGGAGCTTGTCCGAGAGCTCGGTGTGGGGGGTGAGGATCGTCGAGTGCGGGGGCTCGCGGGCCGGCCCGTCGGCGCCGCGGAACTGCTGGACGACGATCTTCCCCTCGTGGGCCGCCTCGGCCCTCCCGCCGTGGAGGGCGGGGACGTAGAAGCCGTGGCTGGAGGAAAACCGCTCGAGGCGGCCGGCCCGGGACTGCTCGAGCCGGAGGACCTCGCCGATCACGGGCACCAGCTTCTCGCCGTCCCCCATCGCGAAGACGTCGACCCAGGGGGCGAGCGGGGCCGGGTTGATCCGGGCGCAGTCGCCCCCGACCAGGACGATCGGGTCGTTCTCCGTTCGCTCCTCCCCGGGGGGGATCCCGGCGCGCTGGAGGAGCGTGAGAAAGTTCGGGTAGTCCATCTCCCAGGAGATCGAGAAGGCGACGAGGGGGAACGCGCCGACCGGCGTCTCCGTCTCGAGGGTCCGGGGGCTCCGGGTCCCGCGCTCCGCCTCGTGGAAGAAGCGCTCGCAGGCGACGTCCTCTTCGCGGTTCAGGAGCCGGTAGACCCACTGGAACCCGAGGTTCGACATCCCGACGCGGTAGGTGCTGGGAAAGCCGAGGGCGACCCGGTGGCGGCCGTGCCGGGACAGCTCCTCGGTCGGCCTCTCGGCGGCGAGGAGCGTGCGGCGGTCGGGCGGCGGTGTTCTGGGGCGTGGCGACATGGGGTTCGAAGTGGCGGAGAGGGCGTTCCGCTAACATCGGGAGTCTAGCGGGAAGCCCGGGAGCCCTCGAACCTTGTCGGAAGGAGTCCGTATCAAGCTCTGGAGGAGCGCGTCATGTACTACGTGATCGGAACCGATGGCAACCAGTACGGGCCCGTCGACGAGTCGACTCTCCGGACCTGGCTCGCCGAGGGGCGGGTGACCGCCGTCAGCCTCTCCTTCAAGACGGGCGAGACGCTCTGGACCCCGATCAAGGACCGGCCCGAGTTCGCGGGGTCGGGCTCCGCGGTCCCTCCCCCTCCCGGGATCCCGCCCGCTCCGGGTGCGCGGCCGGCCGACCCGGACGGCCCGAAGGACTGGCTGACGGCCCTCCTCCTGTCGATCTTCCTGGGCTCCTTCGGCGTCGACCGCTTCTTCATGGGCCAGTCCGGCCTCGGGATCGGGAAGCTCCTGACGCTGGGAGGGTGCGGAGTCTGGTGGCTCATCGACGTCATCCTGATCGCCACCGGGTCGGCGAAGGACTCGAGGGGACGCTTCCTCGTCAAGTCCTGACCGCCCGCCCCACGCCGGGAATCGAGAGGAGAACCGCCGATGGACCAGGCCTACATCCCGCCGCCGCCCCCTCCTCCGCCCCCGTTCGTCCCGGCGCCCCCCGTCGAGGCGTCGATCCCCTGGGAGGAGCCGTCCCGTCCTCCCGCCGAGGCCCTGATCGAGACGGTCAAGCTCTTCGTGACCGACACGGCCCGGGCGTTCCGGCGGATGCCGGTGGCGGGGGACATCGCGAGGCCGCTCCTCTACGCGGTCATCGTGGGGTCGATCGGGCCGATCGTCGCCCAGGTCTATTCCCTCTTCCTCCCCAACCCGATCTTCCAGATCCTGCAGGAGAGGTTCGCGGGGCAGCCCGGCTCGGAGCTCCTCGCGCGGTCGGCGGCCACCGGGCTCTTCGGGATCGTCTTCGTCCCGGTGGCGGTCGTGGTCGGCCTCCTCGTCGGGGCGGGCATCGTCCACCTCTGCCTGATGATGGTCGGTGGGGCGAACAGCGGGTTCGTCGCGACGCTGCGCGTCTTCTGCTACTCGAGCACCGGGCAGCTCGCCCAGGTCGTCCCGGTGATCGGCGGGCTCCTCGCGCTCGTCTTCACCACGATCCTGGAGGTGAAGGGGCTGGAGATCGCGCACCGGACCACTCCGGGCAAGGCGATCGCGGCAATCCTGATCCCGGGAGCCGTCTGCTGCGTCTGCGCCGTCCTGGTCCTCGTCACGCTCGGGGCGGCCCTGTTCGGGATGCTCGGCCGGTAGGGGTCCCGTGACCTTCCGCGCGCCTCTCCGCGAAGAGAGGCAGCTCCTCCTGCTGTGGGGTGCTGCCGCGTTCGGCGTCCTCCTCCTCTGGTCGGCCTTGCCCGGCCTCGCCCTTTTCCTTCCCGCGTGCCCGTTCAAGGTGCTCACCGGCCTTCCCTGCCTGAGCTGCGGGAGCACCCGGACGGCCCTGGCTCTCCTCCGGGGGGACGTCGCCGCGGCGCTCCGGGCGAACCCGCTGGCGGCCCTCGGCGGAATCCTCTTCCTGGCGGGAGGGGCCCTGGCGCCCCTCTGGGCGCTCCTCCGGCTGCCGGTGCCCGACGCCCTTCCGGCGGCCACGCCGGGCCGGAGGGCCGCGGCGATCGCGCTCCTCCTGGCGGCATGGGGCTGGCAGATCGCCCGGGGTCTCTGAACCGGCAGACACAAAAGATCCCCCCGCGCTCGTAGAATCGGCCCACCGGAGGAGTTCCGCATGAGCAAGATCACCGACCTGAAGGGCGAAGGGATCGAGGTCCTCGGCCCGATCCGACCCGGTTTCGACGAGATCGTGACCCCGGAGGCCCTTCGCTTCGTCGCGGGCCTACAGCGGGAGTTCGGGGCGAGGCGGCTGGAGCTCCTTGCCCTCCGGAAGACCCGGCAGGCGCGACTCGACGCCGGCGAGAAGCCCGACTTCCTCCCGGAGACCGCGGCGGTTCGGTCCGCCGAGTGGAAGGTCGCCCCGATCCCGGCCGACCTCCAGGACCGGCGGGTCGAGATCACGGGGCCGGTGGACCGGAAGATGGTCATCAACGCGCTCAACTCGGGGGCGAGCGTCTTCATGGCCGACTTCGAGGATTCCAACACGCCGACGTGGGCGAACCAGGTCGAGGGCCAGCTGAACGTCCGCGACGCAGTCCGCCGGACGATCGAGTACGCCGCCCCCGACACCGGGAAGAAGTACCGTCTGAACGACAGGACCGCCGTCCTGATGATTCGCCCTCGCGGCTGGCACCTGCCCGAGCAGCACCTCCTCGTGGACGGGAAGGTGGCCTCGGGGAGCCTCTTCGACTTCGGCCTCTACCTCTTCCACAACGGCAAGGAGCTGGTCTCGCGGGGAACCGGCCCCTACTTCTACTTGCCGAAGCTGGAGCACCACCTGGAAGCGAGGCTCTGGAACGACGTCTTCATCCGGGCCCAGGCGGTCCTCGGGATCCCGGTCGGGACGATCCGGGCGACGGTCTTGATCGAGACGATCCTGGGGGCGTTCCAGATGGACGAGATCCTCCACGAGCTGAAGGACCACTCCGCGGGGTTGAACTGCGGGCGCTGGGACTACATCTTCAGCTTCATCAAGAAGTTCTCGCGGCGGGTGGACTGCCTCCTGCCGGACCGTTCGCTCGTGACGATGGAGAAACACTTCCTCGCGTCGTACGTGAAGAACCTGATCCGGACGTGCCATCGCCGGGGGATCCACGCGATGGGCGGCATGGCCGCGTTCATCCCGATCAAGAGCGACCCCGAGGTGAATGCGGCAGCGATCGCGAAGGTGGAAGCCGACAAGAGGCGCGAGGTGACGGCCGGGCACGACGGGACGTGGGTTGCCCACCCCGGGCTCGTCGAGGTGGCGAAGAAGATCTTCGACGAGGGGATGCCGACGCCGAACCAGATCTCCGTCGTCCCCACCGGGCCGCCAGTCACCGCCGCCGACCTGCTCGAGGTCCCGCAGGGCCCGGTCACGGAGAAGGGGGTCCGGCAGAACGTCAACATCGGGCTCCTCTATCTCGAGTCGTGGCTGCGCGGCACCGGGTGCGTTCCGCTCTACAACCTGATGGAGGACGCGGCGACGGCGGAGATCTCGAGGTCCCAGCTCTGGCAGTGGGTCCATCACTCGGCGAAGCTGGAGGGGGGCCGGGTCCTGGACGAGAAGCTCTACCGCACGATCTTCGACGAGGAGGTGGCGGCGATCCGCCTCCGCGTCGGCGCGGAAGGGTGGGCGGCCGGCGAATACGAGCGCGCCGCTCGCCTGTTCGATCGGATGGTGATGGCGAAGGAGTTCCCCGAGTTCCTCACGCTTTCGGCCTACGACGAGGTGATCGAGCTGGAGAGGCTCGGAAAGCTCTAGTCGGCCGGCCTGAGGACGAAGGCCACCTCGCCGACGTGGGTGCCGGTCGGTCCGGGGGAGAACGTGTCCCCCAGAGCCGCGAAGAACGAGCCGGAGTCGTTGGCGTCGAGCGCCGCCCGCGGGTCCAGGCCGAGCCACCGGGCGCGGGCGAGGGTCCCGGCCTCGACGAACGCCCCGGCGGCGTCGGGCAGGTGATCGACGCCGTCGGTCCCGGCGACGAGGATGTGACCGGACCCGGCATCTCCCATTGCGAGGGCGGTCGCCAGGGCGAGCTCACGGCAACGTCCCCCGCTGCCGTGTCCCTTCACGGTGACGGTCGTCTCGCCCCCGAAGACGGTCACGAAGGGCTTTCGGCCGCCGCCCTTTCTGTGGAGGGGACCGGCCGAGGCCGCGGCGACCGCCAGCCGGCTCGCGGCGGTCCGGGCCTCGCCCCCGAGCAGCTCTGGGACGATGCGAACCTCGGCCCCGAGGCGCACGGCTTCCTGTCGAGCCCCGTTCATGGCCGTGCGGATGTCGCCCAAGAGGACGCTCCACCGGTTCCCGGGGCTGGCGACCGGCAGGTCGCCGCCGGGGGCGGCGAGGAAGGTCCGGACGGACTGGGGGAGGAGAGGGACGAGCCGGTACCGGTCCAGGATCGCGAGCGGCTCGCGCCCGAGCGCGGGGAGGCCAAGGGTCGGTCCTCCAGCGACGAGGTGCCATCCACCGTCCGCCGCGTCGGAGAGGACGAGCGTCACGACGCTGGCCGATCCGGCAGCGGCGGCGAGGCGGCCCGCCTTCAGCCGCGAGAGGGCCCCCCGGACGACGTGAATCTCCGCGAGCGAGGCGTCTGCGGCCGCGAGGAGCGAGACGGTCCGGACCTTGTCGTCGAGACCGACCTCGGGCTGGACCGCGGCGGCCAGGCTCGAGCCGCCACCCGAAAGGAGGACGAGGAAGAGGTCGCGGCTCCGAAGGGAGGAGGCCAGGGAGAGGCACGCCTCCCCCGCCTCGAGGCTCCGGCCGTCGGAGAGCGGGTGGCCGGCCTCGAGGAGCCGGTAGCCCTGGGGCAGGTTTCCCCTGGCGCTTCCCTCGGGAGCGACGACGAGGGCGGCGTCGACCCGGGTCCCGAGGGCGCGGCTGGCTCCGAGGGCCATCGGCACCGCCGCCTTCCCGAGGGCCAGGACGACCAGCCGGTCCGGAACGAAGACGAACTCCCGCCGTCCGGGGTCGGCGACGGACCGGACGACGAGCGCTCCCGTCCGCCGTCCGAGCGCCTCCTGGACCAGCCGTTCGGGATCGACTGCCGCGACGGCGGCGTCGTAGAGCGCGGCGAGGAAGTGCTTGGGATTCAAATCGGGAGGTCGCCTCGGGCCGGAGCGGACGGTGACGGGAAGTGAGATGATTCTAAGGAATGGAGACTGACGATGGCAGCTAAAGATCAGGAATCGTTCGTCGGGTCCCTGCGGGAGGGGACGATCGACGCCGGAGGGCGTCTCCAGGAGGCCGTGGCGGTCGTGGCCGGAAAGATCGAGGACTCACTCGAGGAGGCCAAGTACGAAGGACGCCACCTGAAGCGGAAGGTGCAGGCGGAGCTCGTGAGGCGCTGGAGGACGGTGGACCGGGCCGGCCGGGACAACGCCTTCCTCATGGCCCTCGGAGCGCTCGGGGTGGGCGTCGCGGTGGGGTACCTGCTCGGCCGCGGCCGAGACTGATAGGGCCGCCGGGAACCCGACCGGGTATCCTCTCGGGCCGAAAGGGGAGCCCGTGGACCTTGCCGCCCGGTGGAACGAATTCCGGACAGGATTCTCGCGCGCGTTCTGGGTCGCGAACACGCTCGAGCTGTTCGAGCGCTTCTCCTTCTATGGCTCGAAGATCGTCCTGGCGGTGTTCCTGGCCGAGACCGTCGGGCTCGGGTCTCTCGGGATCAGCCTGGTGGGGTTCTACGGGTTCGCCGTCTTCTGCCTCCCCACGCTGGCCGGCCCGTTCGTCGACCGTTACGGGTTCCGCCGGAGCCTCGCCGCCTGCTTCGCGATCTTCTCGGTGGGGTATTTCCTCATCGCTCTCGCCGGGCTGCCGGTGGGCGCCCCCCTCGTCGCCGCCGTCGGGGCGAAGGCGTGGGTCGTCGGTGCCCTCCTGGTGACGGCGGTCGGCGGGTCGCTCATCAAGCCCTGCATCGTCGGGACGGTGGCGCGGACCACGACCGGCGAGACGAAGTCCCTCGGCTATTCCGTCTATTACACGCTGGTGAACATCGGCGGCTGGCTGGGGCCGATCCTCGCGAGCCAGGTGCGCCTGAGCGTCGGGATCGCGTGGGTCCTCGTCGGTGCCTCGGGGACGTCCTTCCTCCTCTTCCTCGCCACGCTCGCGTTCTTCCGAGAGCCCGAGGGGGCGCCCGAGGGGGAGAAGCGGACTCTCGCGGCGATCTTCCGGGACGCGGCGCTCGTCCTGGGGAACGTCCGGTTCCTCGCGTTTCTCGGCATCCTGTCGGCCTTCTGGGTGATGTTCTGGCAGGTCTACGACCTCTTCCCGTTCTACGTGCGGGACGTGCTCCACGTGACGCGCTTCGAGCTGATCGGCTCCCTGGAGTCCTTCTCGGTGATCTTCCTGACGGTGCCGGTCTCGGCCCTCACGCGCCGCTTCCGCCCGCTGGTGGCGATGACCGCCAGCTTCGCCGTCGCCGGATCCTCGTGGCTGCTCCTCCTCTTCTTCCCGTCGTGGCAGGCAGCCGCCGGGGCGATGTTCCTGCTGGCGTTCGGAGAGGTGCTCCAGGCGCCCCGCTTCTACGAATACGTGGCCGACCTGGCACCGAAGGACCAGGTCGGGACGTACATGGGGTTCGCGTTCCTGCCGGTCGCGGTCGGGGCGCTCCTCGCCGGGCCGCTCGGCGGGTTCCTCGTCACCCGCTACGTCCAGCAAGGGCGGCCCGCGGGCGCCTGGGTCATCCTGTCGGCGATCGGCCTCGCCGGGACGGTCGCGATGATCCTCTACGACCGCCTCGTGGCGCGCCCCGGGGAAGCCTAAGTACCCCGCTCCACAAATACGGTGACGTGCGCGCATGGCGCCTGCGAGGCGCTTTCAAGGCGCGCCGACGCAGGCTGGAGTTGGCTCTCCGCCGAGGAGGCGCAACGCAGAAATCGCCCGCAGCCGCCTTACGCCCTTCGGGTTCGGGCGGCGCGCGGCCATCTGCTTTGTTGTCGCTCCTCCGAGG
>CAIMWE010000075.1 GCA_903845115.1 uncultured Acidobacteriota bacterium | reverse complement strand
GCGACGTCCTCCAGCGCGCCGATGGACGCCGCCTTCCCCGTCTGCTCCGCGAAATCGCAGGCGGCCTCGACCTTCGGGCCCATCGAGCCGGCCGGGAAGGAGAGCTTCCGGAGCTCGGCGGGGTGGATCCGGCGGATGGCCCGCGCCTCCTTCGTCCCCCAGCCCGTGTAGACGGCGTCGGCGTCGGTCGCCATGACGAAGGCGTCGGCCGCGATCTCGCGGGCGAGGAGAGACGAGGCGAGGTCCTTGTCGATCACCGCCTCGACGCCGACCAGCCTGTTGCCCTCCACGTACATCGTCGGGATTCCTCCGCCCCCCGCGAAGATGACGACCGTCCCCTTTTCCAGGAGCCACTCCACGGGCCGCGTCTCGAAGATCCGCTTCGGCCGGGGGGAGGGGACGACCCTCCGCCACCGGTCGCCGTCGAGAGCGAACGTCCACCCCTTCTCGGCCGCGATCCGGTCGGCATCTCCCTTTGCGTAGACGGGGCCGATCGGCTTCGTCGGGTGGAGGAAGGCCGGGTCGTTCGGGTCGACTTCGGTCATCGAGAGGATCGTGGCGAACGGGCGCTCGAAGGGAAGGAGGTTCCCCAGCTCCTGCTCGATGACGTAGCCGATCGCCCCTTCGGTCTCGGCGCCGAGCATGTCGAGCGGGTAGGGCTCGACGCCGAGGTAGGCCGCCTGCTGGAGCGCGAGGAGGCCCACCTGCGGCCCGTTGCCGTGCGAGACCACGATGTCGTTCCCCGCCGCGATCGGCGCGATCACCTGGCAGGCCCGGCGGATGTTCTCCCGCTGGGCCTGGGCGGTCATCGGCTCCCCGCGCCGGAGGAGAGCGTTGCCCCCCAGGGCGACGACGATCCTCACGCGGTCAGTCCCCGAGCGTCGCCACCATCACGGCCTTGATGGTGTGGACCCGGTTCTCGGCCTGGTCGAAGACGACGGAGGCGGGGGACTCGAAGACCTCGTCGGTCACCTCCATCCCGTCGAGCCCGAACTTCCGGAAGATCTCCTCGCCCACCTTCGTGTGGCGGTCGTGGAAGGCGGGGAGGCAGTGCATGAACTTGCACGCCGGGTTGCCGGCCGCCGACATCAGCGGGGCGTTGACCTGGTAGGGCCCGAGGAGCCGGATCCTCTCCTCCCAGACCGAGTCGGGCTCGCCCATGGAGACCCAGACGTCGGTGTGGACGAAGTCGCACCCAGAGACGGCAGCCTTCGGGTCCTCGGTCAGCGTCACCTTCCCGCCCGAGCCCTTCGCCAGCTCGCGGGCCGTCGCGACGAGCCCCTCCTCCGGCCAGAGGTGCCTGGGCGCGCCGAGGCGGACGTCCATCCCCATCAGCGCCCCGCCCAGCATCAGCGTGTTCCCCATGTTGTTCCGGGCGTCGCCGAGGAAGCAGAAGGCCTGGGCCGGGAGCGGCCGGTCCGAGTGCTCCTCCATCGTCAGCAGGTCGGCCAGGATCTGGGTCGGGTGGAACTCGTCGGTCAGCCCGTTCCAGACGGGGACGCCGGCGTGCCGCGCCAGCTCCTCCACGACCGCCTGGCCGTGCCCGCGGTACTCGACGGCGTCGTACATCCGCCCGAGGACGCGGGCCGTGTCCTTCATCGACTCCTTCTTGCCGATCTGGGAGCCCGACGGGCCGAGATAGGTGACGTGCGCGCCCTGGTCGTGGGCGGCGACCTCGAAGGCGCAGCGGGTGCGGGTCGAGTCCTTCTCGAAGATCAGCGCGATGTTCTTCCCCGAAAGACGCGGCCGCTCGGTCCCGGAGTACTTGGCGCGCTTGAGATCGTGCGCGAGGTCGAGAAGGTACCGGACCTCTCCCCTGGTGAAGTCGTGGATCGTCAGGAAGTGGCGGTTTTTCAGGTTGACGGGCATGGCGCCTCTCTCCCCGGCCCGCGCTCGGGGAGGGCCGGACACGTGATTCTAGGGGGAGCGGCGGTCGGGCGGGGCGTCCCGGTGGACCGAGCGATAGACTTGGGTTTCGGAATCGAGGAGCCGCGTGTCGAAGACGACCTCTGACAAGGGCGAGACGGACCCGCCGGTCGCCCTTTCCGGGCGAAGGATGAGCCGCCGCCGTGCCGAGGATGCGCCGCGCGTCCCGGACCGGGGCCGGCTCCTGTTCGACCGCTCGCCGGTCGGCGTCGTGATCTACGACCGGTCGATGAGGGTGACCGACTGCAACGACCGGTTCGTCGCGATCCTCCAGTCGTCGCGGGAGCGCCTGATCGGCCTCGACCTCGACCGCCTCCGGGACCGGAGCATCCTCCCGACGCTGAGGGCCGCGCTCGAGGGGAAGGAGGCCTACCGGGAAGGCCCCTACCAGGCGACGACGGCCGCGGCTCGGGTCTGGGCGACGCTCCGGGCGGCCCCCTTCTTCGCGGAGGACGGGTCGGTGGCCGGGGGGATCGCGATCGTGGAGGACATGACCGAGCACCGGCAGGACCAGGTGGCGTTGCAGGAGAGCCGCGAGCGGCTCGAGCTGGCGCTGGCGGGGGCGGGGCTGGCGATGTGGGACTGGAACCTCTCCGCGGGCGTCGTCGTGGTCGACGCCCGCTGGTCGGAGCTGCTCGGCTACGGCCCGGACGAGCTCCGCTGGACGCCCCAGGCCGTCCGGGCGCACATCCACCCGGAGGACCTTCCAACGCTCGACGCCTCGATCTCGGAGCACCTCCGCGGCCTGACGCCCGCCCTGGAGGCCGAGCTGCGCCTCCGGGTGAAGACCGGAGGCTGGAGGTGGGTCCACCTGCGGGGCCGGGTCGCCGAGCGCGACTCCGCCGGCCGGGCCCTCCGCGCCGCCGGGACGGTCCGCGACGTCTCGGCCCGGAAGCTCGCCGAGGAGCGGCTGGCGCGAAGCGCGTTCTACGACCGCCTGACCGACCTCCCGAACCGGGCCCTCGTCCTCGACCGGCTCGGCGTGGCCCTCCGGCGGACCGAGCTCCACCTCGGCTCGCAGTGCGCCATCCTCTTCCTCGACCTCGACCGCTTCCAGCACGTCAACGACAGCCTCGGGCACCGCGCCGGCGACGAGCTCCTCAGGGAGGTCGTGCGGCGCGTCTCCCTGCTGCTCCGGCCCGGAGACACGTTCGGACGGCTGGGGGGGGACGAGTTCCTGGTCGTCCTCGACGACGTCATCGACGAGTCGAGCCCGATCCGCGTGGCGGACCGGATCCGTCTCGCGCTGGAGGAGCCGATGGTCGTGGAGGGGCACACGCTCCACGTGACCATCTCGACCGGGATCGCCATCGCGACGCGCGGACGCCAATCCGCGGAGGACCTCCTCCGCGACGCCGACACGGCGATGAACCGGGCCAAGCAGGCGGGGCGGGACCGGTACGTCCTCTTCGACGAGGCGATGCACCAGACCGCCGTGAGCCGCCTCGACCTGGAGAGCGCCCTCCGGCGCTCGGTCGACCGCGGCGAGATCACCGTCGTCTACCAGCCGGTCGTCTCCGTCGCGTCGTCTCGGCTGGCGGGGTTCGAGGCGCTGGTGAGATGGCGGCACCCCCGGCGTGGCCTCCTCCTCCCGCCCGAGTTCATCCCGATCGCCGAGGAGACCGGCCTCGTCGTCCCGATCGGCCGCTTCGTCCTCGGGGAGGCGTGCCGCCAGCTCCGCGCCTGGAACGAGGGGCGCGCGGAGGCGCCTCTCCGGATGAGCGTCAATCTCTCCCTCAGGCAGGTCGCCTCCCCGGCCCTCGTGGAGGAGGTGGAGGCGGCGGTCGCGACGGCTGGGATCGACCCGCGCCTGCTCCGGCTGGAGATCACCGAGAGCGTCCTGCTGGACCGGCCGGAGGAGGCGCTCGTGGTCCTCTCGAAGATCCGCGCGCTGGGTGTCCAGCTGGCGCTCGACGACTTCGGGACCGGCTACTCGTCGCTCGGCTACCTGGTCCGCTTCCCGGCGCAGGAGCTGAAGCTCGACCGCGCCTTCATCTCGCGCGTCCACCACGGCGAGCGCGAGGCCGCGGTGGCGCGGGCGATCCTCGTCCTGGCGCACGAGCTCGGGATGGCGGTCACGGCCGAGGGGGTGGAGACCGAGGAGCAGCTCGCGTGGCTCCGGGTGGAAGGGTTCGACCTGGCGCAAGGGAACCTCCTCTCCCCCCCGCTCCTGGCGGCCGACGCGGGCCTCTTCGCGACGGCCTCCCTTCGATAGCGTCCCGTATCATCCGGCCGCGGGCGCGCCCCGGGCCCGTCACAGGAGAACGGAATGGAATTCGGAATCGTCGGACTGGAGCTTTCGGGCAAGACCACCCTCTTCTCGCTCCTGACCGGGCACGACCCCGGCACCGCGGGGGGGAAGCGGGAGCCTCACGTCGGGACCGCCCTGGTGCCCGACCCCAGGCTCGACCGGCTCACCGCGATGTACAAGCCGAAGAAGCACACTCCGGCGGTGGTCCGGTTCGTCGACGTCCCCGGGATCACCAAGGGGGGCGGACAGAGCATGAACCTGCCGGAGCTGAAGATGATGGACGGCCTCGCCGTCGTCGTTCGCGCGTTCGCCTCCGACGTCATCCCGCACCCGGAGGGGGACGTGAACCCGGCCCGCGACCTGGACCTGATGGAGACGGAGTTCCTCCTGTCCGACCTCTCCATCGCGGGAAACCGGCTGGAGCGGATCGGGCGGGAGATGCAGAAGAAGAAGTCCCCCGAGCTGGTCGCCGAGCGGGACGCGGTGGAGAAGTGCCGCGCCGCCCTCGACGCCGGGACGCCGCTCCGCCAGATCGACCTGACGGCCGAGGAGAGGAAGATCCTGCGGGGGTTCACGTTCCTCACGTTGAAGCCGCTTCTCGTCGTCCTCAACGTCGGGGAGGAGGAGACGGGCGACCTCGCGGGCGCCGTGAAGAAGGCGGGGTTCGGGAAGTGGGACGGAGCGCCGGGCGTCGCCTTCTCGGCCGTCTGCGCGCCGCTGGAGCAGGAGATCTCCCGGATGTCTCTGGGCGAGCAGGCCGAGTTCCTCAGCGGGATGGGGCTCCCCGACCGCGCCCTGGACCGGCTCCTGCGCGCCGCGTACGCGCTGCTCGGCCTGATCTCGTTCCTCACCGCGGGAGAGGACGAGTGCCGGGCCTGGTCGATCCCGGCCGGGACGACCGCGGTCCGGGCCGCCGGGGCGATCCACACCGACATCGAGAAGGGGTTCATCCGCGCGGAGGTCGTCGCCTTCCAGACGCTGATCGAGGCCGGCTCGCTCGCCGTCTGCAAGACGCACGGAACGCTGAGGCTCGAAGGGAAGGAGTACGTCGTCCAGGACGGCGACGTGATCAACTTCCGCCACAGCGGATGACCTGGGAGAGGCGCAGCACCGGGTACGGCGGGATATCGATCACGACTCCATCGTAAATGGCTGGGAACGAATATCTTCGGTCCGTGGCGGCAGTTTCCGGGGCGAGTCCGGTGCGGGTAGGAGCCGCTCGGCCCGTGTCAGAAGGTGACTCCGTGGTGCCCGGAAGTGCACGTTCCGCGAAATGCGGGGTAGAGTTGGGGGGTGCCGCAGGGCTCTGAGATTGAGAACGAATACAAACGTGAGGAGGGTTCCCCCATGTACCGCACACAGTCCATCAGCGAGCTCGAGCGCTCGTGGTCCAACGACCTCCGCTGGAAGGGGATCGTCCGCCCCTATTCCGCCCTCGAGGTAGACCGTCTCCGGGGCACGATCCACCTCGACTATTCGGTCGCCCGGCTGGGGGCCGAACGGCTCTGGAATCTCCTTCACACGGAGAAGTTCGTCCGCGCCCTCGGTGCCCTGACTGGGAACCAGGCGGTCCAGCAGGTCCAGGCGGGGCTGAAGGCGATCTACCTCTCCGGGTGGCAGGTGGCGGGCGACGCGAACG
The DNA here is from genome assembly GCA_903845115.1 of uncultured Acidobacteriota bacterium. Taxonomy (GTDB): domain Bacteria; phylum Acidobacteriota; class Thermoanaerobaculia; order UBA5066; family UBA5066; genus CAIMWE01. The sequence goes on along the minus strand of CAIMWE010000075.1, from coordinate 33,894 downwards.
ACGCCCTGACGATGTACCCCGACCAGAGCCTCTATCCGGTGACGAGCGTCCCGACCGTCATCCGCCGGATCACGAACGCCCTGATGCGGGCGGACCAGATCCAGCACATGGAAGGGCGGAGCGACGTCTACTACTTCGCCCCGATCGTCGCCGACGCCGAGGCCGGGTTCGGGGGTCCCCTCAACACCTTCGAGCTGATCAAGTCGATGATCGAGGCGGGAGCCGGCGGCATCCACCTGGAGGACCAGCTCTCCTCGCTGAAGAAGTGCGGGCACATGGGCGGGAAGGTCCTCGTCCCGATCCACGAGTTCATCCAGAAGCTGATCTCGGCGCGGCTGGCGGCGGACGTGATGGGGGTCCCGGTCGTCCTGGTCGGCCGGACCGACGCCCTCGGGGCCGGCCTGATCCGCGGCGACATCGACCAGGTGGACCGGGAGTTCCTGACCGGCGACCGGACGAGCGACGGCTTCTACATCGTCAAGGACGGCATCGAGTACGCGGCGGCGCGCGCCTGCGCGTTCGCCCCGTACGTCGACCTCGTCTGGTGCGAGACCGGGACTCCCGACGTCGAGGAGGCGCGCGAGTTCGCGAGAAGGGTCCACGAGAAGTTCCCCGGCAAGATGCTCGCCTACAACTGCTCGCCGTCGTTCAACTGGAAGCGGAAGCTCTCCGACTCCCAGATCGCCGCGTTCCAGGAGGAGCTGGGCGACATGGGGTACAAGTTCCAGTTCATCACGCTGGCCGGGTTCCACACGCTCAACGCCTCGATGTTCGAGCTGGCGCACGGATACAAGACCGACGGGATGAGCGCCTTCGTCCGCCTGCAGGAGCACGAGTTCGAGATGGAGCGGACGGCGGGGTTCCGCGCGATCAAGCACCAGAGCTTCGTGGGCGCCGGGTACTTCGACCTCGTCCAGACCACCGTGATCGGCGACCACGTCTCCACCTCGGCGCTGAAGGGCTCCACCGAGGAAGAGCAGTTCCACGGGGCCAAGGAATAGCCGGTAGCCCGGCGCTACTTCTTTCCGGGGGCCGTCTCCGCCGGCTTGCCGTGCGGGTCGGCCGGCGGGCGCCCCTCGCTCGACGGAGGGACGATCCCCTTCATCCGCATGTACGTCGTCATGTTCCCGTAGTGCTCGTAGCCGTGGGCCAGCGCGAGGCCGAGGAGGCCGTACCCGTTCATCTTCATGCCGAAGATCTCCGCCGGCTTCGCCGCGTCGGCGTCGGAGACCTGGAACGCCCTCTCGCAGACGGCGCACGACTCCTTCAGGGCGGCGACGAGGTCGGCCTTGGCCGTCTTCGTCTTCTCGACGTCGCGCGGGGCGGCCTTCTCCCCGAGGACGGTCCCGCATATCGCGAACTGGGAGTCGGCGAGGTGGCCGACGAGCTGGCCGAACGTCCGGACGTCGGCGGCGGGCTTGAAGACGTAGCTCTCCTCGGGCACCTTCTCGGCCGCCTTCACCAGGTTCCGATGGACGAAGACGTAGACCCCTCCCAGCCCGGCGGTGCCGGGGTTGGCGGGTGGCCTGACGTCGGCGGCCGGGGCGGCGGCGGGAGCTGCGGCCTTCTCCTCGGCGCTGACCGGGACGGCGACCAGGACGATCGGCAGGGCGAGGGCGGCGAGGACGACTGATCTCTTCACGGGGGCCTCCTTTCGGGAAGGAGATGATATCAGCAGAGACACCGTCTCAGAAAAAGGGGGCGCTCCCCGGCCGCGTTGGCTATGATTCGCCCCAGGAGGGGAACCATGGCCAGTCCGCGAATCGGGGTGATCCTCGCCGGCTGCGGCGTCTATGACGGCGCCGAGATCCACGAAGCCGTCCTCACGCTCCTCGCGCTCGACCGCGCCGGCGCCGAGATCGTCTGCCTGGCGCCCGACGTCCCGCAGATGCACGTGGTGAACCACCTGACCGGAGAGCCCGCTGCGGGCGAGACCCGGAACGTCCTGGTCGAGGCGGCCCGGATCGCGCGGGGGGCCGTCCGCGACGTGGCGAAGGCCAGCGCGGCGGAATTCGACGCGATCGTGATCCCCGGGGGATTCGGGGCGGCGAAGAACCTCTGCACGTTTGCGGTGGACGGCGACGGCTGCCAGGTCGACCCGGGGGTCGGCAGGCTGGTCCGGGAGGTCCACGCGTCGGGCAAGCCGGTGGGGGCGATGTGCATCGCACCCGTCATCCTGGCGAAGCTACTGGGCGGCGAGAAGCCGTCGCTCACGATCGGGACCGACGCCGGGACCGCCGGCAAGATGAGCGCCATGGGCGCGCACCACGTCCTGTGCGCGGTCGGCTCGATCGTCGTCGACGGGAAGGGGAAGCTCGTCACCACCCCGGCCTACATGCTCGCCGGGAGGATCTCCGAGGCGGCCGAGGGGATCGAGAAGCTCGTGGCGGAGGTTCTCCGGATGACGAAATCCGCGGAGGTCGAAACCGGAACGGAATAGAATCGCCGCTGAGGCGCCACGGAGCCCTTCCGGGGTGGCCTGCGATGGACCCACGGAATTCGAGGTAGCCGCATGATCTTCCTGGCGGTTTGTGATGGACCAGGACCCGCGCCCGAGGCGGGGTTCCTGAAGGACCGCTTTCCCAGTGCGGAGGTGATCGAGATGTCGCTCGGCCCCCGGACGGCCGGGCAGATCGTTGCTCTGGCGCCGCACATGATCGTCCTGAACCCTCGCGCCCGGGGCGACGAGGGGGTGGAGCTCTGCTCCGTCCTGAAAGCCGATCTCGCCACCCGGGAGGTCCCCCTCGTCCTCGTCGTGCCGCGAGGATGTCCGGCCGCCACGCGGGCGAAGGTCCTGGAGGCCGGCGCGGACGCCCTCCTGGAGGAACCGGTCGACCCGGCGGAGCTGGCTGCCCTCTCGGTCGCGATGCTGAGGCGGCGGGACGACCGTTTCCGGGCCCAGGTGGACCAGGCCGAGGAGGGCTTCCTGGTCCACGACGGGCAGGGGAGGATCCGGGACGCGAACCGTCGCGCGTGCGACACCCTTGGGTATTCCCGCGAGGAGCTCGTGGCCCTCCGGCTGGAGGACATCCACGAGACGTTCTGGCTGGAAGGAGCCCAGTCGGCCTGGAAGAAGATCCGCGCCGGGCTCCCGCACACCCGCCTCGATCACCTCCGCAGGAAAGACGGGACGAGGCTTCCCGTCGAGATCCGGCTCGGGCGCCTCGAGGTGGGCGGAGAGGTGCTCTTCCTGGCCCTCCTCCGGGACGTGAGGGAGCGGGAGGCAGCCGAGAGGGCCCTCGGCGAGTCGGAGCGGACCTTCGCCGCGGTCTTTCGGTCCAGCCCGGTCGCGAACCTCCTCACCTCGATGCCCGAGGGGACCGTGATCGACGTCAACGACGTCTTCCTCCGGGACATGGTCTACCGGCGGGAAGAGTTGGTCGGTCACAGGGTGCGCGACCTGGGCATGTTCGATCGTCCCGAGGACCTGGGCGGCGTCCTGGCCGAGATGAAGGAGAAAGGGAAGGTCTACGGCCGGGAAGTCGCCTTCCGGACCAGGGAGGGCAATCTCCTGACCTGCCTCCTCTCGGTGGTCGAGGTCTCGATCGGGGGGCGCCCGTGCCGCCTCTCCAGCGTCCTCGACATCTCGGGCCGCAAGCGTCAGGAGGAAGCGCTGCGGGAGAGCGAGGCCCGGTTCCGCGCGGCCTTCGAGGACGTGAACCTGAGCGTCTGCGTCCTGAGCACTGACGGGAGGTTCCTGCGGGTGAACGACGCCACGTGCCGCCTGCTCGGCTACACCCGGGACGAGCTCGAGCGGATGAGCGTGGCCGACGTCACCCACTCCGACGACCTCGAGATCGCGCCGGGGTTCATGGAGCGGGCGATCGCGGGGGAGAGCGGGCACGCCGCGTTCGTCAAGCGGTACCTCCGGCGAGACGGCGGGGTCGTCTGGGGGCAGGTCTCCAGCTCGCTGGTCCGGGACTCCCGCGGCGAGCCGCTTTGCTTCATCGCCCACCTTCAGGACGTCACCGAGCTCCAGCTGGCCAGGGAGAATCTCGAGGCTTCCAGCGCCGACCTGGAGCGCCGCGTGAAGGAGCGGACGGCCGAGTTCGAGTCGGCCAACCTGGAGCTGGAGGGGTTCTCCTACTCCGTGTCGCACGACCTCCGGGCGCCGCTCCGCGCGATCGACGGCTTCTCGCGGCGGGTCGTCGACCGGTACGGCCCGCTCCTCGACGAGGAGGGGATGCGCCTCCTCGGGGTGATCCGGTCGAACACGCGGCGGATGTCCGAGCTGATCGACGGCCTCCTCGCATTCTCCCGGGCCGGACGGGGCGAGATCCGCCGGACGGTCGTGAGCTCGGAGGCCCTCGCCGGGTCGGTGTTCCTGGAGATCGTCTCCGAAGCCGACCACCGGGAACGGATCGCCTTTGCGGTGGGCGAGCTGCCGGACGCGTGGGGGGACGGGCGGCTTCTGCGGCAGGTCTGGGTGAACCTCCTCTCGAACGCCGTGAAGTTCTCGGCCCACTCGCTCTCGCCCCGCATCGAGGTCAGCGGGGCGGTCGAAGGGGACATGACGGTCTACCGCGTCCGCGACAACGGGGCGGGCTTCGACCCGGCCTACGCGGCGAAGCTGTTCGGCGTCTTCCAGCGCCTCCACGGGATGACCGAGTTCGAGGGAACCGGCGTGGGCCTCGCGCTCGTGCGCCGGATCGTCTCCCGGCACGGCGGCGAGGTCCGGGCGGAGGGAGCCGTCGGGGAAGGCGCCTGCTTCTCGTTCTCCCTCCCGCTCCGGCCGGAGCGGCCTCCGGCGAGGCTCTCCGGCGAGGAACGCGCCCTCCGGCCTCGAGCGCCCACCGCATGAAGACCGTGACAGACTCCCCGAAGCCGGAAGGGGGCCACTGAATGCCGGTCGCGGGAGTCCTCGGCGAGTTCGGCGGGTCCGCAGAGACCTGGCTGGAAGCCATCTTCGAAGGTTCCCGGGATGCGATCTTCCTGTCGGACGGCGAAGGGCGGTTTCTGGCCGCCAACCGGGCCGCCTCTGCCCTCACCGGCTATTCCCGCGACGAGCTCCTGTCGATGTCGATCCCGGACCTCCACGACGCCGCCGATCTCCACGCCTACAACAGCTTTCACGAGCGGATCCTCGCGGGAGAGGCGATGCTGAGCAAGGCGGCGATCCGGAGGAAGGACGGCACCAAGGTCGAGACGGAGTTCTCGAACCGCCCCCTGAGCGTGGGTGGCGTCACCTGCATCCACACGACCGCACGCGACGTCTCCGAGCGCGTCCGGGCGGAGAAGGTCGTGAGGGAGAGCGAGGCCCGGTTCCGGACGCTGGTCGAGCAGGCCGGAGAAGGGTTCGAGCTCCTCGACGGCGAGGGCCGTTACGTCGCCGTGAATCTCGAGACGTGCCGGCAGACGGGCTACACGCAGGAGGAGCTCCTCGGGATGACGATCTTCGACGTCGCCCCGAACCTGACGCCTGAGCGGTTCCGGGCCGACTCGGCCGCCCGCCGGAAGGTGGGGATCACCACGTTCCAGACGGTCCACCGGCGAAAGGACGGCACTCTCTTCCCGGTGGAGATCAAGATCTCGATCCTCCGGATCGGCGCAGAGGAACGGACGCTCTCGCTCGTCCACGACGTCACCGAGCGCCGGAAGGCCGAGGAGGTCGCGCGGAAGGCGGCCGAGCGTTACCGGATCCTGACCGAGAACGTGAAGGACGTCGCCTGGGTCCTCGACACCGAGACGATGTCCTACCGGTACGTCAGTCCGGCCATCGAGCGGCTCCTGGGATATCCGGTCGAGGAGGTCCTGAGGATGCCGCTGGGCCAGCCCTTCCAGCCGGAGGTCGGCGAGCGCCTCAGGGCGTCGACCCGGAAGCGGGCCGCCGAGTTCGTCGCGGGAGGCGAGAAACCCGGGGTCTTCTACACGGACGAGCTGTCGCAACCGCACCGGGACGGGTCTTTCGTCTGGACCGAGATCGTCTCCGGGTACTACCGGAACCCGGAGAACGGCCACGTGGAGCTGCGAGGGGTCACTCGCGACATCGCCGAACGGCGGCGGGCCGACGAGGAGATCCGCCGCCTGAACGAATCCCTGGAGGAGAAGGTCGCCGAACGGACGGCCCAGCTCGAGGCCGTGAACCGAGAGCTCGAGTTGTTCTCGTCCTCGGTCTCGCACGACCTCCGGGCGCCGCTCCGGGCGATCGACGGGTTCTCGAGGAGGGTCTCCGAACGGGCGGGGCAAGCCCTGGACCCGGAGAGCCAGCGGTTGCTCGGCGTGGTCCGGCAGAACGCGGTCCGGATGAAGAGACTGGTCGACGACCTCCTCGCGTTCTCGCGGACGAGCCGGGCGGAGGTGCGGAAGAGCGCGGTCCCGATGGGGGAGCTGGTCCGGCACGTCTTCGAGGAGGTGGTCCAGGACGTCTCCGAAAGGGAACGAGTCGTCTTCGCGGTCAGGGACCTTCCCGCGGCCTGGGGTGACCCGTCGCTTCTGAGGCAGGTGTGGACGAACCTGGTGTCGAACGCGGTCAAGTTCTCGGCCCGGTCGGACCCGCCCCGGATCGAGGTGACGGGCTCGACCGACGGAGGCCAGAGCGTCTACGCCATCAGGGACAACGGTGTCGGCTTCGACATGGCCAACTCGGCGAAGCTCTTCGGGGTCTTCAAGCGCCTGCACGGGGCGGCGGAGTTCGAGGGGACGGGAGTCGGCCTCGCCCTGGTGCAGAGGATCGTCGCCCGGCACGGCGGGCGGGTCTGGGGGGAAGGGACCGTGGGAGCGGGGGCGGTCTTCTCGTTCTCCCTGCCGGGGCCCGACCGCGGAGAACCCGTGCTGCGTTCCGGCACTTTCCCGGCGTTCCGGTCCTGAGCCGGATCAGCCGGGGAGGGGCGAGGCGGCAGGAGCGATCCAGCCTCTCCACGCGACCGCGTCCGGCAAGGCGGGTCGGCTGCCCGGCGGAAGCTCGTGGGAAATGAGGCGCGCGACCGCGGCCTTCTCCAGCAGGAACCCGTCGTGCCCGTGCGACGAGGAGAGGTAGCGGAAAGAGGCGCCGGCCCCGTCCGCCCACCCCTTGACCTCCTCGGCGCGGTAGAGGACGTCCCCGGGGATGCCGACGCCGACGAGGCGCCCGCGGAACGCGCGGAGCGCGGCGGGGGCGCCCCCGCGGCCGCGGCCGACGTCGTGCGTGTCCATCGTCTCCATCAGCGAGAGGTAGGTCTCCGTGTCGAACCTCGCCACCAGCTTCTCCCCGTGCCGCCGCAAGTACGTCTGGATCGCGTGCGGCTCCGGGAGGCCGGCCCGGCCCAGGAAGCGGCCGTCGAATTCGTCGGGAGTCCGGTAGGTCAGCATGCCGACCATCCGGGCGACGGCCAGCCCTTCGCTTCCTCCCAGCTCGATCGCCCGCCGCTGGACGAGGTTCCAGCCCTGCGCCCAGGCCGACTGGACCGCGGGAGAGGCGAACGCCACCGCGGCCCGCGCCCGGTCCGGAAAGGTCGCCGCGAATTCCAGCGTCACCATCCCGCCGAGCGACCCGCCCGAGACGAACGCGGCGGAGGCGACGCCTAGCTCGTCCATGACGAGGGCGACCAGGCGCGCCTGGTCCCGCGTGGTGACCGTCGGCCGCGGCCCCGCGGCCCCGGGCCGGCGCCGGAACGTGGTGCCGTAGCAGGAGCCGAGGAGGTTGGGGCAGAGGACAGCGAACCGGTCGGTGTCGATCGCCAGGCCCGGCCCCACGACGCCCTCCCACCACGAGGCCGCGTCGGTGTTGCCGGTGAGCGAATGGAAGAGGAGGACGAGGTTCTTCCGTCCGGCATCCAGGGTGCCGAGAAGGCTGAAGGCCTGCCGGACCTCCTCCAGCACCTCTCCCGACTCGAGCTCGAAGGAGGGAACGGTGAGGAACCGCAGGCCCTCCTCGCTCTCGGCGCTCATGCGACCGCCGCCTTCAGCGCCTGGTCGAGGTCGTCGCGCAGGTCCTCGAAGTCCTCGATGCCGACCGACAGGCGGAGGAGGTCGGGGCTGACGCCCGCCTCGAGGCGGTCCGTCTCGGTCAGCTGCTCGTGGGTCGTGCTCCAGGGGTGGATGATCAGGCTCTTGGCGTCGCCGACGTTCGCGACGAGCGAGAAGAGCTTCGAGGCGGAGATCACCTTCTTCGCCGCGGCCTCGCCCCCTTTCACGCCGAAGGTGAGGACGCCGCCGAAGCCGCCGCCGAGGTACTTCTTCGCCAGCGAGTGGGTCGGGTGCGAGGCGAGGCCCGGGTAGCGGACCCAAGTGACCGCCGGGTGCGTCTCGAGGAAGCGGGCGATCCCCAGCGCGTTGGAGCAGTGGCGCTCGATCCGGAGGTGGAGGGTCTCGAGCCCCTGGAGGAAGAGGAACGAGTTGAACGGCGAGAGCGCGGCGCCGATGTCGCGGAGGAGGACGACGCGGAGGCGGATGGCGAACGCCGCGGCCCCGAACGCCTCGGCGAACTTCAGGCCGTGGTACGCCGGCTCCGGGTCGACGTAGAACGGCTTGAAGCGGGGGGAGGCCTTCCAGTCGAACGTGCCGCCGTCCACCACGACGCCGCCGATCGAGGTCCCGTGCCCCCCGATCCACTTCGTGGCGGAGTGGACCACGATGTCGGCGCCGTGCTCGATCGGCCGGCAGAGGAGCGGAGTGCCGAAGGTGTTGTCGACGACGAGCGGGACGCCGGCCGCGTGGGCGATGTCGGCCAGCGCACGGAAGTCGGGGACGTCCAGCTTGGGGTTGCCGATCGTCTCGACGTAGACCGCGCGCGTGGTCTCGTCGATCGCTGCGGCCACCGCCTTCGGGCTCGTCGCGTCGACGAACGTCGTCCTGATCCCGAGCCGGGAGAGGGTGTGCTCGAAGAGAGTGTAGGTGCCGCCGTAGAGAGCCGAGGCGGAGACGATCGACTCGCCGGAGCGGGCGAGGTTCAGGATGGTCAGCGTCTCGGCGGCCTGGCCGCTCGAGGTGGCGACGGCGGCGACGCCCCCCTCCAGCTCGGCGATCCGGCGCTCGAAGACGTCGGTCGTGGGGTTCATCAGCCGCGTGTAGATGTTCCCGAACTCGCGGAGCCCGAAGAGGTTCGCGGCGTGCTCGGGGCTGTTGAAGACGTACGACGTCGTCGCGTAGATCGGGACGGCCCGGGCGGTCGTCGCCGGGTCGGCGCTCTCCTGCGCGGCCTGGACGGAGCGGGTGCCGAGGCCGAGCTTCCTGGGGGTCGCCTTTTCGGTGGTGGTGGCCATTGGGGTGGTCTCCTTTCGTCGTCTCGTGAAGTAGGGCAAAGCTGGGAAAAAAGAAAACCGGCCCTCCGCTGCGGGAGGGCCGGTGTGAAGGCTGGATCGGGTTCGATCCGGCTCGCTTCAGGTCTGGCGGCGTTCTAGGCGGCCAGGCCTCCGTCCTCCCGCTCGCGGGGGGCCATGCACATCCACATGGACATACACATTCCCGTCGAGGCGACGGCGGTCGCGCTCGGGGCAGCGGGGAGGAAGGGCGAACCAAACATTTCGGCAGACGGTAGAGATGCCGCCTCGGGATGTCAAGGGATTTTTTCGGAGCCGAAGTCCTCCGGATGCGAAGCCCTTCCCGGGCCGGCATCGTCGTCCCACGTGAACATGGGACGGTCCTCCTGGGCGCGGAGGAGCTCCTCGAACGCCGCCATGGGGACGGCCGGGCTGAAGTAGTGGCCCTGCGCCAGGTCGCACCCGTAAGTCTGGAAGAAGTCGACGTGCTGCCGCGTCTCGACCCCCTCGGCGGTGACCTGGAAACCGAACGTCTTCGACAGCGAGAGGATGGCCCGGACGACGGCCGCGTCGTTGGGATTCACGGAGATGTCTTTCACGAAGGTCTGGGCCACCTTGAGGTCGTCGAAGGGGAGCCTCTTGAGGTACCCGAGGGACGAGTAGCCAGTGCCGAAGTCGTCCAGGGAGAGGCGGATCCCCGGGCGCCGGAGGGCCTGGAGGACGTCGACGGCCGCGTCGCTGTCCGGGAGGAGGAGGCTCTCGGTCAGCTCCAGCTCGAGATACCGCGCCGGGAGGCCCGACTCGGCCAGCACCTGCCGGACGGTGGCCGGGAGGTCCTGGTGCCAGAACTGGCGCGCGGAGATGTTGACGGCGACCCGGATCTCGGGGAACCCGTTCTCGTGCCAGCGGGTGGCCGCCAGGCACGCCTTCAGGAGGACTGCCTCGCCGATCGGCACGATGAGGCCCGTCTCTTCGGCGACCGGGATGAACTCGGCCGGGTGCACCGTTCCCAGCTCGGGGTCGGTCCACCGGAGGAGCGCCTCGGCCGCGACGACCTTCCCGTCCCTCAGGCGGACAATGGGCTGATAGTGCAGGTCGAGGCCGCCGTCGGCCAGCGTCTCCCGCAGCCGGGTCTCGAGGACCAGCTGGCGGTGGGCCTTCTCGTTCAGGCTCTCCGTGAAGAACTGGTAGTTCCCGCGCCCCCGCTCCTTCGCCAGGTACATCGCCGCGTCGGCGTTCCGGATCAGCCTCTCGACGGACGTGCCGTCGACGGGGAAGATGGCGATGCCGATGCTCGCCCCCGCGTAGAGCTGGTGCTGGCCCACGGAGAACGGACGCTCGAGCCCCTGGATGATCTTCCGCGCCACCGCGACGCCGGTGGGGTTCTCGCGCGACTCCTCGATCAGGATCGTGAACTCGTCGCCTCCCAGCCGCGCCACCGTGTCCTCCACCCGCACGCTCGCCTTGAGCCGCTCGGCCACTTCCCGGAGCAGCGCGTCGCCGGTCTCGTGCCCGAGGGTGTCGTTGACGTTCTTGAACCGGTCGAGGTCCAGGAAGAGGAGGGCGACGGTGTTGTGGGAGCGGTGGGAGCGGGCGATCGCCTGGCGGAAGCGGTCCAGGAAGAGGAGGCGGTTCGGGAGGCCGGTGAGGGGGTCGTGGTGGGCGGTGTGCTCGAGCTGCCGGCCTTGGTCGAGCAGCCGCTCGGTGACCGACTTCAGGAATGCCCGCTCGCTCTCGAGAGCCGCTTCGGCCCTGCGGCGCCGGAGGATGTTCACGGCGAGGCCGACGACCAGCAGGAGGAGCGCCGCCATCACCCCGGCGGTGCCCCACACCAGATCCCTGTACTGGAAGTAGAACGACTGCGGCTCCTTCGCCGCGACCTTGCCGTGCTCGAAGCCCCCGAGGAGGCTTCCCCCGGCCCCGGCGGCGAGCGCAACCAGGACGGCAAGGATCCACCGGGATGCCGGTCGCGACGTCCATCCGGTGGGCCGGACCGTCTCGACGTCCATGGGGCTCCTTCCGCCGACTCTCCATCATCGCAGAGAGCCTGGCCGGCCGTCGTCCGGACTCCGTCACGTCCCGGGGGGCTGGAGTCCGGTCAGAGGCCGAAGAGCTTCTCGGCGCGCTCGGCCACGACCCTCCCGATCGCGAGGGAGGCGGTGGCGGCGGGGGAGGGGGCGTTCAGGACATGGAGCATCCGGTCCGCCTCGACGAGGTGGAAATCGTCGACGAGCTCCCCGCGGCGATTCATCGCCTGCGCCCGAACTCCCGAGCCGGCCGGAACCACGTCGGCCTCCCCCAGCTCGGGGACCAGCTCGCGGAGGGCGGCGACGAAGAGGCGCCTGGAGAAAGACCGCCGAAACTCGCCGAGGCCCATCCGGAGGTGCCGGGAGGCGAAGGTGGCGAAGCCGGGGGCCCCGAGGATCGCGAGGGAGTCCCTGACGGAGAAGCTCGTCCGGCTGTACCCCTCCCGGCGGAACGCCAGGACCGCGTTGGGCCCCGCCTCCACGCCGCCCGCCAGCTTCCGCGTGAAGTGGACGCCGAGGAACGGGAACGCGGGGTCCGGGACCGGGTAGATCAGGTTCCGGATCAGCGCCTCGCGGCCGCGGACGAGCTCGTAGTACTCGCCACGGAACGGGATGATGGAGACCCCGGGGTCGACCCCGCACAGACGGGCGAAGCGGTCTGCCTGGAGGCCCGCGCAGCCGACCACGAACCGGGCCCGCACCTCGCCCCGACCGGTCGTGAGGACGAGGCCGCCGTCGCGCCTCGCCCGCGAGACCCTGGCCCCGGTGAGGACCTCGCCGCCGCCGCTCCGCACGTCGTCCGCGTAGGCGTTCGAGACCGCCACGTAGTCGACGATCCCCGTCCGGGGGACATGGAGCCCGGCGACGCCGCGCGCGTGCGGCTCCAGTTCGGCGATCCCTTCGGGCCCGAGCCTCCGGAGCCCCTCGAGCCCGTTCTCCCTCCCGCGCGCCTCCAGGGCGTCCAGCCGGGGAACCTGCGAGGCGTCGGTCGCGACGACGACCTTCCCGCAGAGGTCGTGGGGGAGTCCCCGTTCCGCGCAGTACCGGACCAGCGACGTCCTCCCCTCGGTGCAGAGGCGCGCCTTGAGGGACCCGGGCTTGTAGTAGAGGCCGGAGTGGATGACGCCGCTGTTGTGTCCGGTCTGGTGCGGCGCGAGGTGGTCCTCCGCCTCCAGCACCACGACCCGGTGCTTTCCGACCAGGGCGCGGGCCGTCGCCAGGCCCACGATCCCTCCTCCGACCACCGCGACGTCGAAGCTCACTTCGTGTCCAGTCTAGCTTCCTCGGCGATCCGGACGATCGCCTCCCGGATCGAGCGCCGCTCGGCCACCAGGCGGAGATAGACGCGCTTCTTGAAGAGGAGGAGGCCGAGCGCCCGGAGCGCGGCCCAGGAGGGCTCGAACCGCTCGGACAGCAGGAGGGCCGCCCACTCCAGCGCGGGCAGCAGCACGAACGTCGCGGCGCCCGCGGCCCACCCGAGCCAGGTGCCGGCGACGGAGGCCGCCACGAGCCAGGTCACCGGGAAGAAGATCAGGGAGCCGAGGACCTTGGTGGTGGCCAGGAGCGACTGGTCCCCCCGGGCGTACCGGCTCGCCACCGTTCCGGCCGCCGTGTAGGCCGGGTAGTGGACGAGGAACCCGAGGAGCGCGGCCGGCGAGAGGAGGAGCGCCAGGAGCGCGGTCTTTCCGGTGGTCCTGGCGAGCCGGACCGGGGTCAGGAGCCCGGGATCGGCCGCCTTGGGGTCGAGCCCGAGGGCCCTGGCGAGCGACTCGTACCGGACGACCCGGGTCGCCAGCCGCGCGATCTCCCTGGGTCTGGTCTCCTTGAGGTCCGCGTACGCTCGGAGCAGGCGGCGCCGGATGCCGAACTCCCGGGCGAGCGGGGGCTCCGCCCCGCCTTCATTCAGGGGCTCGAGGAGCTCCTCCACCCACGCCGCCAGCGCCAGCGCCTCGTCCCGGTCCGCCTGGAGGGTCACCTCGTCGATGGCCGTCCGCATCCGGTCCGTCAGGGCGCGGACCAGCGCGGGCGGTGGCAGACCGTGTTCCGACGGAGGCGAGGGCTCGACGACGAACGGCTCCCCGAAGACGAGGAGGACGGAGCTCCGGAAGGTCGTCTTCTCGGTGAAGAAGAGGCCGGCCGGGACGATCCGGACCGGCTCGGGAGATCCGGCCAGGCCCGCCGCTGACGCGAGCGCGATCCGGGCGGTGCCGGTCTTCAGCGGCTTCATCCGAGGGTCGTCGTGGCTCGTCCCCTCGGGGAAGAGGCCCAGGACGCCCCCCTTCCGGAGAAGCGCGCAGGCGCTCTCGAACGTCTCCCGGGTCCTCTCGCTCGCGGCCCCATCGTCCTCCCGCCTCCAGACGGGGATCGAGTCGATCGCGCGCGTGAGGAAACCGACGATCGGCATGTCGAAGAGGGGCGCCTTCGCGACGAACGAGACGGGCCGCGGCGAAAGGCAGAGGAGGACCGCGGGGTCGACCAGGCCGTTGGGGTGGTTCAGGACGACGATCGCCGGCCCGTCCATCGGGAAGCGGGCGAGCCCGGCCACCTCGATCCGCCGGAAGAAGATCCGGAGGAGCGTCCAGGCGAACGCGGTGACGGCCGAGCGGACCGTCACGGCGGGCCGCTGGCGGCGCGCTCTCCCCGCCACGCCGCCCAGGTCCAGACCGCCCCGGCCACCGCGATGGCGGCCGGTACCATGAGGAGGGCCCGCGCGAGGTCGGTCGCCTCGGAGATCGCCCCGATGAGCGGCGGAGACGGGACGTCGCCCAGGACGTGGATCGCGAAGATGCTGAGCGCGACGGCGCTCGCCCGCTCGCCGGGCGACACGACGTTGACGATCGCCGAGTTCACCGGTCCCGTCGAGACGAAGAGGAGGATCTCGGTCACCACCATCGCCGGGAGGTAGACGGCCCGGGACGGCGACGAGAGCGCCACGAAGGCGAACGGGACCGCGAGGAGGGTCGCGACCCCCGAGACCCAGAGGTACGCTTCCTTCCACCGCTTCAGGAGGAGGTCGCCGAGCCACCCGCCCGCGAACGTGCCGACGAGCCCCGTCACCACCACGATCGCCCCGAACTCCACCGTCGCCTGGCTCTTGGGCACGCCGCGCATCCGCTCGAGGAAAGCCGGGGCCCAGAAGGCGAGCCCTCCGATGGCGAAGGTGTAGGCGGCGTAGCCCAGGACGGTCAGGAGAAAGGGGACGTTCCGGAAGAGGTCGCGGTAGACCTGGCGCGTCGAGGGGGCCGGGCCTTCGGGGACCGCTCCCTCCTCGTCCTGGGAGCCGCGGGGCGGGTCGGGCAGCGCGAGGGCCGCCAGGGCGAGGAGGAGGCCGGGGAGGCCGGCCACGTAGAACGCGGCGCGCCACCCCCAGCGGTGGTCCACCAGGCCGCCGACGACGTACCCGAGGGCGGAGCCGACCGGGATGGCGACGAAGAAGACCGCGAAGACGCGCCCCCGCCGGCTCTTCGGGTAGTAGTCGGCCAGGAGGCCGGGAGAGATCGTGCCGTAGGCCGCCTCGCCGATCCCGACGGCCGAGCGCGCGAGGAAGAGGGAGACGAACCCGGTCGCCCTCCCCGCGAGGGCCGTCGCCACGCTCCAGATCCCGACGCCCAACGCGAGGAGACGGGGCCTGGAGCCCCGGTCGCCCAGGATTCCGAAGAGCGGGGAGGTGAAGGTGTAGACGACGATGAAGCCCGTGGCGAGGAGCCCGATCCTGAAGTCGTCGAGGGCCAGGTCCTTCTTCAGGCTCTCGACCACGGAGGCCACTACCCACCGGTCGAGGTAGTTGAAGAGGTTGATCGCGGTGAGGACGGCAAGGCCCCACCCGGCGGCCGCGGGCCCCGGCGGGAGCGAAGGCGTACGATTCACGGAGCGATGACTCACGACGATCGACAGTCCCTGATTATCCACGGGCATTTCTACCAGCCCCCGAGAGAGAACCCCTGGACGGGCCAGGTCGACCCGGAGCCTTCGGCGGCGCCGTTTCACGACTGGAACGAGAGGGTCTACCAGGAGTGCTACCGGTCGAACGCGTTCGGCCGGATCGTCGATCGGTTCCAGCGCGTCTCCCGGATCGGCAATAACTACGCGGAGATGAGCTTCAACGTCGGGCCGACCCTGCTGGCCTGGCTCGCCCGCAGGCACCCCGTCACGCTAGGCCGGATGCGCGAGGCGGACCGCACCAGCGCGCGCAAGCGGGGCGGGCACGGGAACGCGATCGCGCAGTCTTACAACCACACGATCCTGCCGCTCTCCTCGCCCCGCGACCGGAGGACGCAGATCCGGTGGGGGATCGAGGATTTCCGCTTCCACTTCGGCCGTGCGCCGGAGGCGATGTGGCTTCCCGAGACCGCGTGCGACGACGTGACGCTCGGCGAGCTGATCGACGCCGGGATGAAATTCACCATCCTGGCGCCGGGGCAGGCGGCGCGGGTCAGGCCCCTCGGAGGGACGGAGTGGACCGACGTCTCCGGCGCGCGGGTCGACCCCCGCTCCCCGTACCGGTACTTCCACCGCGACGGCTCGGGACGGTCGATGGCGCTCTTTTTCTACGACGGCGCCCTGGCCCGCGCGGTGGCGTTCGAGGGGGCGCTGGCCTCCAGCCAGGGGCTCGTCGACCGGTTTGCGCACGCGGGGGGCGGCCCGGGCCTCTTGATCCACGCCGCCACGGACGGCGAGAGCTACGGGCACCACTACCGCTTCGGAGACCGCTGCCTCGCCTACGCCCTCGCGACGGAAGCGCCGGAGCGGGGCTTCCGGACCACCAACTACGCCGAGTTCCTGGACGAGAACCCGCCCGCGATGGAGGTCGAGATCTCGCTCGGCCCGGACGGGGAGGGGACCTCGTGGAGCTGCGCCCACGGCGTCCGCCGCTGGCGCGCGGACTGCGGCTGCCAGACCGGGGCGAAGGAGCGGTGGGACCAGAGGTGGCGCGCCCCCCTGCGCGAAGCCCTGAATCTCCTCCGCGACCGGGCGGCGGAGCAGTTCGAGGAGGCGGCGGCCGACTTCCTGACCGACCCGTGGGCCGTGCGCGACGCCTACATCGCGAGGGTCGTCGACCCGGCGCTCTCCGCCCGGAGCTTCCTGGCGCCCTTCAAGCGCCGGAAGCTGGGGGACGGGGAGGTGACGCGCGCCCTGACCCTCCTGGAGATGCAGCGGAACGCCATGCTGATGTTCACCAGCTGCGGCTGGTTCTTCGCCGACATCTCGGGGATCGAGGCGGTCCAGGTCATGAAGTACGCGGCGAGGGTGATGGACGACCTCGGCTCCCTGGGGCTCCAGGCCCCCGAGGGGCCCTTCCTCGAGGTCCTGGCCGCCGCCGAGAGCAACGTCAGGAGTCAGGGGAACGGTGCCGACGTCTTCCGGAAGGTGGCGGCCCCTTGCCGGGTCACGCCGCAGAGGCTGGCCGCGCACCTCTCGTTCGAGCGGCTGGTCGACCACCAGCCCGACACGGGGGAGGAAGCGGCGCATCGGTACGAGTTCATCGGGGCTCGCCGCGAGCAGGAAGGGCGGATGAAGCTCGCCACGTCCCAGCTTCGCCTCGAGTCGCTCTCGACCGGCCAGACCACCTCCTTCGCGACCGCGGCCGTCCACCTGGGCGGCGTCGACTTCTACAGCGTCGTCCGCCCCGGCGTTGCGCAGGAAGTGTTCGCCGAGGCGGCGGAGAAGGTCTGGACGAAGTTCTCGAGCGGGTCCCTGCCGAGCTTCCTCCGTTGCCTGTCGGAGGAGTTCGGGCCCGACGAGTTCGGCCTTTCGGACGTCCTCCCGGACGGCCGCTCCCACGTCTTCGAGATCGTCTTCGGGGACATCGTGAACACCCTGAAGGAGCAGTACTGCCGGCTCTACGACGACAACCGCCGCGTCATCGAGATGCTCCGGAAGGGCGGGTTCGAGCTGCCCGAGGCGCTCCGGACGGCGGCCGAGTTCGCCCTCGCGCGCCGCTTCGAGGAGGAGGTGATCCGCCAGAAGGGGAGCCGCGACCCCTCGGACTACGACGACGCGATCGCGATCGAGGCTGAAGCCGAGAAGTACGGGTTCCGGCTCGACCGGACCGCCGTGAAGAAGTTCTTCGAGGAGAAGATCCTCGAGGACGTGAACGCCGTCGTCGCCAGGCCCGGCCTCGAGACCGCCGGCGCCGTCACCTCCCGGGTGATCGTCGCCGAGATGCTCGGGGTCGCGGGCGACCTGACCCGGGTGCAGGACGCCCTCTACCCGATGCTCCACGCCGACGCCTCCCTGGAGCTGTGGGACCTGGCGGCGGTCCTGGGGTTCGCGCCGAGGTAGCGGGCGTCAGGGGGCCGTCGCCGTGACCGGCGCGGGAAGGCTCTCTCCGAGGAGGGCCAGATAGCGGGACGCCAGCGTCCCGGGCGACTCGTGCTCCCGGAAGCGGCGATGGCCCTTCTCGACCAGGGCCGCGCGCTCCGCCGAGTCCATGGCCGTCAGCTCCCCGAGCGCGCGGGCGATGTCGGGGACCGACAGCGGGTCGAAGTAGAGGGCGGCGTCCCCGGCCACCTCCGGGAGGCTGGCCGCCCTGCTGCACGCGACCGGCGTGCCCACGGCCATCGCTTCCATCGTGGGCAGGCCGTACCCTTCGTAGAGCGACGGGTAGACCAGGGCCATCGCTTCCGACAGCAGGACGGCCAGGTCCCCGGCCGGGACGTAGCCGGGACTGACGACGTCCCCTTCGAGGCCGAGGCGCCGGACGGCGGACGTCACCTCGCCCCCGCTTCCGGTGTCGGCCCCCGCCAGGACGAGGCTGGGGGGTCTCCCCGGCCCGCGATCGCGGAGGAGGGCGTAGGCCTCCAGGAGCCGGAGGTGGTTCTTGTGGGGCCAGCTGTTCGCCGGGTAGAGGAAGTAGCCGTGCCGCGAGAGCTCGTACCTGGAGAGGATCGGTTGCCCGCCGCCGTCCTTCGCGAGACCCATCGGGCGCGGCTCGATGACGGGAGGGATCACGACGACGCGCTCGGCCGGAATTCCGGTCGTCGCGAGCATGGCCCGGCGGGAAAATTCCGAGGCGCAGACCACGCGGCTGGCTTTCCGGACCATCTCCGCCGTCTCGATCCGGCGCTGATCCACGATCTGGCGTTCGAGGAATTCCGGGTGAACCTCGTGCAGGAGGTCGTACACGATGGCGACGAAGGGGAGGTCCCGGCCGATGAGCGACGTCGAGCCGAACGGGGAGAAGACGAGGTCGAGACCGGCCCGTCGCGACTCGGCGAAGAGCACGGTCCGCCTCCGCGCCCGGTCCCGGAGCAGTATCCGGAGGCCGGCCTGCAGCCTTCGGGGGAGGACGGACTTCGCGCCCCGGGAGAGGCGGCGCGACGGGCCGGCGGCCCCTGCCACCTGGAGAGGAAGGTCGATCGTCCGGAGCGTGACGTTCGACCCGGCGAGCCGCCCGGCGTCCTGGGCTCCCGCCGGATAGGCGAAGAGGACCCAGTCCCACCCGGGCGACCGCTCGAAGAGCGCCCGGAGGAGCGCGAGCGCCAGCACCTTCGAGCCCCCGTTCTCGCCGTGAGGCAGGAGGGGGGTCAGGTCGACCCCGATGCGAGCCACGGTCCGCGAGGATACATCCCGTCCGCTGGAAGACATCTTCCCTGGACCCCGGCGTGTTCGCTTCCCGTTGACATTCCTTCTCAGTGTCTAGAGACTCGCGCCGCAGAACGTGCTGATAGTGTCGGGTTTGCGGGCCCCGAAGAGTAGGTGGGGAAATGTCTGAAGCTTCCAACGGGGCCGCGCGGCGGCCAGCGGGCCGGGTCTCGAGGAGGCCCGGGATCCTCCTCGGGCTGTGCGCCGGTCTGGCGATGTCGACGCTCGACCTCTCCGCCCAGGCCGTCACCGGAGCGGATACCGTCCGGACCCCGATGGCCTTCGCCGAGACGCCCCCTCTCCGGGACATCGTGCCGGCCAGGTCCCTCGGGCCGGTGGTCCTGAGCGACCGGCTGGAGCTGGAGCCTCCCCGGGGGATCAACCGCGGTCCCTTCCCCGTCCTGGCCCCGGTCGTTACGGGCGAATCGGTCCTCCAGACCTGGATGGGGCCCGCCACCATGCCGGCGACGGTCCGGAACTTCGAGGGAGCGGGAGCCGGTCTGGCCGGCTTCTCCATGACGGGAGCCCCTCCGGACACGGAAGGCGACGTCGGTCCCAACCACTACGTCCAGTGGGTCAACTCGATGTTCGCGGTCTGGGACAAGAGCGGAACGAAGCTCCTCGGCCCGCTGAATGGGAACACCCTGTTCACGAGCCTCGGGGGGGGCTGCGCGGCGAACAACGACGGCGACCCCCTCGTTCTCTACGACCCCCTCGCCGACCGCTGGTTCCTGTCGCAGTTCTCCGTCAGCACGACGCCCTACCTCCAGTGCGTTGCCGTCTCGAAGACGCCCGACCCGCTGGGCGCCTGGTACACCTACGCGTACAACTACGGAAGCAACTTCAACGATTACGGGAAAGGCGGAGTCTGGCCGGACGGCTACTACATGATGTACCACGTCTTCACCAACGGGGGCCGGTGGGCGGGCTCCGAGGTCTGCGCCTTCGACCGGGTGAAGATGGTCTCGGGGGATGCCGGTGCGACCCAGCAGTGCTTCGGCCCGAACATCAACTACGGCGGCCTCCTGCCGTCCCACCTGAACCTCTCCGGATCGCAGATGCCCCCGGCGGGCGCTCCGAACTACTTCCTCGCCGTCGGGGACAGCGGCACGAACCAGCTCCTCTTCTGGCCGTTCCACGTCGACTGGACGACGCCGGGCAACTCGACCTTCCCGTTCTCTGCCCCGACCTCCATCCCCGTCGCCGCGTACACCTACGCCTGCGAGGCCACCGGCACCTGCATCCCGCAGACCGGGACGACGAACAAGCTCGATTCGCTCGGAGACAGGCTGATGTGGCGCTTGAACTACCGGAACTTCGGGACGAACGAGTCGCTCGTCGTGACCCACAGCATCAGCGGCTCGGGAGTGGTCGCGTCGGCGGCGCGGTGGTACGAGATCCGGGCGCCGGGGGCGCCGGTCCCGACGCTCTTCCAGCAGGGAACCTATTCCCCGGACTCCACCTCCCGCTGGATGGGGAGTGTCAACATGGACCGCCAGGGGAACATGGCCCTCGGCTACAGCGCGTCCAGCTCGTCGATCAACCCGGGAATCCGCTACGCGGGACGCCTGGTTTCCGACACGGCGGGCACGCTGCCCCAGGCCGAGGCGGTCCTCCAGGCCGGAACCGGGTCGCAGACGGGCTCGCTCCACCGGTGGGGCGACTACAGCACCATGAGCGTCGACCCGGCGGACGGCTGCACCTTCTGGTACACCGACGAATACCTCGTTTCGAGCGGGACCTTCAACTGGCGGACGCGGATCGCGTCGTTCACGTACCCGGGCTGTACGTCGTGCAACCCCACCCAGCCGACGGCGTCAGCCACCAGTCCGGCCTGCGCGGGCCAGTCGCTGACCCTCTCCACGCCTACGGTCGCCGGGGCGACGTACTCGTGGATCGGGCCGAACGGATTCACGTCCACCGTCCAGAATCCCTCGATAGCGAGCTTCACAGCGGCCGAAACGGGGCTCTACACGGTGGTGGTGACCGTGTCGGGGTGCACGTCGCTGGCAGGGACTGTCAGCGTGGCGGTCGCGCAGCCGCCGACGACGGCGACAGTCGGGACGGGCCAGACGATCTGCGCGAGCGCGACGACCGCGAGCCTGGGCGGGAACACGCCGACGACGGGCTCGGGAGCGTGGTCGGTCGTCTCCGGCGGCACGGGGACCTTCTCGAACGCCTCCAGTGGCACGTCGACCTTCACGCACACCGGAGGCGTCGGGCCGATCACGTTGCGGTGGACGATCTCGAACGTGCTGTGTCCCGCTTCGACCGCTGACGTGTCGATAACCGTGACGCAGCCGCCGACGACGGCGACGGTCGGGACGGGGCAGACGATCTGCGCGAGCGGGACCACGGCGAGCTTGGGCGGGAACACGCCGACCACGGGCACGGGAGCGTGGTCGGTCGTCTCCGGCGGCACGGGGACCTTCTCGAACGTCAACAGCGGCACGTCGACCTTCACGCACACGGGGGGCGCGGGGCCGATCACGTTGCGGTGGACGATCTCGAACGCGCCTTGCACGGACAGCTCGGCTACCGTCTCCGTCATGATCAAGGCGACCCCGGCCGCTCCCGTGGTGACCGCCCCCGCGAGCGTCGTCCCGTTTCGCTCCTTCACGGCCTCGGTTCCCACGGTCTCGGGGGTGACGTACGCCTGGGTCGTGACCGGCGGCTCCGTGACGGCAGGGACCGGAACGAACCAGATCACGGTCACGGCCGGGGCGTCCGGAACCGTCTCGATCTCGATCACGGAGACGGACCAGACGACGTCGTGCGTGTCCGGCGCCGGCACGGCCTCGGTTCCCATCGCGATGCCGCCGGGCTCGGCCGCTTTCTACGCGCTCTCCCCGTGCCGGGTCGCCGACACGCGGAACGCGACGGGCACGTTCGGCGGCCCCGCGCTCTCGGCGTCGTCGACCCGCCTCTACCCGATCACTCTCTCCGCATGCGGCATCCCGTCCGACGCGAAAGCGGTCTCCGCCAACCTCACCGTGACCGGTCCGGCGGCGGCCGGCTCCATCCTCGTCTACCCGGCCAGCCTCGGGTCGGCCCCGCTCACCAGCACCCTCAACTTCAGGGCGGGGCAAACCCGTGCGAACAACGCCATCCTCATGCTCGCCACCGACGGTAGCGGGGCGGTCAACGTCCTGAACGGTTCGGCCGGTTCCACTGACTTCATCATCGACGCGAACGGGTATTTCAGGTAGGGCGTCGCCGCAGGCTGCCGCACAATGGGGAGATGGGGAGGGTCAGGGCTGTGTTTTGTGTATTTTTCGGAGTAGGAACTTGTGACTTGGCGGAATCATCCTGGTCCTCCCGATCAATTCCGCCAAGGGGATCTCGATGAAGCGTTCCCGCAACCAGGCTCCAGATCCGCCGCGCCACTCTTCGAGCCGCTGGACGCAGACCGGGTGCGCCAGCGAACGCTCGTCGGCAGCGAAGACGGGGACGTTCGTGTCGACTACGAACATTCACCAGGCTCAGAACCAGTCCAGGATGCGGCAGAGGGCTTCTCGATCGGCCACGTCGACGTAGAACCCGGTGCTGTGGAGGGTCGGAAGCGGGGAAGCCTCTTGCGGGGGCCGGGGTCGAGGCTGCGCAGCCGTGATCTTTGTCAGGACTTGTTGATAGATCGACTGATTGAAACACAAAACACAGCCCTGACCCCGAGTTGTCGAGTTGTCGCCGTCCGGTTCGGAAACGTGCTAGGGTCGACTGGCTAGGTGGTTCTGAAGTTTCGGGAGCAGGTCGCAAGGGGTGGCCCGGCGACCGTGAACCACCAGGAGGTGCGGCGCCACTTCATGACGATCCCCGAGGCGGCGTAGCTCGTTCTGCAGGCCGGGGCGCTGGGAGAGGGGGGCGAGATCTTCATCCTGAACATGGGGCAGCCCGTGAAAGTGGTCGACGTCGCCTTCGGGATCCGTGCACCGGCTGACTGGCGTCCGGTGATCGCGATCCTGGGTCTCCTGGCCGCGGCACCGGTCCTCGGGGCGCCAGCCAAGCAGGCGCCGCCAGCCGGGCCTCCGATCGTGGGCCTCAGAATCGGGCCGATCGGGGCCGAGAAGATGGACGTGGCGCTGCTTCTCGCGCCGTCGGTGGCAGAGAAGTGCACGGGGAAATTCCGGGGAAGCCTGACGTTCTATGACGCTCCGCCGGGGGCAGCGCTCGAGGGGACCCTGTCGCCGGGGGCCGGGGGATGCGAGCTGGCCGGGTCGGTCTCGTGGGAGGCCCTCTCCGGCGAGGCGATCGGGAAGGCCCGCGCAGACGTCCTGACGGTCCGCGTCCAGGGGGAGCGGGTCGACGGGGGGAAGGCGCGGAAGGTGGACTGGGGAGCAGCTGTTCCCCGCGCGGCCGTCAGTCTGACCGAGTCGATGAAGGTGACGCTGCGCCGCTTCACGAAGGCGCCCGAGATCCACCTGGGCGGGCTCGGGATGACGACGACGACGGTGAACGCCGACGTGGAGGTCCTCTCCCCTCTCCGATTCAACCTGAAGGTGGTGGAAGCCAGGTGCGAGGTGGAGGTGAACGGAAGAGCCGTCGCGTCCGGGGTGAGGGAGAAGTTCCTGGTTTACGGCGGCCGGACGAACAGGATCCAGATCCCGATCGCCGTGAACAACGGGGCCGCCCTGGCGGCTGCCGGGAGCACGCTGATGAAGGGTGGGAAAGTAGACGGGAAGCTGACGGGTCTCGCCCGGCTACGCCTGTCCGGCGGCGACGTGGACTTCCCGATCGAGTTCCCGGTGAAGCTGTCGCTGCGTTGAAGGCGGACCCGCCGGTGATCTCCGCTCGCTCCCTCTTGCCGGCCGTCGCCGCCTGCGTCCTGATGGCCTCCGGCCCCGCCCTGGGCGGCGCCCTCTCGCCGTACGGGGTCAACGTGCACGCCCCGGAGGGGACGCAGCAGACGATCATCTACGGGGCGGTGCAGGACGCCGCGATCGGCTGGGTCCGGATCGACTTCTCCTGGTCGCAGTCGGAGCCCGCAAAGGGGGTGTTCGACTGGACCGTCAGCGACACGGTGGTGGCGGGGGCGGTCTCCCGCGGCCTGCAGGTCTACGCGACGGTCAGTGGGACGCCGGCGTGGGCCACGGCGGGCTCTCCGGAGACGGGCGTGCCGAGGGACGTGGCGGACTGGGTCGACTTCTGCTCCCGCGCCGCGGCTCGCTACCAGGGGACGATCCGCGTCTGGTCGATCTGGAACGAGCCGAACCTAGGCCAGTCGTTCGCAGGGACGCGGGCCGAGTACCTGAACGTCCTGCTGATCCCGGCGGCCGACGCGATCCACGCGGCGAGCCCGGGGGCGCTGGTGGCCGCGCCCGAGACGGCGCACACGGTCTCGGGGAACAGCAACTGGTACCGCTGGTTGCAGGACGCGGCCACGAACACCGGGAACCGGGTCGACATCCTGTCGCACCACGTCTACGACTCGGGCTCGGATGCCGGCGTGACGAAGAAGCTGAACGACTCCACGGCGTTCGGCGGCTCGCCGAATCTCTGGGACATCGTGAACCCGTCGGTCCGCGAGGTCCTCCAGCAGACTGGGTGGTACGGGCGCCCGTTCTGGCTGACGGAGACGGGGTGGGCCTCGGACCAGGTCGGGGAGGCGAACCAGGCGGGGTACTACACGGGCCTCCTGGGGACGTGGTTCGGGGCGTCGGCGCCGAATCGCTGGGTCAACCGTGTCTTCTTCTACGAGATCAAGGACGACGGGAACACCGCGGTCCCGCGGTGGGGGATGCTGCGGCCCGACGGGACCCGGAAGCCGGCCTGGACAGCCTACCGCGACTTCATCGCCGCCAATCCCACACCTGGGAACGACGCCGACGTGGTGGCGGAGACGGTCCCGAGCGCCCTGGCGACCGGATCGGGGGCCGACGTCACGGTCCGTCTCCGGAACGCCGGCTCGACGGTCTGGTCGGCGGCCGCGGGGTACAAGCTGGAGGCCCTGGACGACGCGCCGTCGTTCGGGCCGGGCCGCGTCCTCCTCCCGGGGGGAAGCGTCCCTCCGGGCGGCGAGGCGCTCTTCTCGTTCCGCCTGAACGCGGCGGTGCCGCCCGGGAGCTACCGGACCTCCTGGAGGATGTTGAAGGAAGGGACCGGGACATTCGGCACGCCGGTCTCGAAAGGGCTGACGGTGGCGGGGGCGTGCCCCGCTCCGGGCGCTCCCGTGGCCTCTCCCGGGCCGGCCGCCTCCGGCCGCTCCGGCAGCCCCGTCGTCTTCTCCTGGGCCGACCCGGCCGGCGCCGTCCGCCCGGCCGGCTACCGGTACGAACTCTCCCCCTCGGCGTCGTTCGCGAATCCGTCCGCGTCCGGTCTCACGCCGGCGAGCTCGGTCGCCTTCCCGACCGTTCGCGACCTGGACCTGGACCTCTCCTTCCACGTCCGTGCGGTGGCGGCGTGCGGGCAGGCCGGTCCCTGGTCGGAGACGGTCGTGGCCCGCGTCGCCCGGAGCCCCGGGCCGTTCGTGGCGACGGGCGTCGAGGGGCTGCCGATGCTGACCGGGCAGGGAGGAGTGCCGGGGACCGCCACCGTCCGGTATCGCAACCTGGGGCCCGTGGCGGCCTTCCTCCGTCTCGCGTCGAGCGGCAACGTCTTCGTCCTGTCGGCCTCGTCCATCCTCGTCGAGCCCGGGCAGGAAGCGGTCGTGGCGGTCGACGCGGTGCCGGGCGCCACGGCGGCCCAGGGGCTCCTCCGCGAGACGCTGACGGCGTCGTGGGACACCGGGGCGGTGGGGACGGAGCTGGTCCTCGCGACGACCGACGCGAGGTCGCCGGGAGTGAGGCTGGCCATCGACCGGGCCAGCGCGTCGATCCTGGCGCCGCCGGGCCAGACGGGCGAGACGGCGCTCCTCGTGACGAACCCGTCGTCGGCGGCGGTGACCGTCATCCCGAACGTCTCGCCGGACGGGTCGTGGCTCCGATTCGACCTGGCCGACTTCTCGAGGCCGTTCGCGCCGGGGGAGAAGCGGTCCGTGCTTCTTACGGCCGACCCCCTGAGGCGGCTCTCGAGCGACATTCCGCCTCCGGCCCGGACCTTCCTGACGCTCCTTCCAGCGGGAGGCGCGGCCGCCGACGCGGCTTCGGTCGAGGTCCTCGGCGTGGAAGTTCCCGTCTCGCAGGCCGTGACCTCGCGCCCGCCGGTGCCGGCCGGCAGCTCGTTCTTCCTCCCCACGGCGGTCCACGCGCCCGGGGCGCTGGGGCAGCTGTTCACGTCGTACGGGTGGATCCGGAACCTCGGCGCCGATCCGGCGACGGTGGACCTCTACGCGGTCCCCTCGGGCCAGGACGGGCGGAGCGCCACGAAGGTCACGCAGGCGATCCCGGCGTTCTCGGCGCTCCCGCTGGACGACTTCGTCGCGACGCTCTTCGGCGCCCGGTCGCTCGCGGGAACCGTCGAGGTCCGGAGCGCCTCCCCGGCCGCCCTCTCGCTCCGGACGACGACCCGCGGCGAGAGCGGCGGCGGGACGCCTTACGAGACGGAGATCCCCGTAGCGTCGGCCGGGGCGGGGACCGGGGGCGGCGACGCGCCTCTCGTCCTGGCGGGGGTGAAGACGACGGCGAGCTTCCGGATGAACGTCATCCTGGCCGAGACCTCCGGGACCGCCGCCCGCGTGGCGCTGCGGCTCTTCGACTGGACGGGGGCCGAGACGGCCTCCGCGGTGGCCGACGTCCCTCCCTTCGGGAACGTGCAGTTCCCGCTGGCCGGGACGCTCGGGGTGCCTTCCAGTTTCGAGGCGGCTTCCCTGTACGTGGAGCCGGTCTCGGGCGGAGGCCGCGTGACGGCGATCGGGACCGTCATCGACAACGCGTCGGCGAGCTTCTCGGTGGTCACGGGCGTTCCCTCGGTCCCGCGGCCCGCGGGGCCCCTGGTGATCCCCTCGATCGTCCACGCCCGGGGGAACGGCTCGTACTTCACGACCGACCTCTCGATCGCGAACGTCTCGCTCGCGTCCGTCCCCCTCCACCTCGTCTACTCCTACGCGGGCACGGACGCCCTCGGGGTGCCCGTGAGCGGGGAGACGGCCAAGGACGTGACGCTGGGGCCCAGGGCTTCGCTGCCGATCGGCCTCGGCAACGACGTGATCCGGAAGCTGTTCCTTTTCTCACCCGATTCGAACACGTCGGGGACGCTCCGGATCGAAGGGGCCGTCTCCTCGATCGTGGCGCGGGCGGTGGTGTCGACGCCGGTCGACCTGCTCGACCCGTCGAAGGGGACGAAGAGCGCCGAGTTCGGGGCGTTCACGGCGTCGTCGTCCGAGGCGGTCGGGCCGGCGGGGGCGGGAGTCGCCGTCTATCCGGGGCTCGCGAAGAGCGACCGCGAGCGTGTCAACCTGATCCTGACGGAGGTGGCCGGGGGGAGCGCTTCGGTGAAGGTCCGGCTCTTCTCGGCGACGGAGGCGGGACTCCTCGGCGAGAGGAGCTTCTCGCTCTCCCCCTTCCAGAAGCTCCAGGTGAACGACCTCTGGAACGGGGCCGGAGGCTTTGCGCTCGGACCGTTCCCCCTCGACCGGGTGATGGTCACCCTGGAGGCGGCGGACGCCGGGTCCGGGCGGGTCGTGGGGACCCTGACGCCCGTGGAGAACACCTCGAACAGCCCGCGTATCCTGCCGCTGGCGCCGCCCGGGCCGCCGCCGTTGACGCGCTGAGAAGGCGGCGAGGGCGGGTTCAGGCCCGCCGGGAGACCGGGATGCCGTTCTCGGCGACGTACGAGGAGAGACGCCGGTCCATTCCCTGGATGTGGACCCCGAGCCAGTTCCTGAGAGCCTCGATCGAATCGAGCGTCAACCCCGTCTCCCCGGAGTCGAACGTCCGGCGGAGCGACTCCAGGCTCCCGACGAGGCGGTCGTGCTCGTCGGCGTGCGCCTGGTAGTCGGGGTACGCGTGGAGCCGCATCAGGAGGTTCTCGGCGAGGAAGTGGGCGTTGGTGTACTCGTAGAGCTGGGAGAGGATCTTGGCCACCTCCTCGCGGTCCTGTCCCGCACGGATCGCCTCGTCGAGAGCGTGGATGAGACCGATCTGGAGGCGGTGCTCCAGGTCCATCGACTTGTTCCCGACCATCAGGCTCTGGCCCCAGTCCGGCTTTTCCATCTCGAACCTCTTCAGTGTTACGGGCCGGGAACTCTAGCACGACCCGGAATGAAAGGTTCGAAC
Source organism: uncultured Acidobacteriota bacterium (assembly GCA_903845115.1). Classification (GTDB taxonomy): domain Bacteria; phylum Acidobacteriota; class Thermoanaerobaculia; order UBA5066; family UBA5066; genus CAIMWE01. The sequence continues at coordinate 5,958 of CAIMWE010000075.1, read as the reverse complement.
GGTTCGGAGGAATAGAGCATTCGCATCATTGCGGCAGGGGTACCGGTCTGGCACCATCTCGCCCCGTCGGACGACCGGTCCGGCACTCGAATTCACGCAACGGGCGACCGGAAGGAAGCCCACGAAATTCCACGAGGAGGCCGTCAATGGCTTTGATGATCACCGACGAATGTATCAGCTGCGGGGCGTGCGAGCCGGAATGCCCGAACCAGGCGATCAGCCAGGGCGACGCCCACTACGTCATCGACGCGGCCCGCTGCACCGAGTGCGTGGGCGCCGGGGACGAGCCCAAGTGCATGGCGGCCTGCCCGACCGACGGCTCGATCGTGAAGGATCCGAGCCACGTCGAGACGCAAGAGCAGCTCCAGGCCAAGTACGAGACCCTCCACTAGAGATCCCAGGAAGTGACCCCGGGGCGGGCTGGCCGAAGGGTCAGTCCGCCCCGATCTCGCGCCCGCGGGTCTCCGGCAAGAGGAACGCGAGGAGCGCGGCCCGCACGATCGTGAACGGCTGCGATCGCTCCATCGGGTATTCCGCCGGAGAAGGTTACCGCCGTTCCCGATAGGATCGGGGAGTGGCGCGCCTCCTCGACATCTCGCCGCTCGTCTCGGAGCGGCTCCCGGTCTGGCCCGGCGACACGCCGTACCGCCGGACGGTCCACGCCTCGTTCGAGAACGGGGACCGGGCGCTCCTGAGCTCGATCGAGACGACGCTCCACGCGGGCGCCCACGCGGATGCCCCGGGGCACACGCTGTGGGGGGCGGGATCGATCGACCAGCAGCCGCTGGTCGCCTACTACGGGGCGTGCCAGGTGGTGAAGGTCTCGGTCCCGGAGGGGGGACGGGTCGGACCGGACGACCTCGGGGGAGAGGTCGCCGCTCCCCGGCTGCTGATCCGGACCGACTCGTTCCCCGCCGGGCGGTTCGGCACGAGGTTCGCCGGCCTCTCGCCGGGGCTGGCGCCGTGGCTGGCGGAGCGGGGCGTCGTCCTGGTCGGCGTCGACACGCCCTCCGTCGACCCGTTCGACGACCCGAGGCTGGAGAGCCACCTCGCGCTCGCGCAGCACCGGATCGCGACGCTGGAGGGGCTCGTCCTGCGGGACGTTCCGCCCGGCCTCTACACCCTGATCGCGCTTCCCCTCCGGCTCGAGGGGGCCGACGCCTCCCCGGTCCGAGCGGTCCTCGTCGATGGGGACGGTCCTGAAATCGTGTATTACTGGCAGTAATACACGATTTCAGGACCGTCCCCAATGGCCCTGCATGGAGAGGGGCTTCTCCAGCCGGCAGGAGGCGAGGAGGGGCTCGTCGGCGAAGATCTCCCGCGTCTTCCCGTCGGCGCGGACGGTCCCGCGGTCGAGGACGATCGTCCGCTCGCAGAGGTCGAGGACCAGGTCGAGGTCGTGGGTGGCCACGATCTTCGTGTGCGTGAACTCCCGGAGGAGGCCGATCAGGGCGCGCCGGCCGTGCGGGTCGAGGCCGGCGCTCGGCTCGTCCAGGACGAGGACGTCCGGGCTCATCGCGAGGACGGAGGCGATCGCGGCGCGCCGCTTCTCGCCCCCCGACAGGCGGTGGGGGGGCCGGGCGGCGAGCTCCTCGATCCCGGTTCGCCGGAGCGCCGCCGTCACTCTCGCCTCGACCTCGCCCGGGGGGAGGCCCATGTTCAGGGGGCCGAAGGCGACGTCGTCGCGGACGGTCGGCATGAAGAGCTGGTCGTCCGGGTCCTGGAAGATCATCCCGACGCGGCGCCTCACGTCCGGGATCCGGTCGGGCGTGAGGGGCTCCTCGCCGATCCGCACCTCGCCCGAGTCGGGGAGGAGCGTGCCGTTGAGGTGCATCAGGAGCGTCGACTTCCCGGCGCCGTTCGCCCCGACGATCCCCACCGACTCGCCGTGGGCGATGCGGAACGACGCGCCCGTCAGCGCCGGCGTCCCGTCCGGGTACCGGAAATGGAGCCGGTCCGCGATGACGAGGTGGTGGCTCACGGGGCCGCCGCCGCGAGGAACGACCCCAGGAGGCGGGGGACGTCGACGAGCCGGAACGCCAGGAAGAGCGCGATCCAGCCGGAGGTGAAGAGGACGGCCGCGGCGCCGAAGCGGAGAGGGCGCTCGAACCGGAGGACGCCGTCGAACCCGCGGGCGAGCATGGAGAAGTGGATCCGCTCCGCGCGGCCCCAGGTCCGGAGCAGGAGCGTGCCGAGGAAGGCGCCGGACGCGGGCAGGCCCCGGCCGCGGCCCCCGAACGTGCGGAGGCTCCGGGCCCGCTCCATCCGGCCCGCCTCCTCGAGGAGGACGAAGAGGTAGCGGTGGAGGACGAGGAGCTGCGTGACGAGGGGCCGGGGCACGCCGAGCCGGCCGAGCGCGGCGCAGACCTCGTGAAAGCCGGTCACAGCGACCAGGACGAGGGCCGCGGAGACGGTGAGGACGAAACGGAGCAGGATCGACGTGAACGACATCCAACCGCCGGCGACGGCGAACGGGCCGAGGGAGACCGGCATCCGGTCGAGGACCGGGTTGAGGGCGCCGACGAGGACGACGAACGGCAGGGCGAGGAGGAGGCGCCGCCCCAGCAGCCCGAACGGGACGCCTCCGGCGGACGCGAGGGCCACCGGGAAGAGGGCGAACGGCAGCAGGGGGAGGACGGCGTACTTGCCGAAGGAGGCCACCGCGGCGGCGAAGGCGAGCGTCGTCACCACCTTCGCCCGGGGGTCGAGGCGGTGGAGCGGCGTCCCGGATGCGGAGAGGGTGTCGAGGGCGCCGAAGTGGACGATCGCGCCAGCGATGCGGGACATCAGCGCCTCCGGAGCGCCCAGCCCGCCCCCCCCACGAGGACGAGGGTGGCGAGGCCGCCGCCGATTCCGGCGAGCGTGGTGGCGGCCCGGCCGGCGTTCTCTTCCGCCGTCGCCGGTCTTCCCGTCACCTTCGCGATGGACCACTCGAGGCCGTCCGGCTGCCTGGAGGCGAACCACGACACGAACCCGCCGAGGACGAGGGCCGCGGCGAGGAAGACCGCTCCGAGACGGGACGTCGGCGTCGGGGCCGCGGGGCCGGGCTCGACGACGTCCGGGCGCACCTTCAGGACGAACCCGACGACGGCGGCGGTCGCCAGCCCCTCGACCACGGCGATGGCGAGGTGGATCGGGACCATCGCCCCGAGGAAGAGGCGGAACGGCAGCTCGGTGATGCCGGAGGCGGTCGTCTCGAGGACGACGCCGAAGGCCCCGAGGCAGAGTCCGGTGGCGGCGGCGAGGAGCGATGCGGCGGTCCGGCGCCCAGGCCCGGCGCCCGGCCCGGCCAGCGGGCGGTAGACGAGCGGGTAAGCGACGAACGCCGGGAAGAACCCGATGTTGAAGGCATTGCAGCCGAGGGCGAGGAGGCCGCCGTCCCCGAAGAAGAGCGCCTGGATGGCGAGGACCGACGTGACGACGACGAAGGCGGCGTGCGGGCCGAGGAGGATGGCGAGGAGGAGGGCCCCTCCGAGGTGGCCGCTCGACCCGGTCCCCGGGACCTGGAAGTTGACCATCTGCGCGGCGAAGACGAAGGAGCCGAGGACCCCCATGAGCGGGACCCGGCGGTCGTCGAGCCCCTGCCGGACGCGCCGGCAGGCCAGGGCGGTCGTGCCCGCGGTCGCGGCCCACATCGTCCCCCCGACGGCGGGGGAGACGAGCGCGTCTGCCATGTGCATCGGGCCAGGCTAGCAGGGTGGGAAGGACGGCGAAAGGGGAGCGGGAGGCTCACCCTCTCCTGTCGCCCTTGCCTCCTCCCGAGGGACGCGGCGCGGACTGGGGCTTGCCCTGCGGCCTGGACGGAGGTCTGGCCTGGGGCTGGCTCTTCGGCGCCGGACGCTGGACGCTTTGGGAGCGCTGGGCCCGGTCCCGGGCCGCGATGTCCCGGTCGAGACCCCTTGACGAGTCGGTCTTGCTCCAGGAGCCCTTGTCGCGGGCCTGATAGCCGTTCTGGTCGCGCTTCACGACGTTCCCCTCGCGGTCGGCGAAGACGTCGTTCGACTTTCCCCTGGCGGGCCGGGGCTGCCCCAGCGTCTCGCGCGAGGGGGCCGGCTTTCCGGGACGGGCGTCCCTGGACGGAGGCGCGGGACGAGCTGTGACGTCCTTCGTCGGCGGACGCCCAGCGGCTTCCTTCGCGCCAGGCCGATTGCCCTGGGCCGGACGGGTCGCCGCGGTGGGGGGCCGCCGGTCGGGCGCGTTCCGCTTCACGTTCTCTCTCCGGTTGTAGAGGTTGTTCGGAGGGCTCGGCGGCCGCATGCCCGGGGGACGCCCTCCGGGTCCGGGCGGACGCGCACCTGGGCCCGGCGGACGATGACCGCCGCCTCCCCACCCGGGGGGACGGCCGCCCGGCTGGTAGGGGGGCCGCACGTGGCCCGGGCGGTAGCCGGGGCCCCAGTACGGGGGACGGTAGCCGCCGGGAGGGAACCAGCCTCCGTGATGGCGGCCGTAGCCGCCCCAGTAGCCGCCGTGGTAACGGTTCCACCCCGAGCTGAAGCTGAAGAAGCCGGCGGTGAAGCCGAAGCCGTACGACCAGCCGGTCCAGGGGTTGTACCCGACGTGGAGGCCCCAGGTCGGGGGGCGCGGGTAGTAGTAGGTCCCGACCCACGGCCGGTAGTGGTAGCCGGTGCCGTAGACCACCGTCGGGCCCCAGACGTACGAGCCCATGTACCCGGGCGTATAGCCGACGTAGACGACCTCGGGGGTGGAGTCGTAGATGTAGACGTACTTCGTGTTGTATGCGGGGCTCGCCGGCGGGATCGAGTCGACGTCGGGCGGGCGCTCGGTGGAGACCTCCCACGGGCCGTCCGGAGCGTCGCCGACGAACCAGACCCCCTGGTCGCATGCGTAGTACCTCGCGTCCTTCGACAGGAGGACCTGCACGGAGGCGTTCTGGGCGGACTGAAGGCTCGTCCCTTCGATCCTCTCGAACTTCGGCGCGCCGTCGTACTTCACCTCGACCTTCGCGCTGGCGCGGTTGACGGCGGTGGTCTGGGGGATCTCCGCGTCGAGGACGGCGTCCTCGGCCTCCTCGGTCCCGGCCACGAAGGTCCTCACGTCGCCCGCGGACGACCCGGCGGGGATCTTCGCGAACGCGGCGGGGAGCTTGTCGGACGCCACGAAGGTCCAGGGGCCGTCGACCGTCTTCGCCGCGAACCACCGCCCGGACAGGAGCGTGTAGGTCAGCTGGGAGGAGATGTCCTTCAGGACGTTCGACTCGGTGTTGCTGGCGAAGAGCAGGTCGTTCGTCTCCGGGACCGGCTCGTAGGCCGGCTCGCCGTCGAAGGAGATCAGCTCGGCCGGCTCGGTCGAGACGACGAGCTTCGGCGGCCGGTCGCTCTTGGGCTTGTCGGTGACCCCCTCGTCCTTCTCGGCCTCGGCCTGGGCTTTCTTCGCCTGGGCGGCCACCTTCGCCACCTCGGCGGTCGGCTTCGCGACGACCTGGTAGGGGCCGGTCGCGGCGGACGCCCGGTACCAGGCGTCGCCGTTCGAGATGAAGTAGGTCCTCGCGCCCTGGTCGAAGAGGATGACGAAGGGGCTGTTGACGACGCGCTGGAGGGAGGTGTTCTCCACCTTTTCGAGGCGCGGCTCGCCGTCGATCAGGACGAGGACCGCCAGCTCCTTCTCCACCAGGATCTTCGGCGGCTCGTTCCGGAGCTCCTCGGCGGTCTTCTTCTCCCGGTCGGCGGCCGCCAGCAGGGCCTTCAGGTTGTCGAGCCGCATCTCGATCGGCCGCTTGGGCACCTCGCCCTCGACGAGTGCCTTGAACTTCTTCTCCTGCTCGTCGGTCATCTCGGGAAAGCGGACGCGGTCGACCTTGGCGGAGACGAGCGTCGCCGTCCCGGCGTCGCGGTCCGTCTTCAGGCGCCCCGTCGCCCAGAACGCGCCGAAGACCGGCTCGCTCGCCCCCTTCTTCGTGTAGGAGACGGCGGCGCGGAGCTTGAGCTGGTCCCCCTTGAG
>CAIMWE010000074.1 GCA_903845115.1 uncultured Acidobacteriota bacterium | reverse complement strand
TTCTCGGAGACCTTCCGCTTCGAGTGGTCCAGGATCCGCTTCCGGAGGCGGACCGACTTGGGCGTCACCTCCACCAGCTCGTCCTCCTCGATCCACTCGATCGCCGCCTCGAGCGGCATCGGCTTGGGCGTCGTGAGCTTCAGCGCCATGTCCGTGCCGGAGGAGCGCATGTTCGTCAGGTGCTTCTTCACGCACGGGTTGACGACCATGTCGTTCTCGCGGGCGTTCTCGCCGCAGATCATGCCGCCGTAGACGGCGACTCCCGGCCCGAAGAATAGGACCGACCGCTCCTCGAGCCGCTCCAGCGCGTGGCCGGTCGTCTCGCCCGGCTCCTTGCAGACGAGAGCCCCCGAGCGCCGCCCGGCGACGTCCCCCTTGTACGGCTCGTACCCGGCGAAGAGGTGGTACAGCAGCCCCTCCCCCTTCGTGTCGGTCAGGAACTCGTTCCGGTAGCCGAAGAGGCCGCGCGTCGGGATCTTGAACTCGATCTTCACCCGGCCCGACCCGTGGTTCGTCATGTTCGTCATCTCGCCCTTGCGGCGGCCGAGCTTCTCGATGACGATCCCCATGAACTCCTCGGGAACGTCCACGACGAGCTGCTCGACGGGCTCGCACTTGGCGCCGTCGACCTCCTTGAGGATCACCTCGGGACGCGACAGCGCGAACTCGAACCCCTCCCGGCGCATGTTCTCGACCAGGATCGCCAGGTGGAGCTCGCCGCGGCCCGAGACCTTGAAGGCGTCCGGGGTGTCGGTCTCCTCGACGCGCAGGGCCACGTTCGTCCGGAGCTCCTTCTGGAGGCGCTCCCCGATGTGGCGGCTGGTGACGTACTTCCCTTCCAGCCCCGCGAACGGCGAGTCGTTGACCCGGAAGGTCATCGAGACGGTCGGCTCGTCGACGGCGATCGGCGGGAGCGCGACCGGGTTCTCCAGGTCGGCGATCGTCTCCCCGATGGTGACGTCCTCGATCCCCGAGAGGACGATGATCTCGCCGGCCCGGGCCTCGTCGATCTCGGTCCTCTTCAGCCCCTCGAAGGCCATCAGCTTCGTCACCTTGGCCGTCTTCACGGTCCCGTCCAGCTTGCAGATGGAGACCTGCTGCCCGGTCCTGATCGTCCCGTTCACGACGCGCCCGATCAGGAGGCGCCCCAGGTAGTTGTCGTAGTCGAGGGAGGCGACGAGGACCTGCAGCGGCGCCGCGGCGTCCCCGCCCGGCTCGGGGACCTCCACGATGATCGCGTCGAGGAGCGGCCTCACGTCGGCGTCGGTGTGGTCCATCTCCCGCCTCGCGAAGCCGTGCTTGGCGGACGAGTAGACGATCGGGAAGTCGAGCTGCTCGTCGGTCGCCCCCAGGTCCATCATCAGCTCGAAGACCTCGTCGATGACGTGGTGGGGGTGCGCCTCGGGACGGTCGATCTTGTTGACCACGACGATCGGCTTCAGCCCCAGCTCCAGGGCCTTCCGGAGGACGAACCGGGTCTGGGGCATCGTCCCCTCGGCCGCGTCGACCAGGAGGAGGACCGCGTCGACCATCTTCAGGACCCGCTCCACCTCGCCGCCGAAGTCGCTGTGGCCCGGCGTGTCGACGATGTTGATCTTGACCCCGTGGTAGTGGATCGAGGTGTTCTTGGCGAGGATCGTGATCCCGCGCTCCCGCTCGAGGTCGTTCGAATCCATCACCCGCTCTTCGGTGTGCTCGCCGGCGCGGAAGGTGCCGGACTGCCTCAGGAGGCAATCGACGAGCGTGGTCTTGCCGTGGTCGACGTGAGCGATGATCGCGATGTTCCGGAGGCCCTGCATGACGTGTCCCTCTCCCCGCCAGGCTAGGGCAGGGCCAAGCAGGGTACCAGATCCGCCCCCGAGGGCCCTATCGGCTCGACAGTCTCGAGGAGTGGAGCGGCGGGAACCCCTTGCGCCGGGAGAGAATAGACTTCGGCCGGAACCTTCCTGCCGGTTCTTCCGTTTGATCAAACCAGAGCCATGACGACGCTCCCCGACCACCCAGACGCCTCCCTCGTCTCCCGGTGCCTGCAGGGCGAGCCGGGGGCGTGGGACGAGATGGTCGGCCGGTACAGCCCGAAGGTCTACTCGATCGCCTGGCACATGACCTACGACCGGGCCGAGGCCGAGGAGCTGACGCAGGACTGTTTCCTGAAGGTCTGGGAGAACCTGGACCGCTACATGGCCACGGAGGCCTCGCTGCTCGCCTGGATGGCGGCCCTGTCGCGCAACCTCTGCATCGACCACTACCGGAAGCGGAGGCGGGAGAAGGGATTCCGGTTCGTGAGCGACGAGGCGGTGACGACGCTCCTCCCCGGGAGCGGAGACCCCCACGCCGACGCCGTCCGGCGCGAACGGCTGAGGATGCTCCTCGACGCGATCGGCGAGCTGCCGGACGAGCTGGCGGAGGTGGTCCAGCTCCGCGACCTGGACGGCCTCGACTACAAGGAGATCTCCGCCTTCCTGAACCTCCCCGACGGCACGGTGAAGTCCCGGCTCAACCGCGCCCGGATCGAGCTGGCCCAGATCGTGAGAGACCGGGTCGGCGCCGCGGCCGGCTCGGTGCAGTCGCTCTATTCGCCCAGGACCGCGGAGGCGGCCGGAGGCGGGTCGTGAGCGGACACCCCACCGACCCGGCCCTCCTCGCCCTCGCGGAGGAGAACACGCGGCTCCTGGCGAGCCTTCGGCCGGCCGAGCCCGGCGAGCGGCTCGTCGAACGGCTGAGGGCGATCGCCCGGCTCACCCCCTCGCGGGTCGAGGCGACCGAAACGCTCGGCTTCCTGATCCCGGGCAGGCTCCAGCGCCCCCCGCTCTCGCCCGGCCTCGAGACGCGGCTGCGCCAGATCCCGCAGCTTCACCCGCGCAGGGCGGCCCGGCCGTCCGCCCCGAAGGTCTCCCGCATCCCCGGGTTCCTCCTGGATTGGCGGGTCTCGGTCGCCGTCGCCTACGCCGCGGCGGCCCTCGTCGTGGCCGTCCTGGGGATCGACCCGCTCTCGGCCGCCCGGAAAGCCGCCTTCGACCTCGCCTCGACCGGGCAGGAGGCCATCGAGGAGGCCCGGGACGCGGCCACGAAACGCCTGGCCTCGTCGGGGATGGCGGCCCGTCCCGAGGCCCTCGCCCGGCACCTCGACTACCGCCTCTATCGAACCGTGGAGGTCTCGAAGGCGAAGGCCGTGGCCTGGGGCTCCCTCGTCCTCGACCGGGTCTTCGGGCAGACCCTCGAGCGACCGGCCCGGGCGGGACAGCGGGAGGCCCCGAATTCCCCCCGCACCGATCTCCCGGAACCGGCCGGGCCCGATTTCCGTTCCTGACTTCAAGAGACGACACGGAGGACGAATCGATGACCGACACACCGACCCCGGCTCAGCCGTTCCAGCCCGCCCCTCCCCCGCCGCCGGCTGCTTCCGCTCCGCTGGCGCCTCCGCTGCCGGCCGTCGCCGCCCCGTTCCCGCGCGGCTACAAGAAGCCGGCCATCGCGGGCCTCCTCTCGGTGATGCCCGGCGTGGGCCATCTCTACCTAGGCCTCTACCAGAGGGCGGTGGCCTTCTTCGCGATCTGGGTCCTGATCATCGCCTTCGTCGAGCGGGGGCACGGCGCCGGCGCGCTCGGCATCTTCATTCCGTTCTGGTGGTTCTTCGTCCTGATCGACGCCGTCCGCCAGGCGCATGCCATCAACGCCACGGGGGCCCCGGAGGCGAACCTGGTGACCGGCGAGAAGCCGATCCAGCTCCAGGGAAGCCTCGCGTTCGGGGTCTTCCTGATCCTGTTCGGCGCCTTCTTCCTGCTCGACCGGTTCGTGACGATCGACCTCTCCTTCCTCCTCGACTGGTGGCCCGCCGCCGTGATCCTCTTCGGCGCCTGGCAGGTCTTCACCTACTACAGGGGGCAGAAGGACGCGGAAGCCGCCGCGGGGTCGGTCGAGAAGCCGGTCTGAGCGCCGACCAACTCAGGGACTCCCCCCGTCTCGCCCTGCTCCCCGGGGGGGCGGTCGTCGCCGCGGCCCTCCTGGCCTATGCGAACGCCGTCCCGAACGGGTTCGCGTTCGACGACACCCAGCTGATCGTCGACAACCCGTGGCTGAGGACCGCGCACCTGGGCGAGCTCTTCACCTCCCACTTCTGGGGTTTCGCCCCGGGTACCACCTCGAATTACTACCGGCCGCTGGTCCACGGGGTCTGGACGGCCCTGTTCCGGCTCTTCGGGCTCCAGGCGTGGCCCTACCACCTCGTGAACGTCCTCTTCCACGCCGGGAACTCGCTCCTGGTCTTCCTCTTCGTCGAGCGCCTACTGGCGGCCTCTCCGCGGGAATCCGCGTCGACGGGCCGCCCGGCGCGGGCCCACGTCCCGGCCCTCGCCGCAGGCCTGCTCTTCGCCCTCCACCCGATTCACACCGAGGCGGTCGCGTGGGTCTCCGGCCTCCCGGAGGTGGGGTTCACGTTCTTCGTCCTCCTCCTCCTGACTCGCGACCTGCCTTCCCCTCGCGGAGGATCCGCCGCGGCCGCGATGGCGGCGCTCTGTTTCCTCGCCGCCCTCCTCTTCAAGGAGACGGCGATCGCCCTCCTTCCCCTGACGGTCGCCCTCGACCTCCTCCGGAGTCGTCCCGGCCCGGTCCCGAGGCCGTTCGCCCGGTACGGCCCTCTCGCGGCGGCCCTAGCGGCCTACGCGGCGATGCGGTTCGCCGCGATGGGAGGCCTCGGGAAAATGCCCCGGCTGGCCCCGTACGGCGGGATGGATGCGGCAGCGTACGCGGCGAACGACCTCCGCTTCTTCGCGCTCTACCTCGGGAAGCTCCTCGTCCCGCTCCCGCTCAACGCCGTCCACGACTTCACGCCGCTCCGGTCCCTGGGAGAAGGGGCCGCGCTCGTCGGGATCGGCCTCGCCATCCTCGCCGTGGTCTCGGTCTTCGGGACGGCCCGCCGGGCGCCCCTCGTCTGCTTCGCGCTCCTCCTGGTCCTCGTCCCGCTCCTCCCGGTCGCCCTCGTTCCGGCCTTCAGCCCCACGCCGTTCGGAGAGCGCTACCTCTACCTCCCGTCCGTCGGACTCTCGCTCGCGGTGGCCCTCCTGGCGGAACGGGTCGAAGCCCGGTGGCGACGGTTCGCTGCCCCCGCCGCCGCGGCTTTCGGACTCCTCCTCGCGTCTTCCCTGCTGGCAACGGTGGCCCGGAACAGGGTCTGGAAGGACGACCTCTCCCTCTTCTCGGACGCCGTCGCGCGCTCGCCGCGCAGCGAGATCGCGAACCGGAGTCTCGGGAGGGCGCTGATGGAGGCCGATCGAGACGAGGAGGCGGTCGGCCGGTTCCGGGCGGCCCTCGAGGCGAACCCGGATTCGCCCCGGAGCCGTTTTCACCTGGCCAGGGCCCTCCTGAAGCTGGGGCGCGCCTCCGAGGCCGTGGCCGAGGTGGAGCGCGTGATGGAGACGAGCCCCGGGCTCGACGCGATGGGGGTCCTGGCCGAGGCGTACGGCGATGCCGGGCGGCTCGACGACGCGATCGCGCTGCGCCGGCAGATCGTGGCCCTGAAGCCGGAATCGGCCGCCGACCGCAACCTCCTCGGGATCGACCTCGGCCGCGCCGAGCACTTCGGCGCTGCGGCCGAGCAATTCGAGCTGGCCGCGACCCTGGAGCCCTCGGAGCCGGCCTTCCGCCGGAACCTCGACCGGGCCAGGAAGGAGGCGGGGCGCTGAAGACCCTCGCCCGGGCTACCGGGGATCCGGAAGGAGGCTCACGTGTCTACCGCCTCACGGGACGAAGGAGCTGACCATCACGACGGTCTTCCTCGTCACCCTGGCGTCCCGGGGGTCGATGAGGTAGTCCTCGACCGAGATCTGGAGCATCTGGTCGTCCCGGGTCCACCGGGCGGTCCGCCCCATCTTGTCCTTCCACTCCTTCTCGGCCGACGGGGAGACCTGGAGCCTTCCCGCCTGCGCCACCTCGGCCAGGTCCACGAGGATGTTCCTCTCGGCGAGCAGGAACGTGGCTCCGCGCACGTTCTTCCCGTAGAACGCGACAGTCTCCTCCATGCTCCTGTCGGTGGTGTAGATCGCCAGCTTCAGGTGGACGCTCGCGACCCGGGACTTGACGTCGGCCTTGTCGGCGGCCGAGACGTTCGGGTCCCGGAGGGTCGCTTCCAGCTGGGCTTTCATCTCCGCCTTGGCCTTCTCGACGGCCAGCTGGGAGAGCTCGGCCTCGTAGGTCCCTCCCGGAGGAGAAGGGACCCCCGGCACCGGGCCGGGGTCGGCGGCGAGGGCGAAGAGGACGAGCGGGATCAGGAGAGGGGCCATCGGGTCATTTTACCGGCCTGGCCGAGATCTCCTTCGGAGCGCCCCCCACGTACCGGAGGGAGCACTCGGCGAATCCCTCGCACCGGAGGCAGACGAGGTCCCGGTCCCCCTTGAAGTCGACCGGCTTGCAGATGTTCACCCCCGGGACGACGAGCCCCTTCAGCTTCGCCTCGAAACCCTTCGCCCCGGCATCCGGGCCGGCCCCGGCGAGGCTCTCACCCGCCGCGCGCCGGGCCGCCCGGAGCGTCTCGACCTCCGGAAAGAGGGCGCGATTCCGCTTCTCCAGCGCCTCGTCGGCCTTGGCGGCGCCGGCCTCCTTGACGGCCAGGACCGCCTGCCGGGCGGCCTTCGTGGCCCGGTGCTTGCCGTGGTGGCGGGCCCAGAAGAAGAGGAAGCCGGCCGAGGCGCCGGCGAGGCGGACCAGCGCCGGCCCCAGTCCCCGCGTCGACCAGTCCCCGACCAGGCCCCACACGAGGAAGGCGACGGTGAGGTACGCGAGCCACTTCACCTTCACCGGGACCACGAAGAACATCAGGAACTGCATGTCCGGGAAGAGGAAGGCGTAGGCGAGGAGCATGGAGACCGGGACGACGAACGGGTCGCTCGTCAGGGGGGTCCCGACGGCCCAGGCCGACAGGGAGCCGCCGAGCGTGGCGAAGAGCCAGAAAGCCGTGAACTCGCCCGTCCCCCATTCCGCCTCGAGAGCCGTCCCCAGGATCCAGAGCGAGAGCGCTCCCATGAAGAGGCTGAAGGGTCCCGAGTGGAGGAACTGGTACGTCAGGAAGGACCACGGGGCGTAGAGCGCCTGGCGGGGAAGGAACGCGAAGATCGCGCGGGTCTTCGCCGGGTCGGCGACCGACAGGAGGAAGAAGACGAAATGGAGCGAGACGAGGGGGATGGTCAGCCCCATCTTCGGGGCGAAGAGGTCGCGACCGTCCCTCATGACGGGGTCCGGGGCGGCGCGATGGGCGAGGAGGCAAGCACCATGCGCGGAGGATACCCGAGCGGAACGCCCGCCTTGCTCGGCGGGATCATGTCCATGATTTCGAATATCCCAACAACCCAGGCCTGGCACGGCCCCGGTCGTGCGTCGGGTCACTGGCGATTCCACCTCCACTCGTCGGGGCTCCACCTGGCCGCGATCTCGGCCGCGAGTACTGGGTCGAGGAACGCCCGCGCGGCTGCGGCGACCTCGGCCAGGGTCCGCCAGGCCAGCTGCTCGTCGCGAGCCATCGTGGCGTAGGGCGCTGCCCACGTTTGAGGGGGCTCCGGGAGCGCGAGGGGAAGCGCGTGGGTCCTCCGGAAGCCGAACGTCTGCTCGAGAGCCGCGCGGAGGCGTCTTGCGTCGACGGGTCCGGCGGTTGCGAGCAGCGCAAGGTCGGGCAGGTCCTTGACGCGGGAGTTCGGCCTTGGGCGCGGCATCGTGTACGCGTGGAGCTTCTCGGCGAGGTGTGTTTCGACCGGATAGACGCGCAGCGTCGGTGGCGCGATGCCGGCAAAGCCGAGCACGTCCTCGGCCACCGCGACCTCGGGGTCGCCGAGCATGGGATCGCTGAACGCGACGTCGACGCCGAAGCGCTGTCCGTAGAGCTTTCCCGCGAGCCTGCATTCGGCGCGAAATCGAAGTCCGTCGTAGGGCATCCCGTCGTTCCGTATCTCGGGGTGGTCGTCGTCGGGTTCCACCTCGAACGCCATGAAGTCGCCGGTGTCGCGCCTACCCGCCTCCTGCAGCCTCGCTAGCACGCCATCGGGCGAACCCGTGAGCCGCAGGTCGACGTCCTTCGTGGCACGGGCTCGCTCGAGCCGCAGCTCGAGGGCGAGCCCTCCCTTGAGCGTCGCGGCGTCGCCGAGCGCGACCACGATCCGCGCGAGAAAGCGGCCGAAGACGAGGAGCTGCCGCTCGCGGGCCAGCTCGGTCCCCTTCGCCGAAGCCGAGCGGAGGCGCTGCTCGAGCGCCTGCTTGAAAGCCTCCGGGGACTCGTACGTCCGCACCGTCACACCGCGATTCCTCCGAAGGGTCCGAGGGCCCGCTCGACCTCCGACAGATCGCCCTGGACGACGAGGCCCCGCCGGAGGGCCTGCCGCGCGGCCTGGCGCAGCAGGTCGGGGGAGACGGGCTCGCGCGCACAGTCCGCGAGGGTCCGGCGAGGCGAGGTCACCGGTACGGCTCCGAACCAGACGCGCTCTCCCGGCGGGATCTCCGCATGATGGATCACGACTCCCCCGGGAGCTCGAAGCCGACGGCGGCGCCACTCGGCAGGGAGAGTGAGATGGATCCGGCCCGGCAGCACGTCGGACAGGTCGTGAAGCGCGAGCGCCGTCCCGTGCGAGAACACTCCGGACCGCTCGGACCAGAGCCACGCGACGGCCAGATCCTCGTGCTCGCCTGCGGGAAAGTGCACGAGCCGGTAGATGCCTCGGCGGACCCGGGCGACACGTCCGGCGCGGACGTGCTTGAGCAGAAGCTGCGACGAGTAGCCGGCCTCCGCAGCCTGCTGCGTGGTGAAGTGGCCCTCCTGAGCGGCCGCTGTCTCGTAGAGGCGATCCCACTCGGGTCTGATCGGAAGCGCACCATTCACGCATGAAGCGTAACCCTAGGTTTATATTCGCGCAAGGAAGCGAGCCCGATTACTCACCTTGGGTTTAGTTTCGTGCGACAACCCAGGGTCGACACGCTCGTGGAGACCCAGCCCCGCTCAGGACCGAGAAAGCCGCCGGCTGGCCGGCCTACGAACTTGGAAGACCGAAGGCGCCCGGATAGCGTTCCTGTCGTGAAGCGCCCGACGCGAACCCATCGAGGCGGTTCTTCCGATGGCGGCGTCCGCCTCCTCCCCTGGCGATTCGCAGTGTGAATGGATATCATCCGCAGTGTGAATAAAAAGTTCGTCCCCCGGCAGGTGGCAGCAGCCCTGTCCCGGCGCCTCCGCGTGATGCCGGCCGTCGTCGTCACGGGGGCGCGGCAGACGGGAAAGAGCACGCTCGCGAGGGCTCTCGCCCCTGGAAAGAGGCGGTACCTGTCGCTCGACGATCTCGACGTGGTCGACCTCGCCCGCCGCGACCCGGAAGCGCTCGTCGGGGGCGAGGGGCCAGTGACGCTCGACGAGGTCCAGCGTGAGCCGGACCTCCTTCTCGCCGTGAAGCGGATGATCGACGCGAATCGCCGTCCCGGGCAGTTCCTCCTCACCGGCTCGGCGAACTTCTTCCTGATGCGAGGCGTCTCGGAGTCTCTGGCTGGCCGCGCCAGCTACCTGACTCTCTGGCCGATGACGCGGCGCGAGCAGAGGGGGCTGGGACGGTGCGGGCTCTGGGAGGAGCTCCTGGCGGCGACGGACACGGAGTGGCCCGACCTTCTCGCCGCGGACGAGGCGGGTCCCGAGGACTGGAAGGCGCTGGCGCGGCGCGGCGGGTTTCCGACGCCGGCGATGCACCTGACGGAACCGTCGGACCGGGAGCTCTGGTTCGACGGCTACGCCCGGACGTACCTCGAACGGGACCTCCAGGCGCTGTCCTCCATTGCCGCGCTGCCCGACTTCCGCCGCCTGATGCGGGCCGCGTGCCTGCGTCTCGGACAGCTCTTCAACCAGTCCGAGGTGGCGCGCGACGTGGCGATCCCGCAACCGACCGTCCACCGCTGGCTGAATCTCCTCGAGACCTCCTATCTCCTCGTGAGGCTTCCGGCCTACTCGGTCAACC
>CAIMWE010000073.1 GCA_903845115.1 uncultured Acidobacteriota bacterium | reverse complement strand
TCTGGTCGGCGACGCGGGTGATGGTGGTGACGAGGGTGGAGATGGAGCGGGCGCGGTCGGAGATGGCGGCGAGGCGGAGGGAGACGGAGGAGGAGGAGGCGGAGATGCGGCGGACGGAGCCGTCCATCTGGGAGAGGGCGGTGCGGCCCTCGACGGCGCGAACGGCGGTCTGGGAGGCGACGGAGGCGACGGTGTCGACGGTCCCCGCGAGCTGGCTGGCGCTGGAGGAGATCTGGCGGGCGGAGGCGGAGACCTGGGGGGTGGCGGTGGCCTGGTGGGCGACGGAGTCCTCGAGCTGGCGGGCGGAGGCGGCGATCTGGGTAGCGGAGGTGACGACCTGGATGCCGGAGCGCTGGACCTGCCTGACGAGGGAGGAGAAGGCGGCGGCCATGGAGGCGAAGGCGTGGGAGAGGAGGCGGGTCTCGTCGCGGGAGCGGCCGGGGAGGGGCGCAGGCGCGAGGGCGCCGCGGAGGTCGCCGCGGCCGAGGCGCTCGGCATCGCCGAGGAGGAGGACGAGGGGGCGCGCGAGGCGGTGGGCGAGGAAGAGGCCGACGGCGGCGGCGAGGGCGAGGGCGAGGGCGCCGCCGAGCGCGGCGTGGCGCAGCAGGCGGGCGAAGGCGGCGTCCATCCGCGACCGCGCCCCCAGGAAGTCCTGCTCGTCCGTCCCCGCCTCGATCAGCCAGTCCCAGGGCTCGAAGTAGGAGAGGGCGGAGACCTTCTGCCACGTGGCCGCCTTGCCGGGGACCTTCCAGAGGGAGCGGTCGAAGAAGACCTCCCCGGGGCGTCCGGCTCGTCCGCGCGCGACCTGCTCTTGCACCACGGGCCGCCCGGAGAGGTCCCGCTGCTCCCAGACGCTCTCGCCGTCCCTCTCGCGGCCGCGGGAGACGGCGTAGACGCCGCGGCTCGCGCCCCGCGTGCCGATCGCGGTGACGAATCCGCTCTTGCCGACGACCGTCCCGGCGATCGTCTTGCGGATTCCCTCGAGGAGCTCGGAATCGTAGGCGACGGCCACCATCCCGACGACCCGGCCGCCGCGGTCCCGCACCGGGTCGTAGGCGGCGAGGTACATCCGGCCGGCGGCGAGGGAGGTCCCCCGGTACGTCCTCCCGTCGAGGGCCGCCGCGATCACCGGGTTCGGGGAGCCGTCCGGCAGCGTCGCCTTGAGGGAGAGTCCGGTCGCCCGCTTGCCGTCGGTCGAGAGGATGCTGCTGACGATCCGGAGCATGTCGCCGTTCTCGTTCATCCGCTGGAAGACCGAGCTCCACATCCCCGTCTGCACCCCCACCTCGTCGACGATGGGGGAGGGGACCTTCGGGTCGCGGTTCTCGACGAGGGGAACGCCGCCGAGCCGCAGACCGGGAAGGGTGACGGAGGAGGCCAAGCGGGTCTCCTGGTCGACCTCGGCCCACGTCCGCTCCGTCCCGTCGGTCTCGATCCCGCCGCCCTTCTGGAGGATCTCCTGAGCGACGGCGAGGCCCCGGTCGAGCCGGGGCTGCATGAGCCCGTTCGCGGCCTCGCAGAGGCGGACGGCGTCCACCGCGACCTGGTGGACGTTCAGCCGCCCGAGCCCGTCGAGCTCGGCGGTGGCTTCCCGGGAGGCCTCTCGCGCTCCCGACGAGGTGAGCAGCCAGAGGATCGGCAGCGGGATGGCGGCCGCCAGGAGGGCCAGGGAGACGATCTTCACCCTCAGGCTTCCCCCGGCGAGGAGGGCGGCGCCGGAAGCGGGGCCGCTCACGGGTCGACCTCGAGGCGGGAGACCTCGCCGCGGAGGGAGGCGACGGCGTCCTGGAGGGAGAGGGTGGCGGCGCGGAACTCGGCGAGCGTGTCGGAGGAGGAGGCGGCGGAGTGGTCGAGGAGGGACATGGCCTCGGAGATCTGGGCGGCGCCGTCGGCCTGGGCTCTCGCGGCGGAGCGGACGGAGTCGAGGCGGGGCCCGAGGCCCTGGACGTCCTCGACGATGCCGGAGAGGAGGAGGCCGATGCGGTCGACCTCGGCGATGGCGAGACGGACCTCGTCGACGAACTTGTCCATCTCGAGGACGCCGGAGGAGACGGCGGCGAAGACGTCCTGGACGGTGTGCTCGATGTCGAGGGTGGCGACCGCGGTCTGGTCGGCGAGGCGGCGGATCTCGCGGGCGACGACGGCGAAGCCGCGGCCCTGCTCGCCGGCCTTCTCGGCCTCGATGGCGGCGTTCAAGGAGAGGAGGTTGGTCTGGTCGGCGACGCGGGTGATGGTGGTGACGAGGGTGGAGATGGAGCGGGCGCGGTCGGAG
>CAIMWE010000072.1 GCA_903845115.1 uncultured Acidobacteriota bacterium | reverse complement strand
TAGTCGCGGTTGAGGCGGGTGATGTTCTCCAGCTTGATCTCCTTCGGGCAGGCCGCCTCGCACTCCCCGATGTTGGTGCAGCCGCCGAACCCCTCGGCGTCCATCTGCGCCACCATCTTCAGCACGCGGTCCTTCCGCTCCGGCTGCCCCTGCGGCAGGAGCGAGAGCTGCGTCACCTTGGCCGAGACGAAGAGCATCGCCGAAGCGTTCGGACAGGCGGCGGCGCAGGCGCCGCAGCCGATGCACGACGCCGCGTCCATCGCGAGGTCGGCGTTCAGCTTCGGGATCGGGATGGCGTTGCCGTCCGGCGTCCCGCCCGTGTTCACCGAGACGAAACCGCCGGCGGCGATGATCCGGTCGTAGGCGCTCCGGTCGACGATCAGGTCCTTCAGGACCGGGAAGGGCCTCGCCCGCCACGGCTCGATCGTGATCGTCTCGTCGGTCTTGAAGCTGCGCATGTGGAGCTGGCAGAGAGTCGTCGCGCTGCGGGGGCCGTGGGCCACGCCGTTCACGAAGGACCCGCACATCCCGCAGATCCCCTCGCGGCAGTCGTGGTCGAAGGCGATCGGCTCCTCGCCCTTCTCCATCAGCCGCTCGTTGACGACGTCCAGCATCTCCAGGAACGACATGTCGGGGCTGATTCCGGGGGCCGGGTAGGTGACGAACTTCCCGGCGTCCTTCGGGCCCTTCTGCCGCCAGACTTTGAGCGTGAGGTTCAGCATCACTTGTAACTCCGCTGGGCCAGGTGGACGTTCTCGAAGGCGAGCGGCTCCTTGTGGAGGACCTGCGCCTTCCCCTCCCCCGTCCATTCCCACGCCGAAACGTGGCAGAACTTCTCGTCGTTGCGAAGGGCCTCACCGTCGGGGGTCTGGTGCTCCTCGCGGAAGTGGCCGCCGCACGACTCGTCGCGGTCGAGGGCGTCCCGGCACATCAGCTCGGCCAGCTCCATGAAGTCGGCCACGCGGCCGGCCTTCTCCAGCGACTGATTCAGGTCGTCGCCCGAGCCGAGGACGAAGACGTTCTTCTTGAATTCCTCCCGGATCTCCGGGATCTTCTTCAGCGCTTCCTTCAGGCCCGCCTCGTTGCGGCCCATCCCGCACTTCTCCCACATCAGCTTTCCCAGCTCCTTGTGGAACGAGTCGACCGTCCGCTTCCCCTTGGTCGCCATCTGCGCCTTGACCCGGCCTTCCACCTCGGCGACGGCTCTCTTCACCTCGGGGTGGGATTCGTCGACCTTCTTGAGCTTGGCCTGGACGAGGTAGTCGCCGACCGTGTAGGGAATGACGAAGTAGCCGTCGGCCAGCCCCTGCATCAGGGCGCTCGCCCCGAGCCGGTTCGCGCCGTGGTCGGAGAAGTTGGCCTCGCCGAGGACGTGGAGGCCCGGGATCGTCGACATCAGGTTGTAGTCGACCCAGAGGCCGCCCATCGTGTAATGCGCCGCCGGGAAGATCCGCATCGGGGCCTTGTAGGGGTTCTCGTCGGTGATCCTCTCGTACATCTCGAAGAGGTTCCCGTACCGCTCGCGGATGACGTTCTCGGAAAGCCGCTTGATCGAGTCGGCGAAGTCGAGGTAGACGCCCAGCTTCGTCGGGCCGACGCCGCGCCCCTCGTCGCAGACCTGCTTGGCGGCGCGGGAGGAGATGTCGCGCGGGGCCAGGTTCCCGTACGTGGGGTACTTCCGCTCGAGGTAGTAGTCGCGCTCGGCCTCGGGGATCTGGTCGGGCGGCCGGTTGTCCCCGGCCTTCAGCGGGACCCAGATCCGGCCGTCGTTCCGGAGCGATTCGGACATCAGGGTGAGCTTGCTCTGGTGCTCGCCGGCGACCGGGATGCAGGTCGGGTGGATCTGTGTGTAGCAGGGGTTCGCGAAGGCCGCGCCGCGCCGGTGGGCGCGCCAGATCGCGGTCGTGTTGCACCCCTTGGCGTTGGTCGAGAGGTAGAAGACGTTGCCGTAGCCGCCGGTCGCCAGGATGACGTCGTCCGCCAGGTGGCTCTCGATCTTGCCGGTCACCATGTCGCGGACGACGATGCCGCGCGCGGCACCGTCGATGACGATCACGTCGAGCATCTCGGTCCGGGGATACATCTGGACCTTGCCGAGGCCGATCTGCCGCTCCAGTGCCGAGTAGGCGCCGAGCAGGAGCTGCTGCCCCGTCTGGCCGCGGGCGTAGAAGGTGCGGGAGACGAGCGCGCCACCGAAGGAGCGGTTGGAGAGCGTCCCGCCGTACTCGCGGGCGAAGGGGACCCCCTGCGCCACGCACTGGTCGATGATGTTGACCGAGACCTCGGCGAGGCGGTGGACGTTGGCCTCGCGGGCCCGGAAGTCGCCTCCCTTGACCGTGTCGTAAAAGAGGCGGAAGACGCTGTCGCCGTCGTTCTGGTAGTTCTTGGCGGCGTTGATGCCGCCCTGGGCCGCGATCGAGTGGGCGCGGCGGGGGCTGTCCTGGTAGCAGAAGCACTTGACGTTGTAGCCGAGCTCGGCGAGCGACGCCGCGCCCGCGCCTCCGGCGAGTCCGGAGCCGACCATGATGATCGTGTACTTCCGCTTGTTGGCCGGGTTGACCAGCTTCATCTCGAACTTGGTCTTCTCCCAGGCCTTGTCGATCGGGCCGCTGGGGAGCTTCGATTTCAATTCCATGGTCTCTCCCCTGTTACTTCAGGCCGACGATGCCGGCGAAGACCGCAATCGGGAACGAGATGTTCACCGCCACGATCAGGGTGGTCACGACGCCGAAGACGACCTTGATCACCGGCTCGTAGGCCGGCGTCCGCAGCCCCAGCGTCTGGAAGAGGCTGACGGAGCCGTGGTAGAGGTGAAAGCCGAGCGCCACCATCGCGATGATGTACGCGAGGGCGGCGCCCGGCTGCTGGAAGCCGAGGACGACGTTCGAGTAGACGTCGTGCTTGTCGAAGTGCGGGTGGCAGGACCCGACCGTGAAGTGGAAGATGTGGTAGACGACGAAGAATCCGATGAGCGGCCCGCTCCAGATCATCGTCCGCGAGGTGATCGTGCCGGCCACGAACCGCTGGCTCGCGTAGGAGACCGGCCGGGCGGCGCGGTTCCGGAGCCAGAGCTGGATCGCCATGAGGGCGTGGATCCCGACGGCGAAGAGCAGCACGAGGCGGAACGTCCAGAGGACCGGTTTCATGCTCTGGAGAAGCTCCGCGTAGTGGTTCAGCTTCTCGGGTCCCTGGTAGAGCTGGAAGTTCCCCACCATGTGGACGAAGACGAAGCCGTACAGGACGATCCCCGTGATGGCCACCAGCACCTTCTTGGCGACGGTGGCCTCCAGGGGATTGACGCTCGAGGCGGACGTGATGACTGGCGTGACCGGGACCGAGCTCATCTAGGGAAGTCCTGCTAGCAGGTGAGGAGGCCGCAAAGCTCCGCGACCGAGTCCGCCGACTTCTTGAGTGCCGCCGCCTCGTCCGCGGTCAGCTTCAGCTCGATGACCCGCTCCAGGCCGTTCGCGCCCAGGACGACCGGGACGCCGACGTAGAGACCGTTGACGCCGTACTCGCCCTCGAGGTACGCCGCGCAGGGGAGGATCTTCTTCTTGTCCTTGAGGATCGAGTCGACCATCTCGACGGCGGCGGCCGAGGGAGCGTAGTAGGCCGAGCCGGTCTTGAGGAAGTTGACGATCTCGGCTCCGCCGCCGGCGGTCCGCTTCACGATCGCCGCGAGCCGGTCGGGGGCGATCAGCTCGGTGATCGGCACGCCCGCGACGGTGCAGTAGCGGGTCAGCGGGACCATCGTGTCGCCGTGGCCGCCGAGGACGGTCGCGTGGATGTTCGTCATCGAGACGTTCAGCTCCATGGCGATGAAGGCGCGCATCCGGGCGGAGTCGAGGATGCCGGCCATGCCGAACACCTTGTTCTTCGGGAGCTTGGAGACGCGGCGGGCGACCTCGCACATCGCGTCGAGCGGGTTCGTCACCACGATGATCGTCAGGTCCCTGGAATGGCGGCAGACCTTCGAGATGCAGTCGGCGACGATCTCCTCGTTCTTCTTCAGGAGGTCGTCCCGGGACATCCCGGGCTTCCGCGCGAGGCCGGCCGTCATGACGCAGATCGAGGACCCGGCGGTCTCCTCGTAGTTGTTGGCCCCGACGATCTTCATGTCGAAGCCCTCGACGGCGCCCGACTGGTACATGTCGAGGCCCTTCCCCTGGGGGACCCCCTCGACCACGTCGACAAGGACGACGTCTCCGAGCTGCTGCTCGACGATCCGTTGGGCCGTGGTGGCCCCGACGTTCCCGGCACCGATGACAGTGATCTTTGTCCGCATCGCAGTAACCTCCCTCTTCGTGGAGCGCCCGAAGGCGCCCTTTTTTGATTTCAACCCGTGAGCCTACCAGTGCAAACAGTCTCATCCAATAGTTCAAAGGCTCTAATCCGGAGACGAGATCGCCCCCCCGGGCAGCCGGACGCGGAGAGGCGCCGGACCACCCCTCCCGCCCCGGCGACTATTCGGTCTGCCGCTTGACGGGTCCGGGCGCGAAGGCTAGTTTCCCTCTAGAAAAGGAGCCACGATGACCTCTCGCTCCAGCGGCTCGCGCCTCGTCCCCGCCCTTTCGGCCCCGCTCGCCGCTTCGCTGACGGCGACCGCCCAGGTCCATCCCCCGGCGTCGGAACCGGCGGCCGCCCCGTCGGGCGCGTCCCGGCAGACCACCGTCGTCATCGGGCTCATCGTCCTCCTCCTGATGATCGTCCTGGTCGTTCTGGGGACCAAGAAGCAGCAGTAGCCGGGGCACCCCTCAGAACGACGACAGCTCCCGGTATTCGCTCTCCGACACCCGGTAGACGAAGTACGCGTCCCCGACGACCTCTTCGGGGGGCCGCAACCTCAAGCGCGAGATGACCCTTCCTCGCCGGAGCAGGGCGACGTCCCGGGTGGCCTTGGCCCGGATCTTGGGCCGCGTGAAGGGGTTCTCGGCCGCTTCCTCGGCCCGGCGGGCATTGGCGACGAAGGCCCTGTCCGCCCACGTCGCCTCCCGGACGAGCGGCTCGTAAATTCCCAGCCAGACGTTCACCGACACGACCCAGGTGCCCGGTCCCGGCCCCGTGCAGGAGCCTCCCCGGCCCTCCCCCACCAGTTGCACCGAGGTCATTCCGCTCGGGTAGGGACGATCGCCGTAGTCCGCGAGGTAGACGGGACCTGCCGGCTGGCGGGAGGCCCAGGCCTTCAACCTGAGCGCGTCCTGGCCCCAGTCGAGATTGCTGTCGGCCAGCCAGCGCCACCCGTTCGCCCGTCCCCCTGCCACCTCGTTGAAGAACGGCAGGAAGCGCGGTGCCCCCCGGACGGTGCCGGCCACGAGCCAGGTGACCAGGAGAATCGCCGCGAGGCGGCCCTTTCCCTCCCACGCCGCGGCCAGGCCGGCGCCGGCGAGGATCCAGACGACGGGGAGTACGGGGAAGAGATGTCGGTACCCGATGTCGAGGTGACCCGCGATCGCGGTTCCGACATAGACCGCCGAGAAGACGAAGAGCGAACGGGCCAGGGGCCATCGTGACGGCGGGAGGCGGCGTCGGAAAAGCCACACCAGGCCGAGTCCCGCCGCAGCGAGCGTCGGGAGCGGCGTCTTCACGGCGAAGGCGATCGGGAAATAGGAGGGGTTTCCCCTGTCCGAGATCTCGCCGCGAAGGTAGGACGACCGCCACTCGGCGCGCTGGTCCACGTAGGCCAGACCGAAGAGATACGGCTCCGGCAGGAGGCGAATGCTTCGCGCGATCGCGACGGCCTTCGGCAGGAGACCGGTCCTCTCCTCGCCCGAGACCAGGTCCTTCGTCACGAGTTTCCACGCCTCGTCGGTGCTCCGGGCGTCCGGTCCGCCGGCGACGTTCACCCTCCTCAGGACGAAGGTGTCCCTCGGCTCGGAGTAAGGGAAATACCGGAATCCGTAGGCCGCCCAGATGGCGACCCAAACGCCGACGGCGAGTACGAGAAGGCCTCCGGCGATCTTCCCTGCCGTGATCCGCGCCGGGTCGGCGGCCCCCCGCCGGGCCGAGGCCGCGAGGAGGACGATCTCCACGACCAGCGCGGGGAGGAGAAAGAGCCAGGAGAACTTCGAGGTGGCCGCGGCCGCGACGGCGAGGACGAATACGGCGAGACGGCCTCCTGTCGGCCTCTCGAGAAGCCGGTCGAGAGCCAGGAGGCTGGCCAGGAGCGCCGCGGCGACGGGAACGTCCGTCGTCACGAGATGCCCGTGCGCGAGGAGGGATGGATCGAGCGCCGCGGCGAGGCACGCGCCGAAGGCGACGGCCGGACCGAAGAGGCGCCACCCGGCCATCGTGACGCCCAGGAGGAGGAGGGCCGGGAAGACGAGCATGAAGAGGCGGGCCGGCACCACCAGCGCCTGTCCGTCGTTCAGCTCCTCCAGCCAGCGGATCGCCAGTTCCTCGGTTCGCCCCTCCTTCCAAGCCGGGTCGTCCGCCCCCGGCCACGCGGTGGGCCTCGCGAGGAGAGGGAGGGCGGCCCAGAGCTTGACCAGCGGAGGGTGCTCGGGGTTGACACGGAAGTCGCCCAGCCTGAGACCCGCATAGCCGGACGCGAGGTGCGAGCCCTCGTCGTACGTGATCGACTCGGTGAACGCCCCCCAGCCGGAAAGGGCGAGGGCGGCGCAGGCCATCGTGAGAAGGGCGGGCCAGAGCCACCGCGCGCCGGCCAGAACAGGAGACGATGGAGGCTGAACCGCCTGTGGGGGCTCCATCGGCCCGAGCGCACCCTCCCGGCCCTCCGTGCCCGTTCTCGCCCCCCCCTTCCGAGCCCCTTCTTCCCGGCTCCTCCGTCCCATCTATCTCACCCAGGCCACGCCGATCCCGACTAGGTCGACCTGGGCCTTCGTGGGGACGACGTCGACGACCTGGAACCTCGCCGGGTCCGGGGCGCCGACTTTCCCCTCCAGCTCCTCCACTTCGGCGCGCAGCTCCGCCACCTTCGATTCGGCCGTCGACTCCATCCGGTGCTTCGAGA
Organism: uncultured Acidobacteriota bacterium; assembly: GCA_903845115.1. Classification (GTDB taxonomy): domain Bacteria; phylum Acidobacteriota; class Thermoanaerobaculia; order UBA5066; family UBA5066; genus CAIMWE01. Next base: position 23,762 of record CAIMWE010000072.1, on the reverse strand, counting down.
GAACGGACGTGACCTTGCCGACCCGCAGGGACTTCCTCTTCCCGAGGAGGCCGCCGATGAGGTCGATCGCCGCCCCCAGCCCGGTGGCGAGCGTCTCCATCGAGCGTCCCTTCTCCGCCTCCTCGGCCGCGGCCAGGTCCCGCCTCTTCTTCTCGAGCTTCTCGGCCATCGCCGCCGGGGCGTCCACGCCCGAGGACGCGATCCGCGCCGCGAAGGCCTCGCCGTTCTCCCCCGGATTCGAGAGCTTCCCGGTGACCGGGTCGAGGAGGAGCCTCTCTGCCAGCTTGTCGGGCAGCCGTTCCCGGATGCTCTTCTCCACCTCCTTCACCGTCGAAGGTCCGAGCCAGCCAGGCAGGCCGGCGTACCGGACCGACCCCGCCGGCGCCGTCTCGGCCAGCTCCAGCCCCGTGAGGGCCTCCCCCTCCATGACGTCGGCCGGGGCCGCCACGTCGAGAGGGTAGAGCCGCAGCCCCGCCACCTCGTCGGAGCTCCCTTTGGCCCCGCGGTACCGGACCGCGTACCGGACATAGAGGTGTGACGAGGCGATCTCCCCGCCCCTCCGGTCGGCCCAGCGGACGTTCCACGGCTTCGGGACGATCGGCGCGGCACCCTCGTTCTCCGCTCCTCCCGCGGCGGCCTGGGCGGCCGCCTCCGCGGCCCTCGCGGCGGCCGCGGCCGCCGCCGGGGAACCGGCGCGCAGCTTCCCGATCTCGTCCTTCGTCATCGGTCCGCGCAGGTAGCTCATCGCCCAGCGCGTCTCCACCAGGACCGGCTCCTTCCGGTGGACGTCGTGGAGGAGGAAGACCCGCTTCCTCGTCCTGTCCAGCAGCCCCAGGGCCGCGCCGCCGCCGTCCGCGCTGGCCAGCCCCTCCGTCAGCCGCGCGCGGTCCCGCTCGGCCTGGAGCGTCCCGACCCACCACGCGCCGCAGTTCGCGAGCCCCTTGTAGTCGAGGTCGACCGGGTTCTGGGTGGCCAGGACGATGCCCGTCCCGAAGGCGCGGGCCTGCTTCAGCAGCGCGAGCAGCGGCCTCTTCGTGGGAGGCTCGGCGGTGGGCGGGAAGAAGCCGAAGATCTCGTCGACGTAGACCACCGCCCGGAGCGCCGGACTCCCCGGCTGGCGCCGCAGCCAGCTCCTGACCTGCGCCAGGAGGGTCGCCACCACGAAGACCCGCTCGGCGTCGCCGAGGTGCGAGATCGTGAAGATCGAGAGGCGCGGCCGCTGGCCGCGCCCCAGCAGAGCCTCCACGTCGAGCGGCACCCCGGAGCGGAACGCCGCCGTCGCTGGCGAGGCGAGGAGGTTGTTGAGCGCGAGGACGAGCCCCTGCCGCTCCTTCGCCGGGAAGAAGGTCTCGAGCGGCAGGGCGCCGACGGCCGCGAATGGCGGCTCGGCGGCCGTCTGGATCAGTGCCTCGAGAGTCGCCGTCCTCCCCTGGCCGAACAGCGCCTCGGCGCACTTCGACAGGAGGACGTGCTCCCGCGACTTGACCGGGTCGGCCTCGAATCCGACGAGGCCGAGGAGAGCCGAGACGAACGACGTGACGAGATCGCGCCCCTCCTCGGTCGCCGTTCCCCCTTCCGGCGGCGTCAGCGACCCGAGGAGGTCGACCGGGATCCCGGCGGTCGAGCCGGGCGTGTAGATCACGGCGTCGCGCGAGGCGACCATCGCGGCGACGTCCGGAGCGCCGAGGCCCCATCCGCCCAGCCCGTCGGTCCACCGCCTGGACTCGCTCTCGGCCGTGGCCCCGGTGGAGGTGTCGACCCAGGGGGCGAACTCGCCGGGCGAAAGGTCCGGGAAGCCGAGCAGCAGGTTCCCCAGGTCCCCCTTCGGGTCGATCGCCAGGACCGGGATCCCCTTCCGGAGCAGCTCCTCGATCAGGACGATCCCGAGGGCCGTCTTGCCGCTCCCGGTCATCCCGACGATCAGGCCGTGGGTGGTCAGGTCGTCGGGATCGAGGAGGAGCGGGGCGGCCGAGGTCTTCCCGGTCGCAGGGTCGACGAGGCGCCCGAGGAAGAGGCCGGCTTCGCTGTCCATCGGAGCGGAGTTTACGGACGACCGGTGCGGGTGGCACGGGATAATCCCGCCATGACAGCTTCCGACGTCCCGCCAGCCCCGACGATCCACATGGCCCCGCCGCTTTCTCCCGCCATCCGCGTCACCCTGATGCCCAAGGACACCAACTCTCACGGGACCATCTTCGGCGGCGTGCTCCTCTCCTACATCGACCTGGCCGGGGCGATCGCGACCCGCGGCTACTGCGACCGGGTCGTCACCATCAAGATGACCGAGGTGGTCTTCCACCAGCCGGTCTTCGTCGGCGACATCGTGTCGTTCTACACGGAGGTGACGCGGATCGGGAAGACCTCGATCACCGTGAAGGTCGTCGTGGAGGCCGAGCGGTGGCGCGGGGACCGGGAGCTGACGAAGGTGACGGAGGCCGAGATCGTCTACGTCAACGTCGACGCCGACCGGAAGCCGACGCCGATCGTCCGGCGCTGAAGGAGGGGAACGGGTTGAACCGCGACCGCCTGCGGGTCGTCTTCGCCACCGGCGTCGGCCGCGTCTGCGTCACCTGCGGCTGGCCGGCGGACGACTGCCGCTGCTCGAAGGCGGCCGAGGAGCCTGTCCCGAAGAAGGTGGTGGCCAAGCTCCGGCTCGAGAAGAAGGGGCGCGGAGGCAAGAGCGTCACGGTGATCGACGGCCTGCCGCGAAACGAAGCGTTCCTCGAGGGGCTCGCGAAGGAGCTGAAGAAGGCGTGCGGCACCGGCGGGGCGGTCCGGGAGGGCTCCGTGGAGCTGCAGGGCGACTGCCGCGACCGGCTCCGCGGTCTTCTGGAGGCCCGCGGCTACCAGGTCAAGGGCTGAACGGGATCCACTTCGCACGCGGGTTCTCTCGTCGCGTGAATTCGGCTATCTTGGGCATCTGACCGTCTCCCGCGGGGGCCTCACGCCGCGAGGCGGATCCGGCGCTGAAAGGAAGGCGATGTCCAGGCAACAAAGACGTTTGGAGGCGCGCAGGAAAGCCGGCGCTGCGGGCTCCGAACCCGGCCGACAGCCGGCGGAAGGTTCCTCGGAACGGCCGACGGAGGAGCGAATCTACCTCCTCGCGCTCGCGGCGCTCCTGGTTGCCTCGATCGCCGTGCGCGTCGCCGACGCGTGGGGGACGTTCCTGGTGCCCGACGAGGTCCTTCACGCCCGGATCGCTCAGGCGCCCGACCTGGCTTCGGTCTACCGGCTGGCGTGCGAGCAGGCGCACCCCCCGCTCTACTTCTTCCTCCTTCACCTCTGGGGCCGTTTCGCGACCTCGGACCTCGCGCTGAGGTTGCCAAGCATCGTCGCGGCGGCCGGGGCAGTCGGGCTCACGTACGCCTGGGTCCGCCGAAAATCCACTCCCCTGGCCGCCCTGGGCGCGGCGGCGCTGATCGCCCTGTCGCCTTCCGTGGTCGCGCTGACGCTCCAGGTAAGGAACTACTCCCTGCTGCTCCTCCTCTGCTCGGCCGCGCTGGTCGCCGCCTTCCCTCCGGACGGACGTCCCGCCGCGTCCCGCGTGGCGGCAACGGCAGGCTTCCTCGTCGCGGCCTGTGCGACGCACTACTCGGGGATCCTGTTCTCCGTCCCGCTCCTCGCGTTCGTCCTGGTGGACCTGGTCCTGAGACGGGCGCCCCGGCGCCTCCTCTTCGCGGGGATCGCCTGTTCGCTGGCCGTCGGCCTGTTCGCGGGGCTCCTCTGGTGGAGCCGCGCGCGAGAGCTGAGAGGAGGGGGCCTCGAGGCGGAGGTGCAGCAGACGTGGCTGCGCTTTGCCTACTGGCAGCCGGGCGAGGGATTCGCGGGCTTCGCGGCGTCCGCCGCCTCCGGGATCCACGGTTACCTGCTCGGCCATCCGGTCGCCGGCGTCTGCGGCCTGCTTCTCGCGGTCATCGCCGTGGCGGCCCTGGCGCGAAAGGACCCCGCCTTCGCCCTCCTTCTCGCCTCCCCGTTCGCGGTCGCCCTTGGGCTTTCCGCCCTGCGTCTCTACCCTTTCGGCCCGAGCCGACACTCCGTATGGATGCTTCCGACGGTCGCGGCGACGATCGCCCTTCCGCTCTCCAGGCTCGGGACGCGCGCCGCCCGCCAGGCCCTGCCGTTCCTGGCAATCGTCGCGGCCGCCTGGTCCTTCGCCCCGGATCGCTACTACCTCTCCGCAATCCCGAGATCGGACCGGATGCAGCCGCAGATGGAGGCCCTCGTGGCGGCGATCTCGCAGCAGATCGCCCCCTCGGACGTCGTGTTCGTGGACGACCAGACGGTGACGCTTCTCCAGCGGTACGCGGGGGGATGGGACCCGGCGGGCCTACCCCGGGGACGGGCGAAGTTCCGCCGGGAGAGGCTAGGTAGGCTGGAAGTCTGGGCCTCCTCGACATGGGTCTTCGACGCGCCGCTCTTCGTCCGGGAGCTGACCGAGCTGAAGGGGGAAGCCGGCATCCAGGACGGGCAGCGCGTCTGGATCGTCCAGGCCGGGTCGAGAGCCGAACTCCTCCCCGAGCTACGCAGCTTTCTGTCGGATGCGCCGATCTCGGACGCGGCCTCCTTCGGCGGTGCCCTGTGGCTCTTCCGGATCTCCGTTCCCTGACCGGGCCGCGGCCCTCGCCCCGATTTCGCGGCCAATAGGCCCGGTGGGAGGAGGCCGGGTCCCTAACCCTTATGATCCGCACCAATGGCGAAAAAGGCTCACCGGACGCCGCTGGTATCGCCCCCTGAACAGCCTCAGGCTAGGCCCCGTGTTCCCGTCTGGCGCAGGCCCGTCCTCGCGCCGCTCTTTCTCGCCGCCCTCCTCCTCGTCGCCACGGTCGAGGAACGCCTCTTCGGGGTCATCTCCGACGAGCAGCAGATGCTCTTCACCTCCGTCTCGATGGCCGAGTTCGGCGAGATCGGAATCGCCCGAGGGATGCTCTTCGCCGTTCACCGCCCCTCCGGGGACGCCGTCGCTCCGTACGGAATGGGCCTCTCTCTCCTCCAGACCGTCCCCGCCCTGCTCGCGCCGGCGTGGGAGCGGACGTTCGGCTCCGGGTCGTCCCAGACCCTCTTCGTCCTCACCCAGCTCGCGCTGATCCTGGCTGCCGCGGGGGCCGCCGGCCGCCTCTCCCTTTTGGTTGGCGCCTCGCCGGCGGGAACCTGGGTGGCCGTCCTGGGGACGGCCGTCGGCTCCCCGCTCTGGACGTTCGGGGGGACGAATTTCTCCGAGCCTATCCAGGCCGCGGCACTCGCAGGGACGACCCTGGCGGCGGCGCTCGCCGCGCGGGAAAGGGCTCCACGCCGTGCGCTTGGCCTCGCGGCCATCGCCGGGGCGGCCGCGGGAGTGGCGCTACTCTCGAAGTCTCTGAACGCGGCCGTCGTCCCGTTCTGCCTCGCGCCGCTCGTCCTGGATGGAGAGCTCCGCGGCGCCGTCCGCGACCGCCTCCGGCTGGTGGCCGGAGCCGCGGCCGGAGCCGTTTTCCCCTCCGCGGTGTGGCTCGCGTTCGAGGTCGTCCGCTATGGCGCCCCCTTCGTCTCGTACGGCGGTCAGAACTTCACGCACCCGTTCCTCGACGGCCTCTGGCGTCTCCTCGTTGGCCCGAACAAGGGCCTCCTCGTCTTCTTCCCGCTCTTCACCCTCTCTCTTCTCGGCGTCGGCCGCCTCCTCGGCCGCCCGGGGTCCCGGGGAACCGGCCTGGCGATCGGAGGCTCCCTCGCCGTCCTCGTCGCCCTTGCGTCCTCCTGGTGGGCCTGGGACGGCACCGTCGGCTGGGGACCCCGGTTCCTCGTTCCTGCCGTGCCGCTCCTGGCGGCGGCCGCCGGGGCAGCGGCGAGCTTCTCGAGCGGCGCTCTTCTCGCGGGACGGCTCCTCCTCGTCGCCGGCATCCTGGTCACCCTCCCGGCGATCTTGATCGCGCCCTCTGCTGGAAGCGCCTATACCTCCTGCCTTCCCGGTCGTACCCTCACGCCGAAGGAGGCCGCCGACTATCCCTGGTACTTCCTCGAGACTGACCGCGCCGGGAAGACCGTCCTCCCGCGCCACTTCTTCGCCGCGAGCCAGGCGCACATCAACCCGATCCGCCTTCACCTTTTCCTGCTTCGAGTCCGCTTGCAAGGGGGCAGCCATGAGGAGCTGACAGCGCGACTGGAGGCTCCGCCGTGGAAACGGGATCACCCGGGGGACGTACCGGCCATCCGGAACGTCCCGAGCCACTCCATCGCGGCCCCTCTCCTGTACCTGGAATCCGGCTTCACGTGGCCGCACCTCGCGGCCGCGATGAACAAGCCGCACAACGAGAACGGGGCGGCGTTCGCGACCGCTTATCTCGATGCCCTCGCGGACCAGATCCTCCGCAACATCGACACCGGCAAGCCGGAGCGCTCGCTGGCCCTCGCCGAACGCCTCTTCGAGCGTTCTCCGTCCCCCTATGCGGCCGCACTGGAGGCCGAGGCGCTGCGCGCCGGTGGCCGGACCGAGGGATTGAAACTCTTCCTTTCCTCGCTCCCTCCGGAGATGACGAGCTCGCCCAGCCTCGGGGTGGTCCAGGCGCTGGCGGCGAGGGACGCGGAGAACGAGCCTCTGGCGAGGGAGATCCTCGGCCAGGTCGCCGTCGCCCTGGGCAGGCGCCCCGGGGTGGCCCTCGCCCTCGCCTCGCCGATCTCGAAGTGGCCGCCGAGCCTCCACTCAATGACCGGCGACAATCTTGCCAGCCGCTCGCTCGCGGCGCCCAGCTTCACGGGCCGTTGAAGGGTTCGCCCTCACCTCTCGAGCCCCACGTCGGCTACACGGTCGACCGCCCCGAAAACCCGGCCCCGGCTCCTGCGTAGATCGGGGCAGGAGGTGCCCGATGAAGGTTCGCGTGGCCGTGCTCGGCGCGGCGGTTCTCGTCCTCTCCCAGGCTCCCGAGCTGCAGGGGCAGCGGATGACGCTCCCCCCGAGCGGGGGCAACCAGCGGTCCACCGTCACCCAGGCGATCGGCCCGGTCGAGGTCTCCGTCTCCTACAGCGGGCCGAGCGTCGTCGCGCCCGACGGGACCGACCGCCGCGGCAAGGTCTGGGGCGAGCTCGTGAAGTACGGCCTCCAGAAGGATGCGTACGGCACCTGCGGCGACCAGTGCCCGTGGCGGGCGGGCGCGAACGAGAACACGGTCTTCCGCGCCTCCCACCCGGTCCTCGTCGAGGGGAAGCCCCTCGCCGCTGGCGCCTACGGCGTCCACATGATCCCCGGCGCCGAGGAATTCACCGTCATCTTCTCGAGGAACTCCACCTCGTGGGGAAGCTACTTCTACGACGCGAGGGAAGACGCCCTGCGGGTCCAGGTCAAGCCGCGGAAGGCCCCCTTCACTCCCTGGCTGACGTACGAGTTCGTGGAGCGCAGGCCCGACCGGGCCACCGTCGTCCTCCGGTGGGACGAGCTGGAGGTTCCGGTCACGGTCGCGGTGGAGAACCCGACCTCCCTCTGGGTCGAGAGCCTGGGGAAGGAGCTGCGGGGGCAGCGGGGCGGGACCTGGCAGTCGTGGGACGAGGCCGCCCAGTTCTGCCTCCGCGAGAAGGTCAACCTCCCCGAGGCGCTGAGGTGGGCGGAGTACGCGGCGCACGCGGCCTACGTCGGGACCGAGAACTTCGAGACCCTCTCGACCCTCGCCGACGCCCAGGCGGCGAACGGCCTCGCGGACGAGTCGAAGAAGACCATGCAGCTGGCGCTGAACCACCCCAGCGCGACGCCGGGTGAGCTCCACATGTACGCCCGTCAGCTCCAGACGCAGGGGAAGACCCGGGAGGCGGTCGCCGTCTTCCAGCTGAACGGAAAGCGGTACCCCGGCGTCTGGCCGGTCAACGTCGGCCTCGCGCGGGCGGCCGCCGCGTCCGGGAACAGCAAGGACGCGCTCAAGTACGCGAAGGCTGCCCTCGCCCAGGCCCCGGACGACGCGAACAGGGCGAACCTGAAGAAGGTCGTCGAGATGCTGGAAGCCGGGAAGGAGTGGAAGCAGTAGCTCGTGCTGAGCGCCGCTTTGCTGGAGGAGATCTCGGGCGAGGGTTGACCCCGCCCGCCCGGCCGGCTTCCCCCAATCCGGTTTCCGGAACGGCTCGGAGTCAGGGGAACTGTCCCCGACGCCACGGGAAGCGACGGACGAGTCTGATGGGCGTCACGACAGCCGAAGGAGGTTGCCATGGCCGCCAACTCCGTGGAGAGACTTTCCCGAGTGGTCGACAGGGCGCTGAGCGACGACGCCTACGCCGAACGGCTCTTCGAGGAGCCCGACGCGATCGCGGCGGAGCACCAGCTGTCCGGCGCCGAGAAGCTCGTACTGAAACAGATGAGCCGACAGCAATTCGAGACCGCTCGCCAGGACGCCGCGAGGAGGGGCGCCACGGGCGAGCTCACCGAGGACGCCCTCGCCGGCGTCGCCGGGGGGGCGGGGTTCTCGGGCGGAACGCTCGGGACGGCCACGAGGATGATCCTCGGCCGGTCGGTCACCGCCGCGACGGGCGGCTCCTTCTCCCACCTGGCCGGTGCGGGCTGCGAGTGCTGCGCCTGGAAGGGCAAGATCAACATGGGGGCCGTGGTCCTTCCGGCCGACTGAGGGAACGGTTTCCCTCGCTTCTCAGCTCACCCCGGGCACCGGGCCGACGCGCGGATGAGCGGGACGGTGCAGCGCGTCCGGCGCGGTCCGGGGGGGGACGCTTCCCTGGACCTGGATTCGGTGAAGGACGCGGCGGGAGCCAGCGTCGAACGCCTGGCGCGCATGCGCCGTACAACGGTTGTCCCAGGCCACCACGTCGCCGGGACGCCACCGGTGCCGCCAGATGAAGCGCCATTGCACGGCGTGAGTCCAGAGGGCGGACAGGAGTTCGTCCGACGCCTCCCGCGAGAGCCCGTCGACGGACGTGTTCTGGCGGGACCCGAGGACGAGCGCATTGCACCCCGTCTCGGGGTGGGTGCAGACGATCGGGTGGCTGGCACCGGTCCCGGCACCGGAGCTGTGGCTCGCCACCTCGTGCTGGATCGTCAACCCCGGAAGGCCCCGCTTCACGTCATCCGGCAGCGTTTCATAGGCGAGGTACATGTTCATGAAGAGGGTGTCTCCACCCGTGGAAGGGACTTCCAGGGCGTGGAGGAGCGTCGCGGTCGGCGGCACGAGGAAGCTCACCATGTCGGTGTGCCAGGCGACATCGCCGCTCCCGAGGATGCCGATCGGCAGGCCGTTCTCGGTGACGTTCGAGACGACGTGCACCTCCGGTCCTTCATCCGCGGCGCCCCCCTCGACGCTCGGCCCGATCGAGGCCAGCTTGAGCGGTCCGAAACGCCTGCCGAAGGCCGTGAATTCCGAATCGGTCATCCGCTGATCCCGGAACACCACGACCAGGTGCTCCAGCCATGCCCGACGGATCGCCCGGAAGGTCTCGTCGTCGACCTCCTGGACGGAACCGCAGCGGATCTCGGCCCCGCACGCCCCCTGCTGAGGGAGAATCTCAATCCGTCCCATGGGGGGACGATCGTACTCCCGACACCGGCCACCGCATCGTCAGGGGTCGACCGTTCGCCCGGGCCGCAGGAGGAGCGCGTGATGAACGTCGAGAGAACCGTCTCCGCCAACGAGCCCTGGGGCTCCGCCCGGGCCGCGGAGTCGCTCAACGAGCTGGCCTACCTCGAGCGCGCGACGGCCCACGTCCTGGCCGGCTGGATTCCCAGGATCCCGGACCTCGGCGCCAAGGTGGAGCTCGGGCAGCGGCTTTACCAGGCGATCGACCGCGCCACCCGTCTGAGCGCCCGTCGGGACGGGTTGACCAGGGCGAAGGCCACCGAGCTCGACGTCCCCCGAGGTTGTCAGGTCGTCATGCGCCACGTGGACTCGGCTCCGGACTCCACGGTCCTGGCCTCGGCTCTCACCCGCGTGGTCTGGCCGGGCCTGATCGAGCTTTACCGTCTTCACCTCGCCTCCACCGATCCCCTGGGCGACGCCGAATCGGTGCGCCTCCTCTCCGGCCTGCTCCCCGGCGTCAGCTCGGCGCTGGAGAAGGTCGCGGAAGCGGCGCCCCGGCAAGGGACCACGTCGGCGGAGAGCTCGTTCCTCGAGGAGGCCGGGGCCCTGTGGAAGTCCCGTACCCAGGGCCCTCCGCTCCCCTTCGACGACTCGCTGTGGGCACCGCTCTCCCGCGTCCCGGCGGCCGCGAGACCTCCGGGTCTCGAGCGGTGCGAGCCAGGCTCCCTGGGGATCCTGGCGGTGGACAGCGTCCGCGAGCCGGAAGACGTCGGGCGGTTCCTCCATTCGGACCTGGACGAGGAATACACGACGATGGAGCTGATGGCGCGGAACAGCTACGAGCACCCCGACATGCCCTGGCAGTTCCACCTCGACATGGCCCGCCAGGTCTCCGACGAGGCCCGGCACGCGCTGATGATGGAGGAGCTGCTGCGCGCTCGCGGGTTCCAGCACGGCGACTTCCCGGTCAGCACCAGCTCCTACGACGGGCTCTACCAGTTCGGGCCGTGCGAACCCGGCAGCCGGAAGGAGCTGCTCTGGCGCATGCTGATCCGGCAGACCTTCATGGAGGGGCTGGCGCTGGACAGCCTCGCCCACGACGTGAAGCGGCGCGCGGGGACCGGCCAGGACGACATCGTTCGCGCGCTCGACTACATCCTCCGGGACGAGGTGTTCCATGTCCGGTCCGGAATGCGTTGGTCCGCCTTCCTCCTCGGCGACGACCGCCGAGCCCTCCTCCAGGAGCGCTACGAGGCCATGACCTGGCAGACCGGGGCGGCGGAGGAGATGCGGGCCCGGTTCGCCGAGAACAACCTGGAGAAGGCGATGGCGGAGCTGGAGATCCTCGAGGAGGGAAACCGGCGCCGCGGCGGGAAGCCCCCCGATCGGCCGCTGAACAGGATCGGCCGCCTCCAGGCCGGCCTCGACGAGGACGACATCCTCCAGGTCCTCTCGTGGGGCGATGCCACCGAGGCTCCCTCCGAGCCTTCTGGCAAGTAGACCGCGGACGCCGGAGCGAGTCCCGGAACCCCCTGACCCCCTTCCCGGACTGCCCTCCGCCTCGAACGGCGGGCCTCCCGGACAATATTCCCATATCGGGTATGATCATTCCTGATATGGGATCTATTTCAGCTCGCGGGAACGCCCTTGCGGAGGCCCTCTTCTCCTCGATCCAGCGGCGGGTCCTGGCGCTGCTCTTCGGCCACCCGGAACGCCGCTTCCAGAGCGCCGAGGTGATCCGGCTGGTCCGGGGCGGCACGGGCGGGGTGCACCGGGAGCTTCGTCGCCTGGAGAAGGCGGGCTGGCTGACGGTCGAGCGGATCGGGAACCAGAAGCACTACCAGGCGTGGCGCGCCTGCCCCGCGTTTCACGAGCTGCACGCCCTCGTGCTGAAGACCCTGGAGGTCGGCCCCTCCGTCGCGCCGGTAGCCAAGCCGTCGCCTCGCCTGGGCCCCCGGCCGCTGCCTGCCGGCGCGGCGAGGGGCGCGCTCCGGCCCTCTCCCTCACCCGCACCGCAGCCCGATCGGTCCCCCTCCCCGCCCGCACCCCCCCCCTCGCCGAAGGACGGCTGGAAGGTCTGGTAGGGCCGGCAGGGCTCACCCCCCGCCGCCTTCTCGCCCGCGCCGAGGCTGCAACCGCTTCCGTTCCGGCTGAAAGAATTACACCCCGAATGCCGTCCGGAGCGCGGCCGCCGGCGATCGCGCTCCTCTCCGTCCGATTCGAGATGGCGTCCACGGTGGCTCCGAACGTGCAGGGCACCCTGTCGCTCCTCGCCGGGAACGGCTGGCCGGGGCGCGGAGGGAACGAGCATGTTGCGAAGCCTGAAGGATCTCGAGCGCTACACGGTGAGCGCCACCGACGGAGAGCTGGGAACCGTCGTCAACTTCCTCCTGGACGACCAGAGCTGGACCATCCGCTACCTGATCGTCGAGACGGGCGGCTTCCTCGACGGGCGAAGGGTGCTCGTCTCGCCCATCTTCTTCCGCCAGGCCGACTGGCTGACTCGCCGGTTCCACCTGGCGATGACGATGGACAAGGTCAAGCACAGCCCCGGGGTCGACGTCGACCAGCCCGTCTCCCGGCAGCACGAGCAGGACTACTACGGCTACTACGGGTATCCCCATTACTGGGGGGGCGAAGCGCTCTGGGGCATGGGGGCCTATCCCGGCTCGCTCCTGGCCGGCGGATGGGACGAGGCGCTTGCCGTCCACTCCTCGAGAACCTCCGGAGACCCCCACCTCCGGAGCGCCCGCGAGGTCCAGGGATACGACATCCAGGGGACCGACGAGGCGATCGGACACGTGGAGGACTTCCTCGTCGACGACGAGACCTGGGCCGTCCGCTACCTGGCGATCGACACCAGCAACTGGTGGTTCGGCAAGAGCGTGCTGGTCTCGCCGCACTGGGCGAGCCGGATCAGCTGGGAAGAGAGCAAGGTCTACGTGGACATGACGCGGAAGGCCATCAAGGATAGTCCCGAGTGGAATGCGGCCGCGCCCGTCAATCGCGAGTACGAAGCGCGTCTCTACGATTACTACGGACGCCCCGTCTACTGGGCCGACGGGGAGAGCCCTTACGTGGCGGAGCTGGCGCATCCCGCCGGGGTCCTTGCCCGATGAGTCGCCCGGGCGACGAACGAGGAGACGCCATGGAGAACCGAGGATGAGCATCCGCACACACCCCGCCGCGCGATTCCTGTCGCGAGGGCTCGGGACCTTGCTGGCCCAGGCCGCCTGCGTGGCGACGGCCCTGGCGGCTCCCCTCGAGCTCCCCCCTCTCGCCGACCCCGCGACCGCCGAGCACCACGCCGGCAAGGTGGTCTGGCTGGAGATGGTGACGCCGGACCTCGCCGCCTCGAAACGGTTCTATTCCGGCCTCTTCGGATGGACCTTCCGTGACATCCACGCCGGCAAGACCTCCTATGCCGTCGCCCTCCTCGGCAGCCGGCCCGTGGGCGGCCTGCACCAGCAGGCCGAGCCGGCCACCGACCGGCGACAGCCGGCGTGGCTGGCCTTCATCGCCGTTCGCGATGTCGACGCCGCCAGGCGGACCGCTCTGGAGCATGGCGCCAAGGTTGCCGTCGAACCGAGGACCTACCCGCGACGGGGCCGCCAGGCGGTCCTCGCCGACCCCGAGGGAGCCCTCTTCGGGGTGGTCGCCTCCAGCAGCGGCGATCCGGCCGACGTCCTGGTCGCGCCCGGAGATTGGATCTGGAGCTCGCTTCACGCGAAGGACCCGGACGCCGAGGCCGGCTTCTACCAGGCTCTCTTCGGCTACGAGGTCTTCGACCTGCCGAGCACGGACGACCAGGAGCACCTGATCGTCTCGAGCGAGGACTACGCCCGGGCGAGCGTGAATTCGCTGCACCGCGATTCCTCCCGCCGCCGCCCCCACTGGCTTCACTACGTGAGGGTCGTGGACGCCGCGAACGTGTCGGCCCGCGCGGTTTCCCTGGGCGGGCGCGTCCTGGTGGAACCGCATCTGGACCGCCAGGGCGCCAGGGTGGCGGTGGTGGCCGACCCGACGGGAGCCCCCTTTGGCCTGATGGAGTGGACCGACACCGACGGCGAGAAGGAGCCGAAATGAACATCCTGACCAGGAATCTGAGGACGAGCGCTCTCGGCGTGGTGCTGCTCGCGGTGCTGTATGCCTGCCTGGTCCCCGACGGGGGGTACGTCGGAGGCACCTACGTGACGTCAGGGTACGAGTACGGCGGATGGGGACCGCGCTACCAGGTCGCACCGCCTCGCCACGGCGAGCGCCGTCAGGACCCTCCTGCTCCCCGCGCCTACCGGCCGGCGCCCCCGTCCCGCCGCTCTCCGTCGATTCCGAACCGCCCTCACGGGCACTGAGCCGCGAGGGGCCGCCCCGGGAGGTGACCCTTGCGTTCCGTGAAAGCCCCGGCCCGCCGGCGCCAAGGGTGGTTGTCCGTCCTCACGACGGCCGCCCTCTCGGTCGCGGCGGGCTACGCCTTGGCCGTCACGGTCGCGAAGGCGGGGGCCCCGAAGCGGACCGTCTACGAGCTCCCTCACGACTTCACCGTCACCGAGCCGACGTTCCTGCCTTCGGCGCTCCCCGGCGCGGCGATGACGACCGGGAACCGGCTCGATCTCCTGGAGAACGGCGACGCGATCTTTCCGGCCATGCTCGCCGCGATCTCGTCGGCGCGGAAGACCGTCAACTTCGAGGCCTACGTCTTCTGGTCGGGCGAGGTCGGCACGCGCTTCCGGGACGCGTTCGCCGAACGGGCCGCTGACGGCGTCGCGGTCCGGATCCTCCTCGACGCGGTCGGGTCGCCGGGGCGGCAGCTGAAGGCGGCGGACGTCGACGTCCTGCGCCGCTCCGGCTGCCGGGTCGAGCTCTTCCACCCGGTGAAGCCCTGGATGCTCTGGGTGTTCAACCACCGCAACCACCGGCGCGTTCTCGTGGTGGACGGCACGGTCGGATTCGCCGGGGGCGTCGGCTTCGCCGACCCGTGGAGGGGCAACGCCCGTTCGAAGGACCAGTGGCGCGACACGCAGGTGCGGGTGGAAGGTCCGGCCGTCCGGGGCCTCCAGCGCGCGTTCCAGGAAAACTGGTCGGAGGTGACGGGCGAGGCGCTCGTCGGCGACGAGTTCTTCCCCGCTCTCCCCCAGGACGGCCCGAGCTCCGTCTCCGTCGTGCCGTCGTCGCCGCTCGCGCCCATGTCGGGGGCGAGCCGCGTTTATGCGATCTCGCTCTCGGCCGCCACGAAGGAGATCTGGATCGCCAACTCCTATTTCCTCCCGGACGATGCGACCGCGGCCCTCCTGGTGGCCGCCGTGAAGAGAGGGGTGGACGTCCGGGTGATCGTTCCGTCGGACGAGCAGAACGACGTTCCCGCGACGAAAGCGGCAGGTCGATCGACCTTCGGGCCGCTTCTCGAGGGGGGCGTGAAGATCTTCGAGTATCAACCGACGATGTTTCACCTGAAGACGATGGTCGTGGACGGGATCTTCTCCACGGTGGGCTCGGCCAATTTCGACGAGCGGTCGTTCCACCTCAACGAGGAGGTCAACCTGTTCGTGTACGACCCCGCGTTCGCCGTCCAGATGAAGGAGAGCTACCGGCGGGACCTGGCACGATGCCGTCCCTACACTGCCCCGATGTGGCGGGAGCGTTCGCTGAAGAAGAGGGTGATGGAGCTGCTCGCGACCCCCTTCCGGTCGGAGCTCTGACTGAAACCCGGCCTGTACTCCTTTCAAGGGAGATGGCAGGCGTTTCCGCCCGCGCGGCCTGTTTCTCGCCCTTGCGGGTGCGCCAGACGCCGCCCGGCATGGCACGAGAAGTGCTCTTCACCTCGCAGGAGGTTCACATGAACCGTAAGTTTCTCGTTCCGGCTCTCTCGGTCCTTCTCCTCGGCGGCTTCGCCACGTTCGCCCAGGACAAGCCCGTGGAGAAGACCGTCGACAAGAAGGTCACCACTTCGAGCGGCACTGCGAAGTCCACGGACCATTCGGTCGTGGGCACGGTCAAGTCGTTCGTGGCCGGCAAGACGATCAAGGTCCTCGTCGGCAAGAAGAGCCACACGTTCAAGCTCAACTCGAAGGACGTCGGCACGACGGTCGACCCGTCGGTCGCCGTCGGCGTGAAGGTGAAGGTCGTCGAGTCCAAGGACGCGAACGGCATCAAGACCCTCACCATCACCCCCGCGAGCTGAGCCTCGCACCCCTCCCCTCCTCACGGGACGTCCTCCTCGGGCGTCCCTCTTCTTTCTGAAGGGTGGCCGGCTCATGCCGAAGGCCGCATTCCCCCGGTCCTCGCCCAGCCCTCGCCGGATGACGCTCGGGCGGTTCCGGAAGGCGATTCTCCTCGCCGGCGGCTCCGCGGCCGTGCTCGTGGCCGGCCTCGTCGGGGCGACGAACCTCGTGCTGCGGTCGGACTGGCTCTCCAGGCAGATCAACTCGGATCCCGATTCCCTCTTCGTCGCCTATACGGGCGCACGGTCGTTCTCTCCGGGGCAACTCCGGTTCGACACGCTGGTTCTCCGGAGCCGGGATTCCAACGTCGAATGGGAGGCCCGCCTCGAGGGAGTGACGCTCCGCGTCCGCCTGTTCGACCTGCCGAGGCGCCGCCTCCGGGCCGAGTCGGTCCGCGCGGACGCCCTCTCCTTCCGCCTTCGGGAACGGCTGGAGCGGCGCGACGCCACGCCCGCCCGCCTCGCGCGATATCCCCCGATCACCGGATTCGCCGGGCCCCCTATCCTCGGCCCTCCCGCCCCTGCCGCCCCTCCGGGCGACCCGTGGACCGTCGTCGTTCACGACCTGAGCGTCAAGCTGTTGCGCGAGGTCTGGATCGACTCCTGGAGGTGGACGGGAGAGGCCGGACTGACGGGAGGCTTCTCCCTGCACCCCGGCGTCGCGGCCGAGGTGTTTCCGGCCGAGATCGCCGTCCTGGAGGGAACGCTGCACTGGGGAAAGGAAGCCGTCTCGTCGGGGATGACGGGGAGCGTCCGCGCCTCGATCCAGCGGTTCGTCACGCATTCGTATCCTGGCAACGACGTCTGGAAGATCGTCTCCGGGACGGCCTCCCTCCGCGGGTCGCTCGACACCCTCGCGTTTCTCTCGCCGGCGGGCGGCGGGCCGCACCTGGCTCCCGGCGGGGCCGGGACCGTTCGTGTGCGGGTCGCGCTGCGGGAGGGGCGGGGAAGCGCACGGCTCGACGCGGAGACGCCGGCGGTCATCGTGAGGCTCGGTGGGCGGACGGTACGGGGCGAGGTCCACGCCGACCTGGTCGCCCGCCCGATCGACTTCCCCGGCGGCAGGATCGACCTCGACGGCTCGCGCGTCGGACTGCACGGCTGGTCGGTAGAGGGCTCCTCCGGCAAAGCGTGGGGCGGGGCCCTCGAGCTGCCGAAGGCCCGGCTCGGGCTAGCCGCCGGGTCCTGCGACGCGTCTCTCTCGGTGCGCCTGGGAGACGGCCGGCCGCTGGTCGCCCTGCTTTCCGGCCCCCCGAGGTGGGCCGCGGGCCTGCTCGATCTCCGGGATCTCGAGGCGTCGGGCCATCTGCACGCCTCGCGACGTCTCCTCGCCCTGTCGGCGGCCCGCGTGGAGGCCGGCACGTTCTCGATCGACGGGGACTGGCGCGCCGCCGAGGGGCGTTACTGGGGCGCCCTTCTCGTCCGCAGGGGCGCTCTCTCCCTCGGGGTCGGCCTCGGAGGGAGCGGGACGTCGCTCCATCTCGCCCGAGCCCAGGACTGGTTCGCCGGGGAAGGCCGGCCCGGGGGGCTCCGGACGGACCGCCCCGGTCTTCCCGGGGGGCAATGAGGCGCGGCGAGGGAGGGAAGACCGCTCCCCTTCTTCGAAGGTCCTACTACCGGCGAGGCCAGTCGACCGCCGGACTACGGACGCCCCCCGGGATGGGCCATCCGGGCAGCGGCAGGCCGGCCGGCGAATCGGCCCGTCAATCCAGCAGCGCCATCCCCTTGATCTGGGCGAAGACGCTCTTCCCTTCCCGCAGGTCGAGCAGGGCCACGGACTTGGCCGTGATGCGGGCCAGGAGAGCGGTGCCCGCGGCGTCGAGACCCACCGTCACCTGTCCCGGCCGCTCCTCCACGAGGCCCGTGACCCGCGCCGGCAGGACGTTGAGGATGCTGGTCCCGGTCTGGGGAGCAAGCGTGATGCTCACGTCGCGCGCCAGCACCCGCAGGCGCCGGCGGGCACCGACCCCCAGGTCCTCCCGCGGGATGCTCACGCGCCCGGCGGGGAAATCGAGATAGGTCAGATGATAGAACTCGTCGTGCGCCGCCACGGTGGCCTCGATCACGGCCGCAGCACCGTCGCCCCGCGCGAGCGGGAGGTCCAGCCGGGTCAGCAGCTCCGTCAGCGGGCCGGAGGCCGCCACGCGGCCCTCCTCCAGGAGGACGAGGTGATCGGCGAGGGCCGCCACCTCGTCGGCCTGGTGGCTCACGTAGACCAGGGGGATCTCCAGCTCTCCGTGCAGCCGCTCCAGGTACGGGAGGATCTCGCCCTTGCGCCGCGCGTCGAGCCCCGAGAGCGGCTCGTCCATCAGCAGCAACCGGGGGCTCGCGGCCAGCGCCCGGGCGATCGCGACGCGCTGGCGTTCCCCGCCAGAGAGTCCCCCGGGCATCCGGTCGAGCAGGCTGCCGATCCCGAGGAGCCCGATCGCCTGCTCGAGCGCGACGCGCCGCGCCGCCGGCGCGACCCGGCGGCGGCCGTAGTCGACGTTGCGCCTCACCGAGAGATGGGGGAACAGGCTCGCCTCCTGGAAGACGTAGCCGAGCGGGCGGCGGAAGGTGGGGACGAACTGGCCCCGCGCCTCGTCCTGCCACACCTCTCCGGCCACCGACAGGAACCCGCCCCGCGCCCGCTCGAGCCCGGCGAGGCAGCGCAGCAGCGTGGTCTTGCCCGATCCCGACGCGCCGAACAGCGCGACGACTCCCCGCGCCGGAACGTCTAGCTCCACGTCGAGGGCGAAGCCCGACGGGTAGGCCAGTCGGAACCGGCCCGCCAGGCGGTCGGGCGGCTGGGCGGCAAGCGCCGTGCGGCCGCTCATCCCGCCCGCCGGCGCGGAGAGGCGCTCACCCAGTGGAACGCGAGCATCACCACGAAGGAGAAGAGGACCATCCCGCCCGCGAGGGCGTGCGCCGGCGCGTACTCCGACGCCTCGACGTGATCGTAGATAGCGACCGAGACCACGCGGGTCACTCCCGGGATGTTCCCCCCCATCATCAGGACGACGCCGAACTCCCCCACCGTGTGGGCGAACCCGAGGATCGCCGCGGAGACGAAACCGCGACGCGCGAGCGGCACCGCCACGGAGAAGAACGTGTCGAGCGGGCCCGCCCGCAGCGTCGCGGCGACCTCGAACGGACGGGCGCCGATGGCCTCGAACGCGTTCTGGACCGGCTGGACCACGAAAGGCATCGAGTAGAGGACGGAAGCGACGACGAGTCCCGGGAAGGTGAACGGCAGCACCCCGAGCCCGAGCGCCGACGTGAGCCGGCCGACGGGACCGTGCGGCCCCATCGTCACCAGCAGGTAGAACCCGAGAACGGTGGGCGGCAGGACGAGCGGCAGCGCCACGACCGCCGCGACCGGGCCCTTCCATCGCGACTCCGTGCGGGCCAGCCACCAGGCGATCGGCGTCCCGACGAGCAGCAGCAGCAACGTCGTGAGAGTCGCCAGCTCCGCCGTCAGGCGGATCGCGGAGAAGTCGGCCGGGGTCATCGTCTCCGTCCCCGACCCGTCAGAGCCCGTATCCGAAGGCCCTGACGACCGCGCGCGCCCGGTCGCCCCGGAGGAACCTGAGCAGCGCCTCGGCAGCGGGCTTCCCCTTCCCCGGCGCAAGGAGCACCGCGTCCTGCCGGATGGAGGAATGGAGGTCGGACGGAACGACCCACATCGACCCCTCGACTGGCTTGCCGTCCCTGAGCACCTGCGAGAGCGCGACGAACCCCAGCTCCGCGTTGCCGGTCGCGACGAACTGCTGGGTCTGCGCGATGTTCTCGCCGGTCACGATCTTCGGCTCGATCGCCGCCAGCACCCCGAGCTTCGCCATCGCCTCCATCGCGGCGGCGCCGTACGGGGCGAGCTTCGGGTTGGCAACCGCGAGGTGCCGGAAACCCCCCTTCTTCAGGACCTCCCCCTTGCCGTCGACGAATCCGGGCCTCGCGGACCAGAGGACCAGCTGGCCGATCGCGTAGGTGAAGCGGGTCCCGGGCACGGCCAGCCCTTCGGCCTCCAGCGAGGCCGGCGTCCTCTCGTCGGCCGAGAGGAAGACCTGGAACGGGGCGCCGTTCCTGATCTGCTCGGACAGCTTCCCGGTCGAGCCCGGGGAGACGAGCGCCCGGTGGCCGGTCTCCTGCTCGAACAGCGCCGCGATCTCCTTCATCGGCGCCGAGAAGTTGGCGGCCACCGCCACCGGAACGTCGTCCGCGCGGGCCGCGGAGAGCGTCAGGGTCAGCCCCAGCAGGGCCCAGGGTTCGAAGAGCTTCACGAGCGGCTCCTTCATCCGGTGGCGCCGGGAATGGACTGGACCGCCAGGATCACGTGAGAGGCCTTGATCAGCGCGCAGAGGCGCGCCCCTTTCCGGACGTCGAGGTCGGCGGCGCTGTCGCTGGTGACGGTGGCCACTACCTGCTTGCCGCCCGGAAGGGCCAGGACGACCTCCGTCGTGACCGGCCCCCGGTGGATGCGGCTGACCGTGCCGCAGAGCCGGTTGCGCGCGCTCGTCCGGGTCCCCTCGTCGCCGGGGACCAGGATCACCCAGGGCGCCTTGAAGAGCGCATAGGCCTCCTGGCCGACAGCCAAACCGAGATTCCTGAGACTTTCCGCGGTGACGACCGCGGCGATCCGGTCGCCGCCGCCGATGTCGAGGACGACCTCGGCATCGACGGGCCCCCTCTTCACCCTCGCGACTCGCCCCAGGAACTGGTTGCGTGCGCTCGTCTTCATCCCGAGCCTCCAGGACAGCCGGCAGAACCGCTCGAATTCCCCCGCCCCGCCACCGAGGGCCTCCGCGAACCGCCGTTGGCGCGTCTCGACCTCCCGGAGCCCCTCGACGACCTGGCGGCCGTGAGGCGTGAGCTCGGTTCCCCCGCCGCTCCGTCCTCCGGCGGTGCGCACCATGAGCGGTGCCTCCGAGAGGTTGCTCATTGCCTCCACCGCCTCCCATGCCGCCTTGTACGAGAGGTGGACAGCCTTCGCGGCAGCCGTGATGGAACCGAGCTCGCCGATCTTCTCGAGGAGCGCGAGACGGTCCGCCTTCCGGCCCCCGAAGAGGGCGGCGGCGCTGTCGGGAGCGGATGGCGGGGGGTCCCGTCTCGACCTGGGCATCGTTATGTAGATTAACGTGATAACGGTGCCCGGAAAAGCCCCTCGGCCCCCGGCTGCGGGCTCCGGCTCCGCGGGGTCTCCCCTCCGGGCCGGGCGTTTCCCGGACCGGAGGAGAGCGCTGATCAACCCGTGGTCCCCTGCTATCCTGGACAGCACGATCTCCACGAGTTGACGATGCCGCACTCAGAAATCGGGCGCGCGATCTCGCTGGCCGGCCTGGGCACCCAGGTCGCGATGAGTGTTCTCATCGCCTTTCTCTTCGCCGTTCTTTCCCGTGCGGGAAGCCCACGGAACTACTTCACCGTCTGGAAACTGGCCTGGTTCGCGCTGCTCGCCGGGCTCCTCGCCCTTTCCGGAGCCTTTGCCGTTTCCTCTCCCCCGGTCCTGATCGGAACGCTCTTCCTCCTCTACCAGGCCGGCAAGACCCTCCACTTCCTGCTGCTCGGAGCGGGAGCCTGGCAGTTCCTCTCCGGACCCGAGGCGCGAGTCCCCGGCAGTCTGGTGGCCGTTCCCGTGCTGGTCCTGCTCGGCCTCAGCGCATTGGACCTGGGAAACACGATGTGGCTGATCTGCCTGCAGAGCGCGATCGCCGTGCCCGTTCTGGGGGCAGCGGCCTGGATGATGGCGGCCGTCCCGCCACCGAGGCGGGCCGCTCCCTCGGTGGCCGCCGCCTCGACGTTCGCCGCTACCGCTCTCCTCTGGTCCTTCTATCTTTACCTCTTCATGACCCGGGGAGCCGACACCCAGGCCTCGCCCTGGAGGGAGACGCTGCGCGCCTACAACTCCTACGCCGATCTCCTCCTCGAGACGCTGCTTGCGTTCGCCATGGTCCTGCTGCGCGCCCAGGACGCCCAGCGCGAGCTGATCTCCGCGCACGAGGCGCTCGGCCGTGCTCACGACCGGCTCCGCGAGCAATCGCTCTACGATCCCCTCACCGGGGCGCTCAACCGGCGGGCCTTCGACGAGGGGGTGGGACTCGCGCTCGCCGGAGGCGGGGCCGTCGTCGTCGCGGACGTCGACGGACTGAAGCTGGTCAACGACACGTGGGGCCACCTCGCCGGGGACGCCCTGCTTCGCCATTTCGTCATGGAGATGAAGAGCCGGCTTCGCGACCGCGACCGTCTCTACCGATTCGGGGGAGACGAATTCGTCCTGGTCGCTCCGGGTGCCGGAGTGGAACGGATGACCTTCCGGATGGAGCAGGCCCTCTCTTCCCTTTCGGACCTTCCGGCCTCCGCCGACCGGCCCGCCCTTCCGGTCCGCGCGAGCTGGGGCGCCGCCCCGTTCACCACCGAGGCCGGCCTCGCGAGCGCGCTCCAGGCTGCAGACGCGCTGATGTACGAGCGCAAGAGGGCTTCCCGTCCGGGCGGTCCAGGCTGAGTACACCGCTCCTCAGACGCGGTGACGCGCGCGCATGGCGCCGCGTCCGGGCATCGCGTTCATGCAGCTGTCCCCCTCCGCTTCACCGGGGAACGCGGCGATCGACGACGACGGCGTCGGCCACCGGAGGGCCGCTCATCGGCAGGAGGCGGGAGAAGCGGATCGCCGTCACCTCCGCCTCGAGAGAGGTCGAGAGGGACAGACCGCACCACGTCGTGAGCAGGATCGTCCGGAACCTCATCATTGGCCTCCTCGGGTCGCCATCACCGCTTCATCCCGGGAATACGTCCGCTTCCGCCGCCCCCGTCAGAACAGGCCGAGCCACCGCCAGTAGGTCGCGGCGCAGAGCGCGTACACGGCGCAGGCGATGGCGCAGATCGCGATGCCGACGCGCGGGAAGTCCTCGACGCGGAGCTTGCAGGTGCCGTACACGAAGATGCTGGGAAGCGTGTTGTAGAACATCAGCAGGGGATACCCTCCCATGATCATCCCCGCCGGCAGCACCAGCACCAGGGGGTTCACGTGCGCGGTCTGCGCCATCCCGAGCACGATCGATCGCCCGGAGCGATTCCCGGATCATGGCGCCAGCGCCGCCCGAGGCGAGGCTCGGCTCGGGCTTGAAGACCCACTGGATCATTCCCCAGGTCACGAAGGTCATCACCAGCGCCGGAGGAAAGCCGTACTTCAGCCAGCTCACATAGTTGATCCCGGTCGCCCCCGCCTTCGTCAGGAACTCGACCGTGACGGGATTCGGCACCGTCGCGGTCAGGATGCCGGCGCTGATCGTGGCGTTCGTGAACGTCAGGGTGAGGAGCAGGTTCACGGCGAAGCGCGACCTCTCCTCCTTCGCCAGGAGCGCGACGATCGAGAGGCAAACCGGCGGCAGGATGGCGGTCCGGGCCGTGCTGGAAGGAACGAGGAACGCGAGGCAGACGTTGGCGAGCGTCACGCCCAGCGTGATCCGCGTCGGCGAGCAGCCGATCCGGTCGAGGATGCGGTAGGTGGTCCGCTCGGCGAGCCGCGTCTTGACCATCGCGGTGGCGAGGACGAACGCGCCGACGATCAGGTAGACGGACGACGATGCGAACCCTTCCAGCGCCCCTTTCACGTTCACGAGCCCGATGAGGACCGCGGCCGGGACGACCATGAGGCTGCTGACGGCCAGGGGAATCGTCTCGGTGAGGTAGAGGACGAAGATCCCGGCGAAAAGCGCCAGAGCCTTGTGTCCTTCGGGCGACAGTCCCTGCGGAGTGGTCGCGTACCAGACCGCGAGCGACAGCAGGACCGCCAGCGGGACCCCCACCGTGTGACGGATGCGGTCAAACCCTGAACGCGATTCTTCGATCATCTCCGGTCCCTTCCGCGTCGGCAATCTGGGTCATGGCCGCAGCACGGGCAAGAGATCTTTGGTGAGCGGCGTTCTCGCGCCAGACCAAGGGTGATCCCTCCTCCTGCCGGCCGCTGCGCTGGCCGATGCAATCCTTGCGACCTTCTTCCTCTTGTCGTCCTGGATGCGGACCGGAATCAGGGTATTTTCGCCTTCACGGTCTGGTCTTGGCGTTGCCCGGCATCGACTGAAGGTACGACCCAGCCG
>CAIMWE010000071.1 GCA_903845115.1 uncultured Acidobacteriota bacterium | reverse complement strand
GGGGGGTATCTAACAAAGTATCTAATTCTCTTTTCGAGGACGGTGATTTCGACGCCGTCCAGGATGGTCCTGCGATGTCCGCGGATGCTTCGCGCGGAGGTGTCGCATGGCGATCAAGGCATCCGAAGTTGCCCGGCGAATCGGCGTCAAGACCGGAACTCTCGGGAAATGGCGTCGGCAGGGCAAGGGACCGAAGGGCTGGTACACGCTCTCGGCCACCGTCGTCGTCTACCCGGAGACCGAGGTCCAGAAATTTCTGAGAGAGCAGCAGGAGGCTCTCGAGCGGCGCCAGCAGGCGCCCGCGTCGCCGACGCCGCCGGTGCCGCCGGAAGAGCCGAAGCCGTAGCGCTCGCCGGGGGTGACCGATGAAGCTGCCCGGCTTCTCCTACAACGCCAGTCGCCGGGTCGCGACCTTCTACTGCTTCGTCCCGGGGACGGACGGCCGGAAGCGCCGGAAGCGAAAGCTCAACGACGTTCCGTCCAGGGCCGAGGCGATCCGGCTCTGGACCGCCTTCCGCGAGGAACTCGAGCAGGAAGCGCTCGAGCCGGCGAAGTTCACCCGGCCGCCCACGCTGGCCGAGTTCGTCTCGGCTCGCTTCGACGAGATGACGGCCCGGCTACGGCCAGTGACGCGCCAGGGCTACGCCTTCTTTCTGAAGCGCCACCTCGTTCCGAGGCTCGGTGACGTGCCGATGAACGACCTGACGTCCCAGCGACTGAACGCGCTCATCGGGGCGATGATCTCCGAGGGGTGGTGCCCGAAGCGGGGCCGGGAACGAAAGCCCCACGGTTGCACGCCGGCCTGCGAGAGGCGGCCGTACTCCGGGACGACGATCAACGACACCGTCCACGTCCTGAAGGTCGTGATCGGCTGGGCGGTCGAGCTCGACGTCCTCGACGGGAGCCCGGTCAAGAAGAGGATCAAGTGGGCCCGGCAGTCACTCCCGGAACTCGAGCTCTCCGTCGAGGAGCGTCGCCGCTTTCTCGCCGCCTTCGAGGACGAGGGTCTCTTCCGCGCCTACCTCGCCCGAATTCGCACTCCGCCGAAGCTGGTTCCGCACCCGTCGGGCGGAATGAAACGCGTCGGCGGCGGGAGGCTTCCGGACGGCAAGGCGGCGACGGAGATCTTCCGCCGGCTCCAGCACTACCGGCCGTTCTTCTGGACCCTCCTGGACACCGGCCTCCGCCTCTCGGACGCCCTGAACCTCCGCTGGGCGAACGTGTCGCTCGAGGAGAACGTCATCCGCGTCGTCACGCAGAAGAAGAGCCGGCCGGTGACCGTTCCTCTCTCCGGCGTCGTCCGGGGGGCATTTCAGGAGCTTCGGAAGCGGCCCGTCATCTCCGAGTTCGTCTTCCTCGACGAGGACGACAAGCCCCTGACGAAGGAGAAGGTGTCCCGGAAGTTCACGATGGCAAAGGCCGTGGCAGGGATAACCCGGCGATTCCGGATCCACGACCTCCGTCACACCTTCGCCTCGAACCTCATCTCCTCAGGCGTGAACCTGAAAGTCGTCTCGGACCTCCTCGGCCACACCGATATCGCCTCCACCGCCCGGTACGCCCGTGGCGACGAGCGGGCCCTCGGGAATGTCGCCAACGTCCTGGATGAGCTGAACGACGCGATGAGCGGCGGGGGAGGTCAGCCGGAACCGTCTCTCGCCGCAGCCGCTTCCGGGGCCGCCAACAGCGATCCCAAGAGGCTTCGGGAATCGTGAACCCAGTGAATCGGGACAACTGCCGCGTCGGCCTCAGCGGCTTCCAGCGAGAAAGGACAGAGATGCGCTCAAGACCGTCACCCGGAACAACCGAAAGTGGGCATGGCCCATTTGTGGGTATCACCCACATCCGGTATCCTCAGGTTATGGGAAAGACCAGCAGCGAGCACGGTACCCTCGAACTCATCGCCCGCGACGTCCGTCCGGACGCGCGACGGCGGGTGACGCTCGGCAAGGCTCTCGAGGGGCTCGATGCCGACGCCGCGTTCGCCATCTACCGCGACGAGCTCGGTCGGATCATCCTCGACCCGCAGGTTTCGATTCCGGCGAGAGAGGTTTGGCTCTTCCGGAACGCGAAGGCCCTCGCGATGGTCCGGCGGGGCCTCCAGGATGCGGCTGACGGGAAGACCGTGACGTACCGCGATGTGGCGGCTCTCGCTGATGACGTCGAATCGTGAAATCCGTCTCACCGAGGCGGCACGCGAGGAGCTCAAGCGTCTCGCAAGGAGCCCGGCAGAGGCCGGGCGATACAAGCAGGCGCTGAAGACGATCGAACTCCTCGAGACGAACCCGCGACACCCGTCGCTGAATACCCACAAGTTCCGGAGCCTCGCCGGGCCCAACGGCGAAGAGGTCTTCGAGGCGTACGTCCAGAACCGGACACCGGGTGCGTATCGGGTCTTCTTCCACTACGGTCCGGACCGGTTGGAGAAGGGGAAGCGCGTCGCGGTGGTGACCATCGTCGCGATTACGCCCCACCCATAGGACGAGCTCCCGCGTCGAATCCTAGGCATCGAGGGTTTTGTCCGAGGTGGCGTTCCCGGTGGTCCGCCGGGAGACCTGTCTTTGCGAGGGCAACTCTCGATGCGCCTTCACGTCGGCTTCCCGGCGTTGGTCGCGGCTGCAACCCGTCGGTATCGGAGTCGCTTTGAAGAACGGTGGGCCGGCCTGATACGCTGAGAGACAGGGGAGGTTTCGATGGCAGACGCAGAGGTTCCCCGAGAGGTGGCACCGTCGACGGTACGGTTGGACCTGGAAGTCCCGGTCGGCGTGCTCGCGGCGCTGCGGCTAGACCCGGTCATGTTCGGGCGCGAGCTCCGCGTGGCCGCAGCGGTGAGGTGGTACGAGAGCGGATCCGTGTCACAGGGGCGCGCAGCCGAGATCGCGGCGCTCTCCCGAGCGGAGTTCATCGCGGCGCTGGCGCGCTTCGGCGTCACGCCGTTCCAGGCCAGCACCGACGAACTCGTGGAGGAGGCGGGGGGGTGACGAGACCGCTCGTCGTCAACGCATCTCCGCTGATCTGCCTCGCAAAGGCGGGCTCGCTCGAGCTTCTCACTCGGTTGTCCGCTGAAGTCGTCGTGCCCGAGGCTGTCGTCAGTGAGGTGCTGGCCGGGGGCCCGGGTGATCCCGCCCGGCTTGCTCTTGAGGCCGGCTGGGGAAGGCGGCTGGTCGCCTCACACGTCCCGCACCAGGTCCTCGAATGGGGTCTCGGGGCCGGCGAGTCGTCGGTGATCGCGGCGGCCCTCGAGATCGAGGACGCAACGGCCGTCCTTGACGATCGAGAGGCACGAGTCTGCGCACGTCTCGTCGGACTTCCGGTGGTCGGGAGCCTCGGGGTCGTCCTTCGCTGCGTTCGAGCTGGAATTGTGCCGGCCGCGGTCCCGATCCTCCGCGCGCTGCGGGATTCCGGTATCCACCTCGATGATCGGACTATCCGGGCAGCTCTGCTCAGGACGACAGGAGAGGACTGGTAAGACCCAACGGAGCAAGGTTCCGATGATGGTGAGCCTGGGGGCCGAACTCCCTGACCGCCCGCCTGCGTCGAAGTCGAGGACGATCCCCGGCCGCACTTCTTCGGACTCAGCGATCTGCGAGTCGTCGAGGGGGCCGGCTCTGCGTGAACGTCGAGTACTTTCGGTCCGGTAGGCGCGGCGCCCTGCACACTCCTCGGATGGTTCCGTGTAGTCGCTGTTGTGGGCTCCAGCTCGGTCGTTGAGATCGTCGAGGTCGAGGGCTCGCAGGCCGTCCTCCACTTCGTCGGCGACTCTCTCGAGGTCGAGCTCTCCGACGAGCGATCGCGCGAGTTGCTCCGCCTCGCACTGCAGGTCCGGGTGCGCGGTGAGAAGGCAGCGAAGCAGATCACGAGCCTCTTCGGCCCAGAGGCGCTCCAGTGCCAGGGGCGCCTTGCCCGGCCCCCGGGCCGGGGCGCTCGTCGAGGTTCGGACCTTTTTCACGAAGCCCCTCCGACAATTCTCGCAGATCGGCCACCGTCCCCGCACCGGTCGTAGGAGTCGGTCTTACGTCTATTCCGCCGGGCCGGCCAGGTGCCACATCGTGCGGTCCAGCTGATGGGGCCTCGTCGTGTCGGCACTACCGGCTTGCTCTGGTACCCGGGAAGGCTCTCGCGGGAAGAGACGTCACGCCCTCGTGGAGCGGCTGCGCTCCCTCGGCTTCCCGTCGTGCCACGGTGGCGGGTGATCGCCTTCGCCGAGGCTATCCAGGTCTCACCGATGGGCGCGCTACGTTCTGGGTCTCGGATGCTCCAGCACGGACCGGAGGAGGTCGGGCACCTGAAATGGGACGAAGAGGCGTCCAGGGTAGAGATAGTCCTCGCCCGAGTCGTCCACGACTCGCAGGAAGCCAGTGCCGCCGGCGCTAGTATCCGGGATGACCTCGTAGATCTTCCGCTCCTGGAGGTCGTCGTTTCCGCCCGTCTCGACGCACACGACGTAATCCCGCACGCGGTCAGTCGAGGAAGGCCTTGATCTTGAGCCTCCTACGCCCGATTCCGTGCGCCTCGTACCAGTGGATCTCGGCACTCCGGAGGCTGCCGTCCGTGAGACGGAGGATCGCGTTGCCTTTGAGCTTTCGCCAGCGGCCTTTGCCATAGCGTCTTTCGAGGTCCCGTAGGACACGGATGCGGTTACCGATCGCGATGGCCTCGATGGCGGTGATCTCGCCGACGATTTCGAAGTCCACGCGAATCGGAGTATAGCGAGGGCAGATTCCCTCCCGTGCCTTCCGGCTGGCTCCCTCGGCGTTGGGGGCTTTGGGGCTTCGACCCGGTCTTCGGTGGACGCCACCGAGTCGGTGGACGAACCTGAAGAACCTGAAGGGTATCTATTTTCGTTGTCCCAAGCTGTCCGTAGATACCCGCGGAAAGAATCATCTTGGCGTAACTCTATGATATATGGCTAGTTGCGGCTGTCGGCAGACGGAGGTGTCAAATGGGGTTCAAGCCCGGGCGCGGGTTCGAATCCCGCCGTCCCGACCACTCAAATGAAGTCGAGCGCAAGGGCGCTCGATTTTGTTTTGAGGTCTCTCGAAGCAGAGGATTCGAACCCGCGACCCGGGGGCACTGATGAAATGGACTCCTCCTGGTTCGTGAACGGCATCAAAGTGCCAACGAACCCTCGAGCCCGGCGAAGGACGTCGAAGAAAGGAGGAGTCCGTGGGAAATTCTACGACCATCGCGGTGGACCTGGCGAAGAGCGTATTCGAGGTGGCGGTCTCTGAGGTTCCGGGGCGGGTGTCGGAAAGGAAGCGACTGAACCGGGCGGGCCTGGTGCCGTTTTTCTCGAACCGGCCCGCTAGCGTGGTTGTGATGGAGGCATGCGGCTCGGCGCATCACTGGGGGCGGGAACTCGAGAAGCTGGGACACGAGGTGCGGCTGTTGCCCCCGGCGAGAACGACGAAGTATCGGATCGGGAACAAGACGGACCGAGCGGATGCGGACGCGATCCTGGAGGCGAACCGGAACGAGAAGATCCATCCGGTACCCGTGAAGACGATCCCGCAACAGACACTCTCGACTGTCCACTATCTGCGGCAGGCGTGGATGAAGACCCGGACAGCTCGCCTGAACGCCCTCCGGGGCGTGATGAGAGAGCTCGGCGTGGCCATTCCCGTGGGAGCGAAGGTCGTCCTTGCGAAGGCGTCGGAGGCGCTGGCCCAGGGGCGGGTTCCCGAGGCCCTGCAGCCGCTCCTTCTGGCGTCCATGGCCGAGATCCGGCAGCTCGAGGAGAACGTCAAGGAAGGCGATCTTCTGCTGGCGCGGCTGGCTAGGTCGATCCCGGTGGCCCGGGCGCTCCAGGAGATCCCTGGGATCGGCCCGCTCGGGTCGACCGCGCTGATCGCCGCCGTCGGAGATCCCAACCGCTTCCGGAGCGGACGGAAGATGTCGGCCTTCCTCGGCCTCGTCCCGAGGGAGTTTTCGAGCGGGGACAAGCGGCGCTTGGGGTCGATCACGAAGCGGGGGAACACCTACGTCAGGATGCTGGTCATCCACGGAGGTCGAGCCGTCCTGGTGGCCGCTCACCGGCGCAAGAACCCGGACCGGCTGCATCGGTGGGCGCTGGAAGTGGAACGGCGACAGGGCCGGAACCGCGCCGCGGTCGCCCTGGCCAACAAGATCATCCGGATGGCCTGGGCCGTCTGGGCACGAGGAACTCGATACGACGGAGCCCTGGGCGAGAACTCGGTCCAGACGACCGCCCGGACCACCGGAGCCTTCTAAGAATAGGGGGACGAGGCCTTCAAGCTCCTGCCGGCGAAGACGCAGACGAGACGCTCGATGGAAACCACGGTCCGACCGTCACGAGGACAAGCCGATACCCCTCCTGGCTCCCAGAAGCCGCGGCACCGATTGGCTCCTCGTGCTCAGACCCCATCATGGCCCGGACGGCCAAGGCCGCTCCACCAAGAGGCCGTAGATACGAATGTCGTCGCGACCCCGTTTCCCATGGCTGTCTCGCCGCACGCACGCCAGCTCACGAGCCCAAAGGTCCCATCCGCCACGACCAGAACGGAGTTGACTAGCACTTACGTCACCGCTTGACGGAGGAGTCCAGATAAGGGGGTAGCGACCGCAGGGAGCGGACCCCCGATGGACGAGGCGGCCGAGCCCGACCTCAGCGATTAGCGCGCGACGCCTGGATCAGGTGGTCGAGGCGCTCCAGGAACCGGGACCGATCCCGCTTCTCGAAGGGAGTGGGGCCCCGCGTGAAGCCGCCGATCTCGCGAAGGTGCGCGGCGATCTCGCGGCCGGCGAGTGCATCGCCGATCGAGTCCGGGGTGAAGACGCGGCCCCTCGGGTCGACCACCCGAGCTCCCCGGGCGAGGCAACGGGAGGCGAGGGGGATGTCGCCCGAGACGACGATGTCGCCCTCGGCGACCCGCTCGGCGATCCGGTCGTCGGCCGCATCGAGATTTCCCCGTCCGACGACGACCAGCTCGAGGAGCTCGCCCTCTGGGATCGCCATCCATGAGTTGGCGACGAAGTCGACCCGGAGGCCGTATCGAGCGGCCACCCGGGCGACTTCGGCCTTCACGGGGCAGGCGTCGGCGTCGACGTGGATCTTGATCTTGATCACCGGGCTCCCGCAGAGGCGGTGCCGCCGGTCGCGAGGAGGTGGTCGACGATCACGACCCGCTCCCCGGGAAGCACGGGATGTCCCGGATGAACTTCTTGAGGTCGATGCCGTCACTCTTCCTGGTCATCGTCAGCTCTCCTTCTGCGTCACGATGACGAGCGTATCGCGAAGCATCGCCCCCTCGAGGACGAACCTGTCGCGGACAGGGGAATTACCTGGTCGGTAGAGGAACCTCTCGGAGGCGTAGATGGTGACCAGCGTCTGGTAGTCCTCCCGGGGCTCCCGTGCGCGGTTGAGAAGCCGGGCGAGCGCCGAGATGGAGCAGGAGTCGTTCCCCGGTATCGACGGCGTGGTCGCCGACGACTTCATCGAAATCCTCCGCGAGGCCGTTCTGGCCTGGAACGGCTGGAAACAAATCCTGGAGCGATGCTCCGTGCCGAGAAAGCCGCGCCGGAAATTGCCCACCGGCGCTACGAACATCCCCGACGCCAGTGTCGGTAGGCTTCGATCCACTCGACACCTCCGGGCGGGGGGATAGGCAAGGGAAGGTCGAGGATCGGAATTCTCTGTCGCTGGCGCCCCGCGACACAGACGGCGACGATGCCGTCGTCCGTCAGTTCGACCCGCTTGACGGAGACGGTCACGCCGAGAACTTCCGTCGTGAAGGGGAGCGCGAGGTGCTCCTCGATCAGCGTGTAAAGCCCGGACAGCTGTTCGCCGTCGCCGTAGGCATCGACGGTCGCCTCGGCGACCAGGGCATCGAGTTGCTGCCGGGAGAGGTTCGGCCGTCGAGTGGTGGCTCTGGGGGTCGTCGGCCGAGTCGAGCGGCTACCTTTCAAGTCAAGACCTTCGGGGAGGTGGCCACTACGCTGTTCACCGACTCGCCGTTCGGCTCGGAGCGGGGCGAGTCCGCAATCCGATACCCGATCTCCCGGTATCCCCGCATCCTGCGCTCGAACATTCGCGCGAGGGCCGGAACCTGGCGATCGACGTAGTCGACGATGCGAGCCTCGGACTTGCCGGGGAGCGGACGGTGAAGACGCCCAGCGTACTGGACGAGAGTGCTCCGCCAGGAGATCGGCATCGCCAGGAACAACGTATCGAGCCGGGCGTCGTCGAAGCCTTCGCCCACGTAGCGGCCGGTCGCGAGGATGAGGCGCGGTTCTTCGTGTCCCTTCGGCAGCCATGCGTAGGCGGCGGAAGGTGCTGCCGGGAGACCGCTGGGGAAGACCGCCGGCATGGCCCGGCGACCCGAAGGAAGCCGGAGGACGGGCCGTGGCCCGCCCAAGGTGGGGCGGGCGACTACAGCTGGATGGGAAGTTTCTCGGAGGGAGGGGCCGGCGGGGGATCCGGCCCCGTCACAGCGGCGGGGCCGGATCCCCGGCGGGCCGCGCCAGCGTGTCCTTGTAGTTCCAGGGC
>CAIMWE010000070.1 GCA_903845115.1 uncultured Acidobacteriota bacterium | reverse complement strand
GCGGAACCGCCCGTCGAGGATCGACTGGACGTCCGCAATACCCGGCCCACGGTCGCTCACCCGGACGACGAATCGCTGGGGGAAGGCCTGCCCCTCCACCAGGAACTCGGCCTGCCCGCCGCCGGCGTACTGAAAGGCGTTTCGGGCGATCTCCGAGACGGCGGTCGCGATCCGCGTCCGGTCGTTGACGTCGAACCCGAGGCGTTCCGCGATGGTCCGCGCCCGTTGCCGCACGAGGACGACGTCGTGCTCGTACCGCAGCCCGATCGAGACGATCGGGTGGCTCACGGTGCCTCTTCCTCCCGCGCGACGGGGCCCGGCGCACGCCGACGGACGACGAGGACCGTGGTGTCGTCCCGGCCTCGCTTGAAGTCCCGGTAGAGCACCGCGGCGACGACCGACGGGTGGCGGCCGGCCAGGCCGGGGTACGCCGACGTGCGCCAGGAGGTGACGAGTCCGTCGGAGTGGACCACGAGGAGGCTGCCTTCGGGCCACGGGTAGGAAAACTCCCGGGCCTTCGAGGCCCGTTCGCCCGCGGTGCCGTGGAGCGAGACGAGGTGCCTCTCCTCGTCTCCCGAGACGATGCGCGCGCCGATGTTGCCGATACCGCAATAGGTGACGGTCCCTCCGGCGTGGTCCGCCGCCAGGACGGCGAGGGCTGCTCCGCGGGTGCTCCGGAGCCCCCGGTGGAGCGCCTCCACGATCTCGGCCGGGCCCTCCGAACGGCTCTCGCAGAAGAGCCTCTCCGCCCTCCGCGAGGCTTCGGCCGCCAGCAGGCCGTGGCCCAGGCCGTCGCAGACGAGGAGGAGGCTGGTCGAGGCCGTTTGCCGGGCGGCCCAGGCGTCTCCGCACGGCTCGCCGTCGGTCATCGGGAGGCAGACGGCGCCGATCTCGAGCCAGCCGGGCGGCGCGTCCCCCGGGAGGGAGCCGGCCCAGTACCGGCACGCGACCACGGTTCCCTTGCCCGGTTCGGAGAAGAGATCGAACGCCGACGAGTTGCGCTGGAGTGCGCCGAGGCCGGTCCCCGGGCTTCCGCTCGTCGAGAAGCCGTCGGCGAGGCTCCGGGAGGGGTTCGACATCCCCGGGCCCCGGTCGAGGAAGAGGAGCTCGACCCCCGTCACGCCGCCCCGCTCGAGCGAACGGAGGAGGAACTCGCCCTCCCGGGCGTGCTTGGCGAGGTTCGTGGCCGCCTCGGTCACGAGGAGCGCAACCTGGCCGATGTCGAGGTCGGAGAAGCCGAGATCCCGGCAGAACGGCACCGCCATCCGGCGGGCCTCGCCGGCCTGGCTCACGTCCTCGACCCTAACGCGGAGCATCTCCCTCACTTCCACCTCGCGATGGTGACGGTGGTCCCCTTGCCGGGGGAGGAGCTGATCTCGAACTCGTTCATCAGCCGCCGGGCCCCGCCCAGGCCGATGCCGAGGCCCCCGCTGGTGGTGTAACCGTCCTGGAGCGCCCGCTCGACGTCGGCGATCCCGGGTCCCTCGTCGCGGAAGACGATCCGGAGGCCCCGCCGGATCCCCTCCTCGATCACCTCGAGCGTCGCGGTGCCGCCGCCGCCGTGGATCAGGGCGTTCCGGCCCAGCTCGCTGACGGCCGTGACGATCTTGGTCTGGTCCACCAGGCCGAACCCGGCCTGCAGGGCCAACGCCCGCGCCACCTGCCGGACCCTCACGACGTCCTCGGGTCGCTTCAGCTCGGCGACCTCACGGGTCAGGATCATGGCCGGTCATCTCGCCGTCCGGACCGATCCGGGACCTCAGCATCTCCATCCCCTTGTCCACGTCGAGGGCCGTCCGCACGCCGGGGAGGGCCAGCCCGAGCTCGACCATGGTGATGGCCACCGCGGGTTGCATACCGACGAGGACGGTCTCGGCATCCAGCATCCGCGACATGGAGGCGATCGTGCCGAGCATCCGGCCGATGAAGGAGTCGACGATCTCCAGGGACGAGATGTCGATCAGCACCCCGCGGGCGCCGTCCTTGACGATCCGGGAGGTCAGGTCCTCCTGGAGGGCCAGCGCGAGCTGGTCGTGCATGTCCACCTGGATGGTGACGAGGAGGAATCTCCCCATCCTGAGGATCGGGATCTTGTCCACGGCCGGCGACGTCAGCCCGCCGCCTGCCGGCTGACGCTCACTCCGGTTCTGGCAAAGGCGTGGCGGAGGGCATCTGCGAGAGTGGCCTTCGTGACGATCTCGGTGAAGGAGACGCCGAGGTGCACCATGGACTGCGCGATCGCGGGCCGGATGCCGCTGATGATGCAGTCGGCTCCCATCAGGCGAGCCGCCGAGACGGTCTTCATCAGGTGCTGGGCGACGAGCGTGTCGACGGTCGGGACGCCGGTGATGTCGATGATCGCCACGGAGGAGCCGGTGTCGACGATGGCCTGCAGGAGCGACTCCATCACGACCTGGGTCCGGTTGCTGTCGAGCGTCCCGATGAGAGGCAGGGCCAGGACCTTGTCCCAGAGCTTGACCACCGGGGTCGAAAGCTCGAGCAGCTCGGCCTGCTGCCTCCCGATGATCTCCTCCCGGGCTGCGAGGGCGCTCTCCGCCGTGAAGAGGCCGAGCTTGTCGATGATGACGGAGATGGTCCAGAGCTCGCCGACGAGGAGCACGGCCTCCCTTTCCAGCTCTCTCTGGCAGAGCGCGAAAAGCGGCTGCTTGAGCGAGAAGACGAACGTGGCCGTCTCGGAGAGCGAGAATCCCTGCCGGGAGCGCAACCGGGCGATCTCCTTGAGAAGATCCCTCGCTGTCCCCCAGGCCGGGCCCGTGATCTCCCCGAGATCCTGTCCTTGAAGCCCCGCCTGGAAGGCCGCGAAGAACTCCGCCGATTGCCTCGCGAGCTCGGCATCGGTCAGCAGGTCGGCCCGCAGCGTGATCGCCGCGCGCTGCTCCCTCATCCAGTCGTTCAGGATCTCCGCTTCGAATCTCCTGACCAGCTCAGGCAGGATGCTTTTCGTACTCACGGCTCACCCTCTCCCTTCACGATCTTGCTCACCACAAGCAGCCAGGGTGGTCGGGAGCGAGAACGTGAAGATCGCCCCTTCCCCCACCACGCCGGTCGCCGAGACCTCTCCTCCGTGGCGGCGGACGATCCGGTGGACGATGGCCAGCCCGATGCCGGTCCCCTCGAACTCCTTCACCCCGTGCAGCCGCTGGAAGACTCCGAAGAGCTTCTGCTTGTAGGCCATGTCGAACCCGGCCCCGTTGTCGGAAACTCGATAGATCGCATGGTCCCCGTCGATCTCGCCGGAAATCCTGATCCGCGGCCGCTCCCTTCCGCTCGTGAACTTCACGGCGTTGCCAAGGAGGTTCGACCAGACGATGGCCAGGAGCGAGGCGTCCCCCAGGGCGTCCGGCAAGGGACCGACCTCGAACGAGATCCGGCTCCTGGCCTCTACGTTCGGGACGGCCGCTTCCATGGCCGCGCGTGCCAGGGCCCCCATGTCGACACGGGCGGTCTCCTTGCTGGTCCTCCCCACGCCTGCGAGAGAGAGGAGGTCGTCGATGAGGTGCGACATCTTGACCGTATTCGCCCGGATGGTCCCCAGCAGTCGTCTTCCCTCGACGCTCAGGACCGCCCCGTCGTGTCGCTCGAGCATCGACGAGAATCCGTCAATGGCCCGGAGAGGCGCCCGGAGGTCGTGGGAGACGGAGTAGGAGAAGGCCTCCATCTCGCGGACGGCCTCCTCGAGCTTTGCCGTCCGATCGCGGACCTTCTTCTCCAGGTCGGCGTTGAGGCGGATCACGTCGCTGGCGGAGTTCCGGGCTTGCTTCTCGGCCTTGGCCAGGCGGAGCATGGCCTTGACCGTCGCGAGCAGCTCGATCGGCTCGACAGGATGGGTCAGGAAGCCGTCCGCGCCATCCTCCAGCGCGGACGCACGGTCCTCCGGCTTCCGGAAAATGGAGGTGAGATGGAGGACGGGAACCGACGAGGAATCCGGATCGGCCTTGATACGGCGGCAGACCTCCCGCCCGTCGATGTCCGGGAGCTTCAGATCGAGGACAACGAGATCCGGGTGCTGCTGCACCCCCTCCAGGGCCCCCTCGCCCGTGGAGGCTTCGATCACCTCGTGCCCCCCGCTCCGCAGCGCACGGGCGACGGCGTAGCGCATCGCGTCATCGTCATCGACGACCAGAACCATCGAGCGCAATCGCTCAGGCATGAAGCCTCCGCAAAGGAATCATACCCCCGCCTCCCGCGACCTCTGGCGCTCCATACGAGGCGCGCGGTAGCCCGGAACGGCTGGACCCGTCGACGGGCCGGGAGGATACTGGCCGTGCGGCACCGACCCCCCGGAGGGAGCGGAGGTGCGAGCGGAGGGATCTTCTTGGAAGGCTCCGAGACGACCATGTTCGAGGGACCGGCAGCGGTCGTCCCTGAATCGTTGGAGGAATCCCTGGCCCGGCTCGAAGGGGCCAGCCGCGAGGCTCCCCCACCGGCCGGCCTTCCGCAGGAGGTCCTCCTCGCCGCGGAACGGGCGCTGCACGACGGGTCGGCCTCCACTCCGGCCTGGCACCGCTATCTCGATCTGACCCGGCGGAGCGGCTTTCTTCTCGGCCTTCCCGACGCGGCACTCCGGGCGCGCTGGGCGGCGACGGCCTTCGGAGCGATCCGCGCCTCGGGGTATTCCCTGGCGGACCTCCTGGCCCAGCGCGTCGCCGCTCACCCGGACAGGGTCTTCCTGCAGTCGTCGCCGCGGCCCGGATCCTCCCGCTGGACCTATTCCCAGGTGGCCCGGCGGATCCGCGGCTACGCGGCGGCCCTCGCGTCGTGCGGGCAGGGGACGCCCCGGGTCGCGATCGTCGCCGAGAACAACCTCGAGGGGGCGTGCTGCGACCTCGCGTGCCTCGTGCACGGCATCTTCGTCGCGCCGGTGGCTCCGCACCTCTCCGCGTCCGACCTCGGATCGCTCCTGGAGCGCCTCGGGGCGAACGTCGTGGTCGTCGACACGGCCGACCAGCTGGACAAGGTGGAAGCCCTCCGGGAGAGGCGCCCCGGCTCGATCCGGCCGGTCCTCGTCGACAGCGCCGCGAGCGTCCGCCACTCCGACACCCTCGTCCTCGGCGAGGAGGCCGCCCGCCTCGACACGGCCGCGATCGACCGAGCG
The DNA here is from genome assembly GCA_903845115.1 of uncultured Acidobacteriota bacterium. Classification (GTDB taxonomy): domain Bacteria; phylum Acidobacteriota; class Thermoanaerobaculia; order UBA5066; family UBA5066; genus CAIMWE01. Next base: position 25,594 of record CAIMWE010000070.1, on the reverse strand, counting down.
CTTGCGTCCCTGGCGCCGTTCGGGCTCGACGAGACCGCGTCAGTGCTCTTCACGTCGGGCAGCACGGGGACGCAGAAAGGGGTGGCCTTCTCCCCGTTTCACCTCCTCTCCAAGCGGTTCGCGCGCGCCGCCGCGCTCCCGTTCGTGGGTGAGGACGAGGTCCTCCTCTGCTACCTGCCGCTCTACCACACGTTCGGGCGGTTCCTGGAGCTGCTGGGCACCCTCTTCTGGGGGGGCACCTACGTCTTCGCGGGCAACCCCTCGCTCGAGACGTTCCTGGCCGGGCTCCGGCAGGTGCGGCCGACAGGGCTCGTCAGCATCCCCGCCCGCTGGGCCCAGCTTCACGACCGCTGCCAGAGGCGGATCGGCGCCGTCGCCGGCCCCGAGGAGGAGGCCCAGGCGGTCCGGGAGATCACGGGCGGGCGCCTCTCGTGGGGACTCTCGGCGGCGGGCTACCTGGAGCCGTCGGTCTTCCGGTTCTTCCAGCGGTCCGGGGTCGCGCTCTGCAGCGGCTTCGGGATGACGGAGGCCACCGGCGGCATCACGATGTCTCCTCCCGGCGTGTACGAGGACGGGACGGTGGGGATCCCGCTGCCGGGGATCGACGTCCGACTGGACAGCGAGAGCGGAGGAAACGGCCAGGACGAGGGCGAGCTCCTCATCTCCGGTCCGTACGTGGCGGGGGATTTCGACCACGGTGCTCCGGGGGACGACGGGGAACGCTGGGTCCGGACGGGGGACATCTTCCGGCGCCGGCCGAGCGGCTTCCTCGAGATCATCGACAGGGTCAAGGACATCTACAAGAACAGCCGGGGCCAGACCGTCGCCCCTCGGCGCGTCGAGCAGCTCTTCGAGGGGGTGCCCGGCATCCGGAGGACCTTCCTCGCCGGCGACGGCCGGGATGACAACGTCCTCCTCGTCGTGCCCGACCCGGACGCCCCGCTCCTGGCCGACCTCGACGGCGAGGAGCGGCAGAGCTACTTCAAGCGGATCGTGGCCGAGGCCAATCTCGACCTCGCGCCGCACGAGCGGGTCGTGGGTTTCGCCGTGCTGGACCGCGATTTCTCGCTCGAGATGGGCGAGCTGACGCCGAAGGGGAGCTACCGTCGCAAGGCGATCGAGGAGAGCTTCCACGACGTCCTCCTCTCCCTCTACCGCGGCAACGCCGTCCACCTCTCGGCGAACGGCCTCCGGGTCCGGGTGCCGCGGTGGCTCCACCGGGACGTCGGAATCCTCGAGGGGGACCTCGTGCTGGGGCCGGACACCCTCGAGGACCGCCGCCGGGGGCTCGCGCTCACGCTCCGCACCACCGACGGGACCGGCGCCGTCCGGATCGGGGACCTCGAATACGTGATCGAGGACGGCCTGGTCGATCTCGGCACCCTCGTCCACCAGCCGCTGCTCTGGCTGGGAAACCCCTCCCTGGCCGCCTTCTTCCCCCTGAAGGGCGGGTGGGACCTTCCCCTCGGGGCATTCTCCCTCCGGGTGAGGCTGCCGGCCTGGGGGCGCCCGCCCGCCGGCTCGACGGCCCCCTCCCCGATCTCGTCGCCCGAGCTGGCCCTGTTCCACCAGACGGTCTGCGCCGCCCTCTTCGGGGGGCGGGACGACTCCCTGGCGGCCGTGGGCGCGCTGGAGGAGCGGCTCCGGAGCGCCGACACGGCCAACGCGATCGCCCTTCGCCGCCGGTTCGAGGCCCTGGCCCGCCACCCGGCGTTCGACGTCCGTTGCGCGGCGTACCGCATCCTCCTCCTCGACGAACCGGCACCCGGGACCGCCTCGAACATGGAGAGCTTCCTGGAGTCCGGTCTCCCCTTCCTGTCGGCCGGGAGCGTCGAGACGATCGCGCAGGCCGGCGTCCCCGGGGAGCGCCTGACGGCCCTCCGGAGGCGTCTCCAGGGCTACCGCGTCCACCTCCCCCGGCCGCTTCCGGAGGCCCAGGCGAGCCTCCTCTCGGACGTCTTCACCCTCCTGGCACGCCACGCCCGGAGGCACCGCGAGGACCACGTGGCGGTCCGGTCCGAGCTGGCCTGCTGGTCCCTCGAGGAGACGGAGCCGCACCTCGCCGGCGCCGCCGAGGCCCTGCTGAACGAGCTGTCCGGCTGGTACGAAGAGACCCTGCCCCAGAAGGCGTGTTTCCGGTCGAGGCTCGCCTTCCACGAAGGCCTCCCCGCCGCCGAACGGGAACGCCTGGAACGCCTGTTCGACGCGACCGGGTTCTTCGAGGAGTCCCTGGAGCTCGCCTGCGGGGAGACGGTCACCCGGGAGGAGCTCGGCCCGGGCGGCATCTGGATCGCCCCGGTCGCCACGGTCCGGCACCACCAGCTCTACCGGACCGGCGTCAACACGCTGGCGGGGCGCCACTACGACTTCCTCCTGATCGTGGGCGACGACCTCGAGCCGGACGCCGTCCGCCGGACGAAGCTCTGGATGGAGACGCTCGCCTCCCCCGCCGAAGGGAGCCCGGTGGTCCCCGCCTTCGGCTGCTACCGGAACGAGCTCCGCGCGCTCTCCGTCGGCTGGGTCGACGAGCCGACGCTCGCCATCAGGCTCTGGGAGCTGGAGCAGCCGGCCGAGGCGGGCGCCGGAGCGATCCTCTGGAGGACCCTCTTCGTCCGGGCCCTCGCGGCTTTCTTCTCGGCCTGGGAGGCCAGCGGCCGCCGGCTCGTCCCCGGCTCCATCTCGCCGGCGAACGTCGTCGTCCCCAAGTACGACTTCAGGGAAGGGACCGTCCTCCTCTCGCTGGCCGGGCACCGCCCCTACGACGGTCCGCTGTCGCTCGTCGGCCCGATGGTCCGGAACTTCTTCCTGGAGACCCTCGCCCTCTACCCGCACTCCCGGACGACCCTCCACCGCGCGTGGATCGCGGACGCGTGCGTGGAGTCGCTCGGCCTGGACGGCGCCCGGGCCTTCCTGGACCAGCTCGTCCCCGCCCTCAGGACCGCCGCCCCGGGCATCGCCGACGAATCTCTCGCGGACGACCTCCAGGCCGAGCGGGCGCGGCTGGACACCGCCTTCCACCCACCGCTGGCCCTCCTCTCGGCCGTCGCACGATTCGAGGCGTGGGAGGCTCTGGAGCCCGACGCGCCGCTCGCCGTCCGGGAGGCGATGGCGCGGGGCCTCGAGCGCGTCTACCGGCTGGACCGGTTCCCGGAGATCGTCCGGTACCAGCTCCACCGCCGGACCACCTTCGCGGGCTCCGCCACCCCGGCCCTCCGCGCCTTCGACGCGCTCCTCGACGCGATGTTCCACCGCCCCACCCACTGGCCCATGGAGATGGTGGAGCTCGCCGACGTCCAGGCCGCCCTCGAGGGAGCCGAGGAACGGCTCGTGTTCGGGAGGTTGGTCTTCCCGGGCCCGGCCCAGGACAAGGACGTGGCGCTCACCGCCGTCGGGGAGGGCAGGCGGCACCTCGTCACGACCACGAGGGTGACCGACCGGACGGGGGCGGACTACTCCGTGAGGGACCCGCTCGACCCGGGCGAGCTGGGACGTCTCGTCCAGCTGCTGGTCCGGTCGGGAGTTCCGCGAAAGTACTCGGAGGGGAGACGCCATCTCGTCGTGCTCGACGGGCAGGAACGGGTCGTCGCCGGGGTCGCCTACTCCGTGATCCGGGAATCCACGGCGCAGCTCGACGGGATCGCCGTGACGACCGCCCTCCGGGGCCGCGGCCTCTCCTCGGCCCTTCTCGACGACCTCTGCTCGCGCCTGCACGGGCTCGGGATCGACGTGCTCACGAGGCACCTGGCCTTCCGGGACGTCCCGCTGGGGCAGGCGTTCCACTACGACCAGCGCTGGAGGTGCCTCGTCAGGAGCTGCAAACCGGTGGAGGCGGAAGCCGCGAGGACTCCGTGACGGGTCCCGTTCCCTGAGCTGGAAGCCTCGGCCTCTCAAGCGAGTAGGCCTTCACCCCACGATCGCGAAATCGACGGGGCCGATCCTGCTCGGGTCGTCCGCCGCGTCGACCCGAAGGTCCCTCCCGGCCCGCGGACCGGCCTATGATGAGCGGAGGAGGACGAGATGACGCTCTGTCCTGTCGCGATCGCCGTCGGGTGCCGGAAGTGCCCCATCTTCTCCGTCTGCCCCCTGAAAACAGCCATCGGGGACCAGCCCAGGGTCGAGGTCCCGGAAGTGAAGCCCCGGTCCGTCGAGACGAAGCCAGGGGACCCGGCATCGAAGAGACGCGGGGGGCGGAAGGCGCGCTAGCTTCTCCCCCGGGGTGCAACCTCTACCGGACCCCTGCGGGCTCGGCTTCTGAACGGAGGCCGGGCCATTCCGGCTGCGTCTCCTCGACGCGGACGCTGACCTCCAGCGTCTCGGGCCCTCCGCCCACGTAGATCGTCCCCGAGGTCGGGGTGGCGTCGACGTAGTTGCGGCCGATGGCCACCCGGACGTGGTCCGCCTGGGTCAGGATGCCGTTGGTCGGGTCGAAGCCCTTCCAGCCGACCTCCGGCAGGTAGACCTGCAGCCAGGCGTGCGACGCCTCCGACTGCCGCTGGTTCGGGTTCTTCGGGCCGGTGTAGATGTAGCCGCAGACGTACCGTGCCGGGACGCCGATGAGCCGGGCCAGGCAGATGAAGAGGTTCGTGAAGTCCTGGCACACGCCGTGACGGTTCGCGTAGACCTCGAACGCCGTGGTCAGGACGCTCGTGGAGGACTGCTGGTACTTGTACTCGCGGTAGATCGACGCATTGATATCGAGGAGGGTCTCCAGGAGGTCGAAGTCGTTCCTCTTCGCGAAGCTCATCGCGTAGTCGGTCAGCTCCTGCAGCTCGCTCTCCGCCAGCTCGGGCGGGAGGAGGAACGGCTGGAGGATCTGGCGCTGCCAGGGCATCCAGACGAGCGGGATCGTCGAGCGGTCGTGGATCGGGCGGTAGCCGAGCGGGTCGGTGTCGAGCACCTCCACCGTCGACGTCGCCTCGATGGCGAGCTCCGAGTAGGGACGCTCCACGAGGATCCGCCTCGCCCGGTTGCCGAAGACGTCCTCGTAGCCGCGCCGATGCCCCTGCGGCAGGGGCTCTCCGTCGACCGTGATCGACAGGTGGTGGGAGAGGAGACGCTGGTAGTGGTCGTGGAAGGGGACCAGCCGGAGGACGTGCGTGCTCCTCCCCACCGGCCGTTCGTAGGTGTAGACGGTCCGGTGGGAGACGGAGAGCGTCTTCGGCTTCGCCGCCAGCGGCCGGGCGTGCTGGCCGACGAGGCCGAGGGGGAGCGAGGCGACGGACGGGCCGGCCGAGCTGGCCGGCCAGACCTCCGCGCGGACGGCGCCCTGCCGGACGACGAGAAGGTGGCCGGGGGGGAGGACCTTCCAGGCGAAGCCGTCGATGCCCGACACCGTCATCGGCTCCGAGCAGACGATGATCCCCTTCCGGCTCTTGATGCCGCGGAGAGTCAGGTCGACATCGAGGTCGTCGTCGCCGAAGGAGAAGGACGAGAACGGCGGCATCAGCTCCCAGAAGTAGACCCGCCCCCGCTCGGGCTCGCGGTCCGCGTAGATCACGAGGTCCCGGCCGTCGGTGAAGAGGGTCGAGAGGCCTCCGTGCACGTTGAGCTCCTCGAACCAGGAGTGGAGGACGCGCGGGTCGGCGTCGCCGATGCAGCGCCAGCCCGCATCCGCGATCCGGTCCAGCAGCTCGCAGAAGACCATCTCCGTGTCCGTCGTCCCGACCGGCTCGAACCGGGGGGACTGCCGCCGCGGGAGCCGGTGCGCGAGGCTCCCGGCGTGGGCGAGCAGCCAGTCGCGCCCTCCCCAGCTCCGTCCGAACGGCTGCGTGTTCGCGTCCGAGACGCCGCCCCACGTCGCCACGCGGATGTGGAGGAGGAAGAGGGAGGACTCGAGGTGCTCCCAGGCCTTCACGAGCTCGCTCCGGATGCTCCCGAACGGGGGCCACGGCTCCTTCAGGATGGTCGCCGACGGGCCGTCCCCCGGGTAGAAGCCGATTCCCCAGCCGTCGGGCGGCTTGCGGCCGAGGTGGAGGCACCGGAGGTCGAAGGAGGGGGCCAGCTCCCCTTCGAAGGACATCCCGAGGTAGTTCGGCATTCTCAGGTTCCGCCCGCGGTCCAGTTTACTGCGCCGACTCCGTGGCGGTCTCGTAGCCGAACATCTCGCGGCCCACGGTGTCGCAGATCCCGGAGGTCTCGTCGACCACGTGGGTCAGGAGGTCGTGCATCCCCTCCGGGCTCCTCGCGGCGGCGCTCCGGGCGAGCCACGCGTCCAGGGCGCGGAGCCGCTCGAGCGTCACGCCGCCCGGGAGGTCCCGCTCGGCCGGGGGACGGATCCTCGCGAAGCGGGAGTACGCGGCGTGGACGCCGTAGACGACCGACTTCGGGAAGAGCGGCTCGAAGACGAGGAAGTCGGCCACCGCGTCCCCGGTGACGCGCCCCTGGCTCCTCTTCATGAAGGGTTCGAAGCCCGAGCAGGCTCGCAGGAGGGCGAGCCAGAGCGCGGTCTCGACGACCTTGTGGCTCTTCTCCACGAGCGTCAGGGCGTGGTGGTGGACGTCCACGACGCGGGAGGTCTGTCCGACCCGCTCGAGGAGCTTGCCGAAGCGGATGAAGTTCAGCGGCGGCTCGTGGAGCATCGTGGAGCGCAGCAGCCCGGAGACGAGCTGGCAGGAGAGCCGGACGTGCCGGTAGAAGCCGTGCCGGTCGGCCCCGTACTCGCTCTGTCCGGCCCGGCCGTTCGTCCAGAGGTAGAGCTCGTTGATCGCCTCCCAGACTTCCAGGCTGATCACCTCGCGGATCGAGCGGGCGTTCTCTCGGGCGGCGTTGACGGAGCGCCGGAGCGAGGCGGGGTTGTCGTCGGACCAGGTCATGTCCCGCTCGACGGCCTCGCCCTCCGAGGCCGTCTCGATGCCGAAGCGCTCGACGAAGCGCGGCTCCTCGCCCGAGACGATCAGGACGGGGAGCCAGCACTGGAGCGGGGTCAGGTTCCCGTCGAACGACAGGTTCCGGGTGACGGAAAGGAGTCGCGCCGTCGTCTCGGTCCTCTCCAGGTAGCGCCCGAGCCAGAAGCAGTGGTCCGCGACGCGGGAGATCATGCCGCCCCCTTCAGGACCCAGGTGTCCTTCGAGCCGCCTCCCTGGGAGGAGTTGACGACGTACGAGCCGGCGCGGAGGGCGACGCGCGTCAGGCCGCCAGGCAGGACCCACGGTCCCGAACGGCTCGTCAGGACGTACGGCCGGAGGTCGACGCGCCGGGGCTCCATCCGTTTCGTCTCCTTGTCCCAGGTCGGGCAGGTGGAGAGCTCGATGAGCGGCTGCGCGATGTACTTCCTCGGGTCGGCCTCGATCCGGCGCCGGAACTCCTCCCGCTCGGCCGCGGAGGCCTGCGGCCCCATCAGCATCCCGTAGCCGCCCGACTCGTCGACCGCCTTGACGACCATCTCGCCGAGGTGGTCGAGAACCTCGCGCCGGTCCGCGTCGCGGTAGCAGACCAACGTCCTCACCTGCTGCAGGAGCGCCTCCTCCGAGAGGTAGAAGCGGATCATGTCGGGGACGAAGGCGTAGATCGCCTTGTCGTCGGCCACGCCGTTCCCGGGCGCGTTGGCGAGGGTGACGTTCCCCGCCCTCCACGCCCGGATCAGGCCCCGGACGCCGAGGAGACTGTCGGGGCGGAAGACCTCCGGGTCGAGGAACGCCTCGTCGGTCCGGCGGTAGATGACGTCGACGCGGCGCGGGCCGCGCGTCGTCCGGATGAAGACCGTGTCGTCGTCCACGAAGAGGTCGGGCGCCTGCACCAGCTCGAGCCCCATCGTCCTCGCCAGGAAGCTGTGCTCGAAGTAGGCCGAGTTGTACGGGCCGGGGGTCAGGACGACGACCGTCGAGGTCTCGGGGTCCCGCGGGGAGACCGACCTGAGGGCCTCGGCGAGCCGGGCCGGGTAGTGGTCCACGGGCTGGACCCGCGCCTTCTCGAACAGCTGGGGGAAGACCTTCTTCGTCACGAGGCGGTTCTCGAGGACGTAGGAGACGCCCGAGGGAGTCCGGACGTTGTCCTCCAGGACGCGAAACGTCCCGTCGCCGTCCCGGATCAGGTCGATCCCGGCGATGTGGACGCGGACGTCGCCGGCCGGCCTCACGCCCGAGAGCGCGGGGAGGAAGTGCTTCGCTCCCAGGACGAGCTCGCGCGGGATCACCCCTTCCGCCATGATCCGCTGCTCGCCGTAGACGTCGTCGAGGAACATCCCGAGGGCGCGGACGCGCTGCTTCAGCCCCTTCACGAGGTTCGACCAGTCGCGGGCGGAGAGGATCCGCGGGACGAGGTCGAACGGGAAGATCTTCTCGGTCCCCCTCTCGTCGGCGTAGACGGAGAAGGTGACCCCCTGGTTCAGGAGGGCCAGCTCGGCGAGGCTCTGACACCGGACGAACGCCTCGGCCGTCGTCGTCCCGAGGGACTCGACCGCCTGCCGGACGTCGTGGCGCGGCAGGCCCGGCCCCTCGAAGAGCTCGTCCCAGGTGCCTTCCGGGGCACGGTAGCCGTCGAACAGGGTGGAAACGTTCTCACTCATCTCTTCTTCGACTCTAGCAGGCCGGCGGAAGGCGCCGGAGATCCACCGTGAAGGCCCAGTGCGCGTGAGGCGGCACGGGGCCGTTGAAAGTCGACCCGGGGCCGGGCTCCCGGGGGGAGAGGGCTTCCTCCTCGCGGACGACGACGCGTTCGGATCGCCGCCGGGCGGCCTCCTCGGCGTCGCCGGGGAGCCCGCCGTAGACCCCGCCGCCCGGGATCCAGCCGTGAAGCTCGATCGCGAGCGCCGTCGCCCCGGTCTCCCAGCGGAGGAGGAGAGGGTCGGACGCCGGAAGGCCGGGATGGAAGCCGGGGTTCGGCACGAAAGCTCGGTAGCGGATCCCGGCGACGTGCCGGCCCGGGCCGGACTGCGTCAGCGGGACCTCCCACCCCATCGCCGTGAGCCGCCCGGGATCTCCGTCAGCCGGAACCTCCACGATCGCCTCCAGCCGCGCGCCGCTGGAGTCGACCAGGCGCGACCCGCTCGTCTCCTGCGAGGCGACGTCGCCGAAGAGGGGCCAGAACTCGCGGGCCCTCGAGAGCGTCAGGGTCGCCCCGCCCCGCTCGATGCGGGCGACGGGCGGCGCCGGCCGACTCAGCTCGGCGGCGAGGGACGGCCCGAGGCCGAGGCCGTGCCGCGACAGGTCGTCCAGCACCTCGCGGAGGTCGTCGAGGAGGACGGACGGCAGGGCGAAGCGGTCGTGCAGGGCCGCTCCCCAGTCGACGAGCGGAAGCGTGACGGGATCGGCCGCGGCCCTCGCCGCGAGCGCCCGGAGGAGGGCGGCGCGCGCCGTCATCCCCTCGTGGCTCACGGGCATCCCCAGGGCGCGGAATTCCACGACCCCCATCCGGCCCCGGTCGCCGAGAAAAGGGTTCCAGAGCTTCTCGACGTTCAGCTCGGCCCGGTGGGAATTCCCCGACCCGTCGACGAGGAGCGGCGCGAGCGACGTCCAGAGCTCCTCCGGCGTCACGGCGGCACCGTGAGCCGCGAGGCGATCGAGGCAGACGCCGAGCTCCTCGAACCTTTCCCGGACCCCCTCGTCGGGGCGCGGTCCCTGGCTCGCGCTGCCCACGCACTCGGGAGAAAAGAGATAGGAGAGCGACGGGTGCCGGTTGAAGAGGCGCAGGAGCCCTGGCAGGAGCCACGGCGAGGAGAAGAACGGGCTCCCTTCGGCGGTGCTGGCCCCCAGCGTGATCTGCCCTCCCCCCCCCGACTCCGACACCTGGCCGTCGTAGCGGTAACGGACCGGCGAGAGCCCCGCCTCCGCGGCGGCCTCCCAGACGGCCCGCCCGGACCGGTGGAACTCCGCCAGGCTCGCCGCGGGGGCCATGTTCACCTCGACGACGGCCGGGTCGGGCGTCACCGTGAGCCAGGCCGAATCCGGGCCGACGGCCGGAGCGGGGACGGCCGGCGCCGAGAGGCCGGCACAGTCCACCTCGGCCGGCTCGCCGCGCCCGCACGCGCCGCGGTCCCACAGGGCCCCGAAGGCGAAGCGGGGGGCCTCTTCGCCCGGATAGTGCCGGCCGACCACGCGGCAGAGACGGACCGTTCCCGCGAGCCTGGGAGCCAGGGCCCTCAGGAGCGCCTCGGCGCGCTCCTCCTTGTCGCCCCCTTCCGCCACGGAGAGCCACGGAGGCTCCTGCGAGTCGCGCCGGGTGAAGGTCGGCTCGGCGCCGACCCAGATCTCCAGACCCGACGCCGCGACGGCGGCGTCGTGCGCCAGGACGTCGCCGTCGAAGGCGGAGCTCAACCGTCCGTCCCGGCCTGCCCCTCGTCCGCGGGCTCTTCCTCCGGGGGATCCGGCGGCGGGTGGTCCATCGGGTAGCGCCGGAGGTCCAGCGTGTAGGGAGCGTCCGGGTGGGGCTCCGCCGCCTCGGCCCGGACCGGCCACGGCAGGGGCCCCTCGTGCGTGAAGCGCTGGACCCTCCGGGCCGCCGCCTCGAAGCGAGTCAGCGGCGAAGCCTCGAACGAGCGCCCCTCGGGGTGCCAGACGTGGTACGCGCAGGCCCCCAGCGAACGGTGGCCCCAGGTGTCGAGGAGGTCGAACCGGAGCGGGTGGTGGATGCCGATGTGGGCGTGGAGGCTGTGGGGCGGCGCCCACGCGCGGAACCGGACCCCGCCCACGCCCTCCTCCGCCGTCCCGGTCGGGTGGAGCGGCAGCCGGTGGCCGTTGACCAGGACGAGGTGCCGCTCGGGGACGAGCCCCGACGCGCGGACCTCGACCCGCTCCATCGACGAATCGACGTACCGCGACGTCCCGCCGGCCGTCAGCTCCTCGCCCAGGACCGGCCACGGCTCGATAGCGTTCCTCACCTCCAGCGACACGCCCGCCGCCGTCAGCTCCCCGACCACGGGGCAGCGGAAATCGACGAACGCGCGAAAGGCCTCCGTCGGCAGGGCCAGGCCGCGCCCCTCCAGGAACGCGAGGACCTCCTCGAAGTCCCGCCAGAGGAAGTGCGGCAGGAGGAAACGGTCGTGGAGCGTCTGCCCCCAGCGGACGAGAGGCGCCGCGTAGGGCTCCGCCGCGAACGCCGCGACGAGGGCGCGGGCGAGGGCCGCCTGTGCCGTGACCATCCGCGGGTGGGGCGGCATCTCGAAGGCGCGCAGCTCCACCAGCCCCTGCCGCCCGTGCGCCCCCAGGGGGTCGAACAGCTTGTCGATCGAGATCTCGGCCCGGTGGGTGTTCCCCGCGACGTCGACGAGGAGGTGCCGGAAGAGGATGTCGGGCAGCCACGGCGGCGTGGCCACCCCCCTCTTCGAGAAGGCGTGGGCGAGCGCGATCTCCAGCTCGTAGAGGGAGTCGTGCCGCGCCTCGTCGACCCGGGGCGCCTGCGACGTCGGCCCGACGAAGAGCCCCGTGAAGAGGTACGAGAGCGACGGGTGGTGCTGGACGAAGGTGATCAGGCTCGCGAGGAGGTCGGGCCGGAGGAGGAACGGACTTTCGAGCGGCGTCGGCCCGCCGAGGGTGATGTGGTTCCCGCCGCCGCTCCCCGACATCCGCCCGTCGAGGAGGTACTTCTCGCTGTGGAGCCCGGCGTGGAGCGCCGCGTCGAAGACCGTGTCGACGAGCGCCGCGTGCTCGGCGAGGCCCGACGAGGGAGGCAGGTTCACCTCGAGGACGCCCGGGTCGGGCGTGACCGAGAAGCGGAGGAACCGCGGCGACGACGGCGGCGGGTAGCCCTCGAGGGCGACGTCGAGGCCGGTGTCGCCCCGCGCGGCCTCGACCTCCTCCAGCAGGGCCTCGAAGTCCTCGGCGGCGGCGACGGGAGGCAGGAAGACGTGCAGCTCCCCCTCTCGCACCTCGACGCAGAGGGCGGTCCTGACCGGCTTCCTGGGGGCGAGCGGCGGCGCGACCCGGATCGCGGCCCGCCCTTCCCCGGTGCCGGGAACGACGGGGGCTTCTTTTTCCGCCTCCTCCTTCAGCTCCTCGCGTCTCGGGTCGGGCGGGTCCACCGGCTCCTCCTCGGGAGTCGGCACGAAGCCCGGCCCGAGTGAGCCGAGGGGAAGGCGCAGGCCGACCGGGCTGTCTCCCGGGACGAGGAACAGGTGTCCGCGCCGGAACGCCCAGCGTTCGCTCGTCCAGCTTCCGGCGGAGCGGAGGAGAGGGAGCACCCAGCCCGCTTCCCTTCCCAGCCCGCGGTCCAGGACCCGCGCGAGCCGTCTCCGCTCCTCCGGGTCGTCGAGGTCGGCCTCGAGAGGATCGACGTCGACCGGAAGGGCGGCCTCCTCCTGCAGGAGACGCCACGGGTCCTCGTACGCCGGCTGGAGGTCGGCCGCCAGTCCGAGCCTCGCGGCGAGGGCTTCCGCGAAGAGGTGGGCGTCGTCGCGGCTCTCGTCGCAGCGGGCCTCTCCCGAGAGCCCGTCCCGGTCCGGCCAGAGAGGCGTGCCATCCCGCCTCCCGATCACGTCGAGGGCCCACCGGGGGAGCGTCTCGCCCGGGTAGAGCTTGCCGAAGCGGCGAAGGACGGCTCCCCGGGGAGAGAGGCGGACCTGCAGCTCCCGGACGAGCCGCTGCCCCTGCTCCCACTTCGTCGTCCCCAGCGCCTCGCCGTTCCACTCGGGGGCCTCCGGGTGCTCCCGCGAGTTGAACGTCGGCTCGCCGCCGATCGTCAGCTGGAGCCCCGCCTCCTTCAGCCGCTCGTCGGCCCGCTGCCCCGACGCCAGCAGCTCCTGCCAGACGTCGTCCTCGTACGGCCGGGTGGGACGCGGCTCGTGCCCCAGCCGCCCGACCGTCATCGAGAAGGAGACGCTCGTCGCGGCGACGTCGCTCGTCCCCTCGACCGGCGCCGCCAGCGGCGGGACGGCGGTGCAGGCGAGCGGGATGTGCCCCTCGCCGCAGAGCAGCCCGCTCGTGGCGTCCAGGCCGATCCAGCCCGCGCCGGGGATGAAGACCTCGGCCCAGGCGTGGAGGTCGACGACGTCCCTGCCGACGCCCTTCGGCGCGTCGGGGATCATCCCCTCGTCGGTGAGCTGGATCAGGTACCCGCTGACGAACCGCGCGGCCAGCCCGCGCGACCGGAGCGCGGCGATCAGGAGGACGGCCGAGTCGCGGCAGCTCCCGCGCCCGTTCGCCAGGGTCTCCTCGGGGGTCCAGATCCCCGCCTCCTCGCGGATGACGTACCGGACCGCCCGGTTCACCTCGACGTTCATCGAGACGATCAGCGGGACCGTCTCCCCGTCCTTCGGGAGCCCCGCGAGGAACTTCTCCAGGAGCGGTCCCCCGGCCACCGACGTCTCCTTCGTGTCGAGGAACGGCAGCAGGTCCTGCCGCATCTCCGCCGGGTAGCCGAAGGGCGCCCGCTTGCACCGGTCGTCCACGAAGAAGTCGAAGGGGTTCACCGGCCTCACGTCGCACGAGAACTCCACGAGGAGGTCGAGCGCCCGGGCGGCGGTCCCCTCCTTCCAGGTGACGCGGGCCACGTGGTTGCCGTAGGGGTCCTGCTGCCACTTCAGCTCCCCCTCGGGCGTCACGTGAAGGCCGTAGGTCTCGATCCGGGCCTTCGCGTGGTTCGCGGGGCGGAGCCTCAGGACGTGCGGACCGAGAGCTGCCGGAGAGGGAAAGGCGTAGTGAGTGCGGTGCTGGACGAGGAGTCGCAAGCGGTGAGGGTAGGGACTCGGCGCCTCCGGGTCAACCGTTCGATCGCGGGGTTGAAACCCGACAACTTCGTCGATCTGATTCGGACATTTCTGTATGCCGACCCTGGGTTCACGACGAATTCGTCTGAACGCCGCGGCAGCCTCCTAGAACATCCGGAGCAAGGTCGCGCGCTTCCTCTCCCACTGGGCGCCGAGCCCCAGCTCCAGCGCCAGGTCGCAGAGGCGCAGCGCCTCCTCGAATTCCCCGCGGTCGCTCCGGAGCTCCACCCCCCGCTCGAGGAAGAGGAGCGACGGCAGCTCCTTCCCGAATCGCCGGCCCAGGTCCTCCCTGGCCACGGCGAGGTACGACTCGGCCGAGGCGAGGGCGGCCAGCGCCTCCTCCTCGTCGGCCGCGTCCGCGGCCAGGAGCGCCCACGCGAAGAACTTCACGGCATTCGGAAGGGAGTCCGAGGACCCGATCGCCCGCCGGACGTACTTCTCCCCCTCGTTCCGGAGCGACGCCTCGCGATGGCCCTCGAGGAGGTCGTCGAGGCGTTCCCCGGGGCTCTTGCGACTGGGTTCGATCCGCTTTCCCATGCCCGGAGCGTACGACAGGCCATCGAGCTGGCGGATGCATAGGTCGCGCTGACCTCCGCGGGTCAGCAGGCGGTGCAGGCCGAGTACATCCTCGCCCAGGCCCGCGCCCAGCTCCTCGAGGCGCTCGGACGGGACCGCTGACCGCCGTCAGGGACCCAGCGTCACCAGGTGAGCCGCTTTCGGTTTACCACCCCGGAGTTAGACTTCCGCCCTCTCGACACCGAACGACCAGACCGAGGAGACCCGAAGCGATGACCTGGAACAGCCCCCGCACACGTCTCATGACGCTCGTTCTCGCCGCCGCCGCGACTCTCGCGGCGTCTCTGTCGCTCGAGGCCCAGCCGAAGCCCGACGTGAAGGCCAGGCTCGTCCTTCCCGCCAGCGCGGCGCCGGGGACGAAGACGACGGTCGTCGTGGAGATGACCCTCGGGCCGAAGTGGCACGTCAACGCACACAAGCCCTCCGAGGACTTCCTCATCCCGACGGACGTGACGCTCAAGGCCTCCGAGGGAAAGCTCTCCCCGATCCGGTACCCGAAGGACGTCGCGAAGAAGTTCGCGTTCTCCGAAAAGCCTCTCAAGGTCTACGAGGGGACGGTCCGCTTCGAGGCCGACCTCGAGCTCCCCTCGACCGCCAAGGGAGTGATCTCCCTCACCGGCACCCTCGGCTACCAGGCCTGCACCGACGAGCAGTGCTTCATGCCCGAGAAGGCTCCCCTCGAAGCGAAACTCCCGGTTCGCTGACCTCTCTCGCCCCCGGCGCCGTCGACTCCGTCCTCGCGCCAGGACGGTCTCACGGTACCGAGATTGCTTCTCCGTTGCACGAGGTAGCGAGAATGAGACGTGTCGTCCTGTGGGGGCTCCTCGGAGCCCTGGCGGTCCCGGCGTATTCGGCCGAACCGGTATAGGCTTTCCCCGCCATGATCGACGCTCGCGCCAGGCTCCTCCTCGTCTCCAACTCGACTCTCCACGGACACGGCTATCTCGACCACGCCGCGAAGGCGATTCCGGCCTTCCTGGGCGACCGGCGCCGGGTCCTGTTCGTGCCGTGGGCGCTGAAGGACCACGCCGGCTACGCGGCGAAGGCCTCCGAGCGGCTCGCCGCGATGGGGATCGGGCTCGACTCCATCCACTCGGCCGCCGACCCGGTCCGCGCGATCGGCCTGGCGGAGGCCTTCTTCGTCGGAGGGGGGAACACGTTCCGCCTGCTGAAGGCGCTCCAGGAGACCGGGGCCCTCCAGGCGATCCGCCGCCGCGTCCTCTCCGGCGTCCCGTACATCGGCTCCAGCGCCGGCTCCAACGTCGCGGCACCGACCATCCGGACGACGAACGACATGCCCATCGTCCAGCCCGTCTCCTTCGGCGCTCTCGGGCTCGTCCCGTTCCAGATCAACCCGCACTACCTCGACCCGGACCCGGGCTCGAAGCACATGGGCGAGACCCGGGAGGAACGGCTCGTTCAGTTCTTAGAGGAGAACGAGGTGCCGGTCGTGGGGCTCCGGGAAGGAGCCTGGCTCCGCGTCGAGGGAGGCTCCGTCACGCTCGAGGGGACCACGGGGGCGCGCATCTTCCGCCATGGCGAGGCGCCCGTGGAGACGAACCCGGGCGACCGGCTCGACCCGCTCGTCCTGTAGAGGCCCGGTCCCCGGCTCCGGCCTCCTCGCCGGAGGCGGGAGGCGGGTGCCGCCCGCCGGACGGGATGCTATTTTCGGCGCGTGGAGAAGAAGACCCTCCTCGCCCTTTCCCTCCTCCTCGTGGGCGCGGTCCTGGGGGCCTACCTCCCGGCCCTCGACGCGGGCTTCGTCTGGAACGACGACACGTACGTCACCGAGAACCCGACGCTGAATGGCGTGGACGGCCTCGTCAAGCTCTGGTCCGACCCGAGGTCGAACGAGCAGTACTACCCGCTCGTCTTCACCTCGTACTGGGTCGAGAAGCGGCTCTGGGGCCTTCACCCGCTCGGCTACCACCTGGTGAACGTCCTGCTCCACGCCGGAGCGGCCCTCCTCCTCGCCGGGTTCCTGCGGCGCCTCCTGCTCCCCGGGGCGTGGCTCGCCGCGGCGCTCTTCGCCCTTCACCCGGTCTGCGTCGAGTCGGTCGCCTGGGTCACCGAACGGAAGAACACGCTCTCCCTCGTCCTGACGCTCCTCGCCGCCCACGCCTGGTTCTCGTGGAGGGAGGCGAGCGCGGCCCGGGAGCGGATGCCGGCCCCGAAGAAGAACCGTCGCGCTCCCGCCCTCCCCTGGTACCGGCGTCCGTCGATCCCCTACGCCCTCGCGCTCGCCGCCTTCTCGCTCGCGCTCTTCGCGAAGACGACGGCCAGCGTCCTCCCGGCCGTCCTTCTGGTCCTGGTCTGGTGGAAGGAGGGACGCCTCGCCTGGAAGGACGTCCGGCCGACTCTTCCCTTCTTCGGCCTCGGCATCGCTCTCGCCCTTCACACCGCGTGGCTGGAGCGGACGATGGTCCGCGCCACCGGGCAGGACTGGGCCCTGGGCCTCGCCGGCAGGGTCGTCCTCGCGGGACGGGTCGTCGCCTTCTACGCGGGGAAGTTCCTCTTCCCGTCCGACCTCGCCTTCATCTACCCGAGATGGACGGTCGACCCCGCGTCCGGCCTCCAGTGGCTCCCGGCCGCCGGCGCCGCCGCGTTGCTCGGCCTCGCCTTCGCCTTCAGGGACCGGCTGGGACGCGGCCCGCTGGCCGCGCTCCTCCTCTTCGGAGGCGTGCTCTTCCCCGCGATGGGCTTCTTCAACGTCTACGCGATGAGGTTCTCGTGGGTCGCCGACCACTTCGCGTACCAGGCGGTGGCCGTCGCCTCCGCGGCGGTCGTCTGCGGCGGCGCCTCCCTCCTGGCCGGCGCTCCGCTCGCCGCGCGCCGCGCCGCCGCGGGGGTGCTCCTCGCGGTCCTCGGCATTCTCGGCACCCTCTCCTACCGCCAGTGCCACGTCTACCGGGACACCGAGACGCTCTGGAAGGACACGCTCGAGAAGAACCCGGGCTCCTTCATGAGCCACACCAACTACGGCTACTGGCTCCACTCGGTCGGCCGCACCGACGAGGCGATCGGGCATTTCGAGCAGTCGCTCCGGATACGGCCCGAGAACGTCCCGACCCTCCTGAACCTGGCCCGCATCGAGGAGGAGGGGGGCAGCTACGAGAAGGCGGCCGGACACCTCCGCGCCGCGCGGCAGATCGAACCGAACGACCCCGTCGTCAGGCTCAACCTCGCCACGATCTACACGAAGGCGGGCCGCCCCGCCGAGGCCGTCGAGGAGTATCTCGAGGCGCTCCGCAGGCCGTCCTCCGACGACTACCTCGTCCACAACGGCCTGGGCGTCGCCCTGATGAACCTCGGGCGCCAGGCCGAGGCGATCGAGCACTTCCGGATGACCGTCCAGCTGCGTCCCGACTACGAGCACGGCCAGAGGAACCTGGAAAAGGCCCTCGCCATCATGGACGGCGGCGCTCCACCCCGCCCCTGAGCCGGTGTCAGCCTCGACTTGATGCGGCGATGGTGTTGACGCCGGGGAGCCCGCCGGTTGCCGGTACTGTCGCCGAGCTCCTGGAAGCCGCTGCCACTCGACTGACCTGTATCACCACCCCTCCCCCCGCCTCATTCCCCTCGGAGGGTGAGTCGGATGACCGGAAGGACGGAGCGCCCTCCTAAGTACCCCGCTCCCTAAATGCGATGACGTGCGTTCGGAGCGTCGCGCGGCCAGATGCGAGGCGACGAACGTGGCCGTCCGACCTCGGAGGAGCGACAACAAAGCAGATGGCCGCGCGCCGCCCGAACCCATCGAGCCTTCCCGTCAAAAACAGCGCCCCAGCCAGTGGAGGGAGCGGGGGGACCGAGGGGCGGCGAGTAGCGCCCCCCGGAGAGAGCGCAAGGCGGCTGCGGGCGATTTCTGCGTTGCGCCTCCTCGGCGGAGAGCCAACTCCAACCTGCGTCGGCGCGCCTTGAAAGCGCCTCGCAGGCGCCATGCGCGCACGTCACCGTATTTGTGGAGCGGGGTACTAAGCCAGGGGCACGACCTTGGACCGCAGCAGCTTCCGGTCCCTCGTCAGGAGAGGGATCCCGTGAACGAGGCTCGTGGCGGCGATGATCTCGTCCGCGGGGTCGCTCTTGAAGTCGAGGCGGCTCATGGCCCGGATTACGTCCAGCTCGAGCGGCCAGACGTGGACGGCGTCCAGGAACCGGCGAAGCTCCGGGTCGTCCAGGTCCACCTCGATCCTCCCCAGCCGGGCGAGCATCCCCAGCTCCCAGAGGACGATCGCGGAGATGCTCCAGCTGGTGCCGGCAAGGAGGCGCTTCTCCGCAGGCCTCAGCTCTCCGGTCATCGCGTGGACGAGGATGTGCGTGTCAAGGTTCAGCATTCCACCGCACTCCCGTCGACATCAGGTCGCCTTTCACCTTGACGCGGCCGCGCAGCCGGCCGATCAGCTCCGCCGGGGCTGCCGGAAGGGGGGTCAGCTTGGCGACGGGCTTTCCTCGCTTCGTGATGACGATCCCCTCGGGGTCGACGCTGTCGAGGATGGCGAGGCACCGGGCCTTGAACGCGGCGGCGGCGATCTGCTTCATGACCAGATCATGAGACTGGTCATATCAGGTGTCCACAACAATGCGTGGGGGGACCTGAGCTGGAAGCCGTGCCCCTTCAGACGGTTCGCCTGAAATCCGACGGGAACGGGCTCTCACCCCCGGATGACGGTGATGGTCCTGCCGGAGGGGGAGTCCGCCGTGGTCGACGTCGTCCTCTGGCTGATCGGAGGGAGCCCGGATCGCCGTCATCCCGGCCGGCGCCGCGGGGACAGCCCCCCACATCCCTTGTCAGGGCAGCTGTCGCCCGGAACGGATCTTCCGAAGGTACGCTTCGATCTCCTCGGAGTCGAGGTGCTCGAGTAGATCCTCGTGCCTGAAGGCTTGAAGCACATCCTCGGGATCGAGGCCTCTGAGGCGTTCCGCGGGGTCGAGACCCTCGAGGCGCTCCTCGGGGGTGAGGATTTCGCGGAGCCTGAGAGCCTCCTCCTTGAGGTAGTCGGTGACTGTGTACGGCATGGTCAGGCCCTCCAAGCCCGTAGGCTTCGAACAGAGAATTCACGACAGTGCTGAGGTCTCTCCTCCGGAAACGGTACGTCCGCGCGGCGTCGGCGACTCGATCGGCTCTCCCGCTAAAAAGCTGCCAGAGCCCGTTCTCGGGCTTCGTCTCGGTCTGCGAGAGGACGATCAGGCGCAGGGACGGCTGAAACCACGTGACGTCGTAGACCCCAGGCCAGTCCCCGGCCTCGATTCCATCGTGGGACGAGAGGACGTCCGGCTCCCTGGTGGAGAGGGCATAGAGGCGGAACGACGCCTCCGGCAGGAGAGCGCCGGAGGGCTCCACCAAGAGCTTCCTGTAGTTGACGTAGTGGCCGATCAGCTCCTGTAGCGCTCAGGCGTCCACCGCCTGGTGGAGGCTCTTGTAGGTGAAGAGGTTGAAGTCCGAGAGACCCTCGAGACCGTCGGGCAGGATCAGCGAAGCCTGCACCGGGCCGGTCTTGCGAACGACGGCGATGTCGAGGAGCTGTTTCCTAGCCGACAGGTCCTTCTCCATCTCGACCTCGAACGGGGAGCCCGTGAAGAGGTCGGTGAGCGCGAGGCCGAGAATCCTGCGCCAGGGGACCATCGAGCCAATCATAGCGCCAGAGCAGAAGTCGCCCGCTCCTCGGCTCCTCGGAAAAGAGTGCCTCGCAGCGCCCGCAGGCGATAGGAACCTTCAGGTCGACCCCGCGACCTCGCCGGCTCAGCCGCTCGACGCCGCGACGGACGCCTTCAGCTCCTCCGCCCGCCGGTGCGCCGCCGCGCAGAAGTCGGGGGTCGTGCCGTCGAGCCTCCCCGTCTCGAGGTGGGCGTGGGCCGGGCACCAGAGGCAGAGGTTGACGATCTCGCAGGTGCGGCAGGAGTCGAGGAACTCCCTCCGCTGCGAGCGGAGGTCGCGGACCTTCGGGACGAAGTTCACCCAGGCGTCGGCGAGCGTCCCCTGACGCAGGTCGTACGTCGTCCCCTCGGCCCAGAGCGACGAGCAGAGCCGGAAGCGCCCGTCGTAGCTGACGTTGAAGCTCCCGTTCCCCGCCCCGCAGTGGAAGAGGTGGTCGCACCCCTTGTGGCCCATCTCCGCATTGATCAGCGTGTCGCACTTCTCCTTCATCGCGTTCGACCGCTTCTCGTCGGCCCTCTCCAGCGCCACGATCTCGTCCGGCGTCAGCCGCTCCCCCCGGATCTCGACGTTCCTCGCCGCGTCGCCGTCGAAGCGCAGGTGGATCTGCGGGTCGAAGCGGTAGTAGTCCTTCGTCCGCACCCGGCAGAAGTCGGCGATCGCCTGCTGCTCGTGCAGGTTCGACCGGATCGCCATCGCCTTGAGCCGGACCCGGACGCCACTCGCGAAGAGGAGGTCGAGCCCCCGCATGAAGGCGTCGAAGGAGCCGGGGCGGCGGGTGACCTCCTCGTACGTCTCGCGGGTGACGCCGTAGACCGTCACCTCGATGTCGCGCGGCGGGTACTTCTTGAAGAGCTCGACGTGTGCCGCCGTCACGAGGCAGGCGTTCGTGAAGACCGAGACGAGGAGCCCCATCCGCTTCAATCCGAGGTAGATCTCCTCGAAGTCGTCGCGCAGGAGCGGCTCGCCTCCCGTCACGAGGCACCACATCGCCCCCAGGTCCGCCGCCTGCCGGGCGATCCCGAGGATCTCCTTCGCGGTCATCTCCGCGCCCTTCGCCGCCGGGTCGCCGGCCGGGAGGTTGATGTAGCAGTGGCGGCAGTCGGCGCTGCACCTGGCCGTCACCTCCAGGTCGAAGCTGAGGGGGACCCGCTTCCCCTTCATCTTGTCCCAGAGCGGGAACTGCTGGATCTCGATCGTCGTGCGCTCGGGTCGCGTCGTTTCGGTCATACGTTCCTTCCGAGGTCCCTGCGCATGACGATGCGCCGTCTCCCGGTCTCTGCCTTTTCCCTTACGAAACCGGGCTCCAGGACCTCGACGGTCACCCGGTCGAATCCCAGCTTCGCGTAGAGCGCGATGGCTCCGAAGTTGTCCTCGAAGACGGCGAGGCGGAGGTCCGGGGCGCCGCCGGCGACGCTCCGGTCGACGACCTGCCGGGTGAGGGCCTCGCCGATCCCGAGCCCGCGGAAACGGGGCTGGACCATGAGGGAGAAGAGCCAGTGTCCGCCCCACCCCGATCCCTCCTCCGGGCGGGTCGTCAGCTGGACGAACCCGGCGACGCGCCCGTCGACCTTCGCCACCCAGTTCGTCACGAGCGGATCGGGCGGCGACCGTCGATAGGGCACCTGCACGTTGTAGAGCCGGTGGACCGCCTCGAGGTCGGCCTCGATGGCCTCCGCGATCTCGAAGGCGAGTGCGGCCCGCCTGCCGGCCTTCCTGTAGACGGACAGCCCCTGCGCGTGGCGCAGCGCGAAGCCGGCGGCCCTCCGGGGGAGGAACGCCACGGCGTGAATCCTCCCCAGCAGCCCTCGCCGGCTCAGGGCTGCGATGCATGCGCCCGCCGACCCGGTGCCGAAGCGGACCCGGCGCCCCTTCCGCTCGACCGCCACCACCCGGCCGATGATCTTCTCGGTCGCCACCACCCCGTCGGGCTCGGGGCAGTTGTCCCCCCGGATGAGCCAGCCGGTCCCTTCGCCAGCCACGACCCGGTGGACGGCCAGCTTTCCGCACTCGGCCTTGACGAACGCGACGACGTCCCCCACGCGGGGAGGGCTCCCCTTCATCGGCGCGATCGTCACGACGTCCTCGTCCCGGATGAAGGGGGCCATGCTGTACCCGCGCACCGTCGTGTGCAGCGAGGCGCCCCGGGCGGTCACCCCCTCCAGCATGGAGAGCTGGCCCAGGTTGGAGAGACGCAGCTCCCCGCCGTACGACACGAAGGACGAGCCCCGCTCGCCTTCTGGTCGTCGTCCGGCGCTGGAGGGCATCCCCTTCCCCGCTTGCTTCAGGCCCTGCCGGCCCTGGCCGCGAGGATCCGCTGCCGGGTCATCTCGCTGGCGAAGCCGAGGACGTCGGCCTGCAGCTTCTCCAGCGGAGCCTCGAACTCCTCGGCCAGAGAGGTCGCCACCTCCCCGAGGCTCTTCTCCCCGTCCAGCCGCTGCCAGATCGCCTGGCCGGTCTCGTTCAGGGTGAAGAGCTCGTCGTCCATGTCGCCGATCCCCGCGACGAGCGGGACGATGACGATGTCCCCCTCGATCTCGCGCGCCACGATGTCATCCGACGGGACGCAGATGCTCTCCAGTGTCACTCCGACGTTCGATTCAGCCGTCATGTTGCCTCCACGCGTTTGCACCATTCTGCCTTCTCCGTCACTTCCCAGCCCTTTTCCCCGTCCGAGAGCCACCCCAGCCAGCGCGCCTGGGCGTGCGCCACCTCGCAGAGGTATTCCACCGGCGTGTCGTACGTCCCGTGCTCGGCCCACGACTTGGCCGGACACTGCTCGCAGAGCCCCTTCAGGAAGCACTTCGCGCAGCGTCGCAGGTACTCGGGGTTCGTGGCCCGCATCTCCCGGAGCGTGGCGAAGTGGTCGAGGGCCTGGGCCAGGGTCGACTCCAGGACGTCCACCGTCAGCTCCGGCGCCCGGACCCCCATGCAGGGCTGGGCGCGCCCGTAGGCGTCGATGCTCAGCCCCTTGCCTGCCCCGCACCCGAAGAGGACGTCTCCCGGCGGCCCCATGAACTTCCCGCCGAACTCCTTCATCTCCTTGCGGTACTTCACGGCGTCCCGCGTCAGGAGGGCGACCCCTTCCTCCGGCGTCAGCCTCATCGACTCGATCAGCCGGTTCCTCTCGGGGTCGTCGCGCCGGTTGCGCAGGTCGAAGAACATCGAGTGCCCCGCCCGCTTCGTCATCCAGGGGATGGTCGCCGCCCACGCCTCGAACTCGTCCAGCTCGGAGCGGTTCTGCGGCAAGAGGGCGCTCTTGACGACGAACGGCACTTTGCGGTCGAGGAGGAGGTCCACGCCGCGCCGGAACTGGGCGTACGACCCGGGCGAGCGCGTCGCCGCCTCGTACGACTCGGTCCGCATCCCGTAGACCGTGATCTCCATCGTGACGAGGGGGGGGACGCGGGCCAGGAGGTCGGCCAGCTGCGGCGTGACGTGCCGGGCGTTCGTGAAGATCAGGACCTTCATTCCGAGCTTGCGGGCGAAGAGGTAGAGCTCCTCGAAGTCGGGGCGCAGGAGCGGCTCCCCGCCCGTGTAGCGCACCTGCATGCACCCGAGGCCGGCCGCCTCCGTCACGATCTTCTTCACCTGGCCGGTCGTCATCTCGCGCGAGCGCGCCGCCGCGTCGCCCGCCGGCAGGTTGATGCAGCAGTGGACGCAGTCGTTGTCGCACCGCTCCGTCAGCTCGAGGTCGAGCCTCCCCAGGCGCGAGGCCACCGCCTTGACCGGGCGGGTGACCCGGCGGACGAAGTCGGTCACTGGAACGATCATCCGGCCAGTCGCCCCAGCTCGGGGACGATCGCCCCGGTCCGGTCGAAGTGCATCGTGTAGAACGACGCCTCGGCGACGATCTTCTCCAGGACGTCCAGCTCCTTCTGCCACCACTCGGCCGTCACCATCGGCTTGATGAGCGTCGCGAGCAGCCGCTTCCAGATCTCCTTCCGGTCGGTCAGCGGGACCAGCTCGTTCCTCGTGTCCTGCTTCAGGAAGAGGATCGCCCTGAGCGGCGCCTCGGCCGGGGAGACGTCCGCCGTCGTCCCGTGGCTCCAGGTGCCGTGGACGCGCCAGCCGTCGGGCCACTTCCGGAGGACGTTCCGGTCGTCGCAGAGGATCGTGGCCTCGACCTCGGAAGAGGCCTTGAGCAGCTCCATCGTCGTCGACTTGCCGGCGCTGGAGTGGCCGATGAAGACGAGCCCCTGGCCGTTGACGACGGCCGCCCCGGAGTGCATCAGGACGGCGCTCCGGTCGGCCAGGAGCGGCCCGAGCCAGATCTGGTCCGTCGGGAAGAGCGAGAGCGAGTGCCACCCGTCCTTGAGGATCCGCTTCCCGTCCCTCGGCGGACTGTAGATCGTGGCGTGGGCGTGGTCGGCCGTGAAGACCGCCACCCGGTGGAGGTCCGGGTCCCCCGCCGTCGGCGAGATCCCCTTGTAGAACCAGGTCCCGTTCTTCCGCGAGATCGCCCACGGGGCCTTGCGGTACAGCTCCTCGCCGGTGTCCTTCCCCTTCAGGTCGGGCAGCTCGAAGTGGTGCCGGAGCGTCACGTTGTCGTCCCCGGGCCCCTCCACCTGGAACGCGGCCAGCTCTTCCTTGAACTTCGTCGCGTCGAGATCGAGGTCGCTCTCGACCCGGACCGTGATCCCGGCGATCCGGAAGTACTTCCGGTGCTTCGCCTGCCACTCCACCCGGAACTTCTCCCCTTCCCCCGCCACGTCGCAGAGGTAAGGGATCGGCGCCGAGTACCGCCCCGTCTCGAGCTTGGAGTAGACGGCGCACCAGCGGCACGAAGCGCGCGATTCGCACGAGCCGCAGTTCTCCCTCCACTCCGGACCGCCGTGAACCTTGTCGGCGCACGACGGGATGAACTCTTCCCACGCCTCGCGGAAGGTCCCCTTGCGGAGGTCGTACCGGAGCGAGGGATCGCAGACGAACGAGCACCAAGACATCCCGCCGTACGGGTCGACGTGGAACTCCCGGCGAGCCGCGATGCACCGGGCGAAGAGCCGGTCGTCCCCCGCGTCCCTCACGCCGCAGTCGGTCGCGACCCGCTCCTCGTACGAGGGGTCCGGGTGGTCCAGGTCGATCACCTCGGCCGGCGAGAGGCGCTGCCTGTCGATCTCTCGGTTCCGCGCAGCCGACCCCGTGCTCGACTTGTATAGCCAGGCGGCCCCCGTCCGCTGGTGCGGCGAGAGGGAGCGGCCCAGCGCCTGCATCTCCTCCCACTGGTGCCAGTTCGACTTCATCGGGATCAGCTGGACGATGAACGACGCCCCCGCCTCGCGCAGGTACGAGATCCCCCGCATCGCCGCCTCGAACCCCCCCGGGTTGCGGGTGACGTCGTCGTAGACCTCGGCCGTCGCGCCGTAGAGGGCGACCATCTTCGTCCCCTTGCGCTTCATCAGCTGCGCGATGGCTGGCGTGATCCGCGTCCCGTTCGTGTTCAAGGAATAGGTCACGGCCTTCCGGGTGATCTTGTCGAAGATCTCCGCGAAATCCTCGCGCAGCATCGGCTCGCCGCCGGAGAGCTTCCACCTCTGGCACCCCATCGCCCGGGCCTCATCCACGATCCGGCTGATCTCGTCGAGGGAGAGCTCGGCGGCCTCTTCCGGCGCCCCCGGGGGGAGCCACACCCAGCAGTGCCGGCAGGTATTGTTGCACCGGTAGGTCAGGTCGAGCGAGCCCTCGAGCGGAAGGCGCGGCAGCTTCTGCAGGACCGTTCTCATCGCACCCCT
>CAIMWE010000069.1 GCA_903845115.1 uncultured Acidobacteriota bacterium | reverse complement strand
GCGGAGGGACGGACCTCCCACTCCGGCGTGAAGAAGAGGTCCTCCGGGAGCGGGCCGGGAGCCGCGGCGCCCAGGTCGAGCGGGAAGCGGCTCAGCCCGGCGGCTTCTGCCCGCCGGGCTGCCGGCCGTGAGGGCGGTCGGGAGGGCGCGCCGGGCGGGGCCTCCTCGACGATCAGGTGGGCGTTCGTCCCGCTCATGCCGAACGCGCTGACCCCCGCGATCCGCCCGCGCCCTCCCCCTTCCCACGGGACCGGCCGGGTCGGGATCGACGCCCCGATCGCCGCGAGGTCGACCTCCGGGTGGACCGACTCGAGGTCGGGATGCGGCGGGATTGCGCGGCGGCTCAGCGAGGCGATCACCTTCACGAGGCCCGCCATCCCGGCCGCGGCCTCGGCGTGCCCGAGGTTCGCCTTGACGGCGCCGATCAGGAAGGGCTTTGCTCGCCCCACCCCGTAGACCGCCCCCAGCGCCTGCGCCTCGATGGCGTCCCCGAGGGGCGTCCCCGTCCCGTGGGCCTCGACGAAGTCGACCTCCGCCGGGTCGACCCCTGCCCGCTCGAGGGCGAGCCGCAGGACCGATTCCTGCGCGGGGCCGCTCGGAGCGGTGAGGCCGTTGCTCCTCCCGTCCTGCCGGAGTGCCGATCCCCGGACGACAGCGAGGATCCGCTCTCCGGAGGCGAGGGCGTCCGAGAGCCGCCGGAGGACGACGACGCCACAGCCGTCGCTCCTCACGAAACCGTCCGCCCGGGCGTCGAACGGCCGACACCGGCGGCTCGGGGAGAAGAGCCCTCCCCGGAGGAGCGCGAGCGAGATCCCGGGAGAGAGGACGAGGTTCACCGCCCCGGCGATCGCCACGGAGCACTCCCTCTCGCGGAGGCTCGCGCAGGCCAGGTGGACGGCGGCGAGACCGGAAGCGCACGCCGCGTCGAGGGCGAGAGAGGGGCCCTTCCAGTCCAGGAAATAGGAGAGCCGCCCCGCCATGAGGCTGTGGAGCGTCCCGGTGACCGCTTCCATCTTCGCGCGCCCGGGGTCGGAGAGCTGCACGTGGGCGTAGTCGCTGCTCTGGCTCCCGATCCCGAGGAAGACCGCACCGTCCAGACCACTGTCCAGACCACCGCCCCGGCCCGAGAGCCCGGCGTCCCCGAGCGCCTCCCACGAGACGTCGAGCAGGAGCCGGAGCTGCGGGTCCATGGCCCGCGCCTCCTCGTCCGTGACGCCGAAGAGGCGCGGGTCGAACCGGTCGATCTCCGGGAGGAACCCCCCCCAGAGGAGCCGCGCGTGCCCGGCCCCGTCGAAGGCGGCGCGACGGTCGCCCGGGATCTCCCCGATGGCGTCCCCGCCCCGCTCGAGGAAGTCGCCGAACGACGCGACGTCGTGGCCCCCGCCCGGGAAGCGGCAGCCGAGGCCGACGATCGCCACCGGCTCGCTCTGTCGCCGCGCGGCCTCCCCGAGGCGCGCCTCCGCTCGCTCGAGGGCGGCGAGGGCGCGCCGCATCCGTTCCAGGTCGTCGCTCACGCCGTCCCCTCCGAAGAGAGCAGCCTCTCCATTCTCTCCAGCCGTTCGTCCAGGAGCCGCCGGACCGACTCGGCATCCCTCTCCTCCCCCGCCGCGGGCCGCGCCGGCGGCGCGGGGGCACCCACCGGCCCGCCCCGGTCTCCGGCGCCGAACCGGGAGGCGAGGTGCTCCGAGAGCGACGCGACCGTCGGGTGGTTGTAGGTGAGAGTCGCGGGGAGGCGGCACCCGAGCAGGCCGCCGAGACTCCGGGCCAGCTCGACCGCCATCAGCGAGTCGAAGCCGAGCTCGGAGAGGGGCGCCCCCTCGTCGAGCGGCTCCTCCGGATCGCGTCCGAGGACCCGGGCCACCTCGCGCCGGACGATCGCGGCGAGGTCTGCCGGGGCCTCGCCTCCCGGCCCCCCGATCAAGGCAAAGGTCGCCGGCTCCCCCCGGGGAACCAGCTCCTCGAGGAACGCGGGGACCGTGCCGATCCGCGCGGTGTACCTCTCCCAGTCGACGGCCACGATCACCTGCTGAGCTGAAGGGTGCTCGAGGGCGCGCTCGAGCGCGGCGAGTCCCTCCCTCGGCGAGAGCGGGCGAATCCCGTAGCTCCGCCAGACCGCCGCGGCCCTCTCCCCCGCCGCGGCGGAGAGCCCGGCCGTCCAGGGTCCCCAGCAGAGGCTCGTCCCCTTGAGCCCGCGCGAGCGGCGTGCGTGTGCCAGCGCGTCGAGGGAGGCGTTGGCCGCGGCGTAGCCCCCCTGCCGGGCCGACGGGAGGACGGAGACGACGGAGGAAAAGAGGACGAAGAAGTCGAGCGGCTCCCCGAGGGTCAGCTCGTCCAGGAGCAGGGCCCCGTCCGCCTTCGCTCCGAGGAGGCGTGCCAGGCGCTCGGACGAAAGCTCGACGAGGGAAGCGTCGTCCCCGACGGCGGCGGCGTGGATCACGCCGCGGAGCCTGCCCGGGCCGCTCCGCGCAGCGGCCACGGCCTGCCCCAGGCTCTCCCGGCTCGCCACGTCGGCCAGGAGGACCTCGGGACGCGCCCCCGCCTCCTCGAGCGAGCGGAGCGTGCCGGACGCGGGAGGGGCCACGTCGACGAGGACGATCCGACGGGCGCCGCGCGAGGCGAGCCAGCGGGCCACCTCGCCGCCGAGGGCTCCGGCGGCTCCGGTGACGAGGTAGGTCCCGTCCGGACGGATCGTCAGCGGATCGGTCTCCCCGCCCGGGAACGTGACGACGGCGCGCCCGACGCCGCGGCTGTGCGCCACGGTCTCGAACGCCTCCCGCGCGCCCTGGACCGGGAAGGTCGATGCGGGGAGGGGCGGGATCGCGCCCGACTCGAGCCCTTCCCGCAGGCTCTCGAAGAGCTCGCGGAGCCGCTCGGGCTCCCGCGCCCCCAGCGTCTCGAGGTCGTAAGCCTGGTAGTCGACGTCGGGCCGCTCGGCCCGGACCCGCTCCGCGTTCCAGTCGCCGCGCTTTCCCAGCTCGAGGAACCGGCCGCCGCGGGAGAGGACGGAGAGGCTCGCGGGAACGTACTCCCCGGCGAGCGAGTTGACGACGACGTCGACGCCGGCGCCCCCGGTCTCCTCCAGCAGCCGGGAGGCAAAATCGACGGAGCGCGACGAGTAGAGCCGCGTCACACCCATCGACCGGAGGAAGGCCCACTTCGGCGGCGAGGCGGTGGCGAACGGCTCGGCGCCGATCCGCCTCGCGAGGTGGAGCGCAGCCAGACCGACCCCTCCCGCGGCCGCGTGGATCAGGACCCGCTCCCCCGCGGAGAGCCGGGCGAGGTTCCGGAGGCCGTGTGCGGCGGTCAGGTACGCCACCGGGACCGTGGCCGCCTCCACCCACGAGAGGTGGGCCGGCTTCAGGACGACGAACCGGGCGTCGGCCGTGACGAAGCGCGAGAGGCTTCCCTGCGCCAGAGCCAGCGCCATCACGGGATCCCCCGGCGCGAGAGCGTCGACCCCCTCGCCGGTCCGCGTCACGACGCCGGCGCAGTCGGAACCGAGGGGGACCGTCCCCCCCGGGTCCATCCCGACGACCTGGAGGACGTCGCGGAACGTGAGCGCGGCGGCGCGGACCTCGATCTCCACCTCGCCCGGTCCCGGGGCGCGGCGGGAGGCAGGGACGACGGCGATCCCGTCGAGACCGGGGCCGCCGGAGATGACGACGCGGAGCGCCTCGGGCGAACTCGCGGACGGCCCGGGCTCGGTCTTCACGAGACGGGGGACGTGCGCGACGCCCCGCCTCCAGGCGACCTCTCCCTCCCGCCCGCCTTCCGGATTCGCCGGCTCCGGCGACGTCAGGCTGGCGACGATCTCGCGGGCCTGCTCCTCGTCGTCCGCGGCCGGGTCGACGTCGACCCGGAGCGTCGCGAGGCCGGGATGCTCCGCCACGATCGCCTGGGCGAGTCCCCAGGCGGCGGCCGCGGCCGGGTCGGGGGCCTCCGGTCCCGTGCCGAGGCAGCGCGCCCCCCGCGTCACGAGGCAGAGGCCGGCGCTGGAACCGGCGAGGAGCTGGACGACGGCGAGCGTCCGCGAGGCGACCGCGAGGGACCCGCCCCCGTCGAGAGTGGAGAGGACCAGGACTCGCCCGGGATGCGGGCTCCCTGCCAGCAGCGCCGCGAGCCCCGTGTCTGTCGTGTCTTCCGTGTCTGGCGTGTCCGCAGTGTCTGCCGTCGTCTCTCCCGTCACGACGCAGCGCTCTCCCGCCTCCTCGAGCCGCCTGGCCACCCGTTCCGCCATCCCTCCCCGATCGGGGACGATCCAGGTCGTCGCCTGGTCGCTCGCGGCCCCTCCCGTCGGACCGCCCGGAGGGGGCTCCATCGGCCTCCAGGCGATCGCGTGGAGGGGAATCTCCGCTTCGGGCCTCGGGCCGCGCCACGCCTCGCGCGTCGTCCGGACGAGCCGCGCTCCCTCGATCGAGGCGACGAGCGAGCCACCTGCACCCTCCAGCCGGACGTCGGCGACGAGGTCGTCCCCGCCCGGGGCGTCTCGCAGGATCGCGCGGGCCCAGAGGTCGCCGCCGCGCGCGGCCCGGGCGCACCAGAGCGCGAGCCGCTCCCAGCCGACGAGGAGGTACGTCCCGGTCCCCCCTCCGGGGAGCGCCGCGTACGGCAGCTGGACGCACGCCTCCAGGACGCCGGGGTGGAGACCGAGGGAAAACCGGACCTCGTCGCCCCTCCCGGCCGGGGGCCGGATCCGCGCGATCGACTCGCCGTCGGTCCGCCAGAGCCGGGCGATCCACCGCGCGGCGGGACCCAGCTCGAACCCCGCCTCGAGCAGCCTCTCGTAGAAGAGGTCGCCGGAGGTCCCGTCGCCGAGGAGCGCGGCCCGCTCCGCCGTCCCCGGGGGGATGGGGCTCTCGGGCCCGCTCTCCCCCGAGGAGCCCGGGTCGAGCCGGGCGGCGAGGTGCACCGTCCACTCCCCCTCCTCGCCGCGGCTCTGGATCTCCACCGCCCCGTCGCGGACCACGACCTGGACCGTCTTCCCCTCCCCGGCGAGGAGCGCCCGCGGGAAGGCGACGCTCCGGAGAACGAGCGGCTCCTCGGCGGGCGGCTTCTCGACGGCCCTGGAGACGAGCTCGACGTGGAGTCCCGCGTGGACCAGTCCCTCGGAATCGGCGAGGAGCGGGAGGAGCAAATTACTCAGGGAGAACTCGACGACCCGCCCCGCCAGCGGAGAGGAGACGACGGTCCTCCCGGCGAGAGGATCCGCGTCCGGGGCGAGAGACGGGGCTACGCTCTTCTCGCTCTCCGCGAACCAGTAGCGCCGGCGCCGGAACGAGGTGGTGGGGAGGCGGACGCCGGGGGCCTCCGCCGGAGCCGCCTCGTCGCCAGAGCCCACGACGACCACGTGCGCGTTCGTCCCGCTCGCCCCGAACGCGCTGACCCCCGCCACCCGCCGCCCCCCGATCGGCTCCCACGGAACGGTCCTGCACGGGACCTCCACCGGGAATCCTTCCCGGTCGATCTCCGGGTTCCACCGTTCGAAGTGCAGGTTCGGCAGGATCTCCCGGCGCCCCAGCGAGACCACCACCTTGATCAGCCCGGCGATTCCCGCCGCCGCCTCCGCGTGGCCGATGTTCGTCTTCACCGACCCCACGTGGAGCGTCCGCTCGCGCCCCGGCCCGAAAACTTCCCTCAGCGCCGCCACCTCGATCGGGTCCCCCAGCGCCGTCCCCGTCCCGTGCGCCTCCACGTACCCGACCTCGCCCGGGGCCACCCCCGCCCGCTCCAGCGCCTCCCGGATCACCTCCCGCTGCGCCGACCCGTTCGGCACCGTGAACCCCGACGACCTCCCGTCGTGGTTCACCGCCGTCCCCCGGAT
>CAIMWE010000068.1 GCA_903845115.1 uncultured Acidobacteriota bacterium | reverse complement strand
CCAGACGTAGGGGACGGCGAGGGCCACCGATGCGTACCGCCCGGCGAGGTCGAACGACCGGGCGAAACCGGGGACCGCGCCGTGGATGTAGGCCTTCACGTCGGAGAACGGGAGGGCCGGGTCGAAGAGCACCTCGCCGGATTGGTAGCCGTACGTGACGAGGGCGATGTTGGCGCCGATCGGCGACGGGGCATACGCGCGCGGCTCCAGTTCCTGGGCCGAGAGCGGCTGGACGAGGAGGGAGATGCCCAGCGCCAGCAGGATGACGGCGCTGCACCTGCCGACCCCTCTCATCCGGGAATCCAGCTGCCGTCTACTCGGTGACATTGCGCCCCTCCGTCTGATTCGCCGCACGCCGATGACCGGGAAACCAGGACCGGTTACTGACCGGCCCAGAGGCAGGCCCGCTCCTCCACCTCCGACAGCTTACCTGGCCGGCGCGATCCTGGCGGGACGACGTCCGAGCCGGCGAGCCCCTGGCGCCCTGAACGCCGGGGGCTCCTTCCTTCGGCTGAGTTCCGCCGGGCTTCGTCCGGATCAGCCCTGCTGCTTGCGGTAACCCGAATTCTGGATCGTCACCTTCATTTCCTTCCCCTTGGCGTCCAGGACGGTCTGGGATTCGTAGGTGGCGCCGTTGTCGAGCTTGGCGAACTGGACGACGAAGGTCACCGGGGCCTTGTCGGAGTCCATCGTGCTGACGACGCTGGCCGAGACGAGCGAGTTGTCCGCCATGTTCATCTCGATGGTCAGGCTGTCCCCCGGCTTGAGGTAGTTCGCGAAGCTGAGCCGCACGCGGTTGCCCGGCTGGGGCGAGAGGGTGAGCTTCCCGGCGGCCTTGACGGCGTCGATCCGCTGCGGGTCCGGCGGCAGGTAGCGCTTCACCAGCCCGACGGCCTCCTTCATGTAGTCGGACATCTCCTCCTTCTTGTTCTCGATCGCCCTTCCGCGGAGGCCCCCCTTCTTCTTCTCCGGGGGAGGCGCCGCCACCGGCACCTTCTGGATCTTCCCGTCGGCGCCGTAGTAGCAGCGGTCCTGCTTCGTCGACTTGTCCTCGCCCTTGAGGTTCACGACGGTGGTCTCGATCCACTCGTACTGGCGGAGGGTCGCCTGGCTGGAGGCGAGACCCGCCTTGAGGGCCGCGACGCGCTCGTCGGCGGACGGCTGCTGGGCTAGAGCAATTCCCGCTCCGACGAGAAGAACGGCCCCGCATGCGATGGTCTTGAAAATTGCTTTCATCTTCTTCCTCCTAGGTTGTTGCCCGATGACGCCGGCGGGAAGCCGGCGGGGGGATTCTTCTCAGTCCGAGAGCGCCTTCTTGTGTGCGGCTTCCGCGCGAGCCTTGCCCTCCGCCGCCTTGTCCGGGGTGGGCATGGGCGCCAGCTCCACCGTGACCTTGGCGACCTTGCCCGTGAACTTGTAGGGCGCCGGAATCCCATAGTCCTCCACGACCGGCGTCTCGCCGTCCTCGCCAACGTCGGCACCCTCGTCCGCCGAGAAGATCATCGGCTGCGTCCGTTCGATCCGGCCTTCGGCAACCTTCTTCCCGTTGACCAGAATGGTGCCGAGGCCGCCCTTCCCGAGTCCGCCGCCGTCGTAGGCGAACTCGAAGCGGATGGTCGCCTTCCCGGCCGGGACGGGCGCCGTGGCGGCGACGGTGGACCGCGACAGCCCCAGGAAATTGTAGGTGTAGGTTGGCCTACCATCCTTCAGGTAGAGGCTCCACCCGCCAAACCGCCCGGCCTGGCAGAGGATGACGCCGTTCGCCCCCTTCTCGGGAATCTTCACCTCTGCGGTGATCGTGTGCGAGCGGTTCTTCGTGTTGATGAAGACGTTCTCGGACATGCCGATCATCCCGTCGTACACCGTCAGCGACGTCCGTCCCCCCATGAGGTCCGGGCGGCCGACGAGCGCGGCGTTCGTACGCTCCAGCGTGCGGTCGTCGATGGGGAGCACGTTGTACTTCACCGCCTCCTTCAGGAAGAGGTCCTGCATCTCCTTCAGCTTCGCCGGGCTCTTCGCCGCCAGGTCGTTCGCGAGACTGAAGTCGCCCCGCGTGTCGTAGAGCTCCCAGACGTCCTTGTCGAGCGTCGTCCGCGGCTTTGTCTCCCACGCGGCCCGGTGGACGGTGCCGGCCAGCCAGCCGTCGTTGTAAATGGCGCGGTTGCCGAAGATCTCGAAGTACTGGGTCAGGTGGTTGTCCGCTGCCTTCGCGTCGTTGAAGGATCGCAGCATGCTCACCCCTTCGATCGGGACCTGCGGAACGCCGTTGACGACCTTCGGCTCGGGGAGGCCCGCAGCCTCCAGGATCGTCGGGGCGATGTCGATGACATGGTGCCACTGGGACCGGATTTCTCCCTTGGCCTTCACGCCCTTCGGCCAGTGGATGACCAGCCCGTTCCGTGTCCCGCCGTAGCTCGACGCGACCTGCTTGGTCCAGGTGAAGGGCGTGTCCCCCGCCACGGCCCACCCCGCGGCGTAGTGCCCGTAGCTGTTCGGGCCGCCGAGGTCGTCGTAGTGCTTCATGACGCTCTCGACGGTCTCCTGCACCCCGTTGAAGTAGGTCATCTCGTTGAACATGCCGGCCATGCCGCCCTCGGCGCTCGCGCCGTTGTCGCCGACGACGTAAAAGACGAGCGTGTTGTCGAGCTGGCCCAGCGCTCCGATCTCGTCGACGAGGCGGCCGATCTCGGTGTCGGCGTACTCGGCGAAGCCGGCGAAGACCTCCATCTGGCGGGTGAAGAGCTTCTTCTCGTCCGCCGTCAGCTTGTCCCAGTCCTTGATGGCGGCGGGTTTCGGCGCGAGCTTGGTTCCGGCCGGGACCACGCCCAGCTGGATCTGGCGGGCGAGGGTCTCTTCCCTCAGCTTGTCCCACCCCTGGTCGAACTTCCCCTTGTACTTCGCGATCCACTCCTTCGGCACCTGGTGCGGCGCGTGCGTGGCGCCCGGAGCGAAGTAGACGAAGAAGGGCTTGTCGGGCGTCAGGGACTTCACCGACTGCACCCACTTGATCGCCTGGTCGGTCATGTCGGTCATGAAGTGGTAGCCGGGGTCCGTCGGCACCTCGATCTTGACCATGCCGTCGTAGATGGCCGGCGCCCACTGGTTCGTCTCGCCCCCCATGAAGCCGTAGAACTTGTCGAATCCGTTGCGGGTGGGCCAGCGGTCGGTCGGGCCGGAGGGGCTCACCTCCCACGCGGCGGTCTCGTGGTTCTTCCCGAAGTGGGCCGTCGTGTAGCCGTTGTACCGGAGCATGGCAGCCAGCGGCGCCACGTTCTCGGGACGCTGTCCCGTGTTTCCGGGATACGACGTCGAGGTCTCCATGATCGAGCCGGTGTTCGTCATGTGGTGGTTGCGGCCGGTCAGGAGCGCCGCGCGCGTCGGCGAGCAGAGGGCGGTGGTGTGGAACTGGTTGTACTTCAGCCCCCCCTGGGCCAGGCGGTCCACAGTCGGCATGTGCAGCGGGCCGCCGAAGGCGCCCGACTGGCCGAACCCCATGTCGTCGATGAGGACGATGAGGACGTTGGGAGCGCCGGCCGGGGCCTTCACCTGGAACCGGGAAGGCGGCGGCGGGGCATTCCGGATGTCGTAGACGGTGCTGTGCGGGTAGTCCGGTTCGTGGATCGGAAGCGTCGTGCGATCCAATGCGGGTTGTGCCGCGACCGTCGCGGCACAGAACAGCGAGAGCGCGAGACCGATTCCCGCGCCGGCTCCGGATCTCCTCATGTGAACCTCCTTCTCTGGCTTTCCTTGACGCGTCCGCCGTGCCGAGCACGCCCCCCGTTGAGACCGGCATGGCGGCCTCCCGAGGGAGGGGTATCTTATGGGACCTTCAGCTCGCTGCCCCCCGGTCTCGTGAGGAGGCTAGCGGCGAGGCGGAGGCCTGTGACCTCGGGAAACTACGAGGCTCGTCTCTAGGAAAGTACCGGGCCCCGGGGGCGGTCCCGGTTCGACATCGCCGGCGTCCTGGCTTTATCGTCGGCACGTTTCACGGGGAGGAGAACCATCATGGTCCAGTTCGTCGGCGCCGCGCTCTTCGTCGTCCTTCTCTTCGGGGCGATCCTCGCCTGCCTGGACGCT
>CAIMWE010000067.1 GCA_903845115.1 uncultured Acidobacteriota bacterium | reverse complement strand
TTCGGGCGGGCCGGGGTTGGGGGCAAAGCCGGCGTTACTCGTCGCGTTCGATGCCCCGCATCGATCCGCTCCTCGCGCCTGGGCTTTGCCTCCCAAGCCCGGCCCGCGCGACCCCTTCGAGATTTCTTCACAGCCTCTCAGCCGCCTCGGCCAGGAGCTGTTCCAGCGTCGCGACGCTGACCGGCTTGGCGAGGTGGTGGTCGAACCCGGCATCCCGGGAGCGGGCGAGGTCTTCCGGCTGCACCCAGCCGGAGAGGGCCACCAGGAAGAGCCCGGCGAGGGCCGGATCTCCCCGGAGGCGCCGCGCGACCTCGAGTCCGCTGAAGCCGGGAAGGCCGATGTCGAGGACGGCGGCGTCCGGGTGCAGGCGCTGCGCGGCCTCGACGGCCGAGGGCCCGTCGTACGCCAGGTGAGTCTCGTGCCCGTCGAGGTCGAGGAGGTCGGCCAGGGTCCGGGCGGCGTCGGCGTTGTCGTCGACGATCAGGATGCGCCGGCGAACCGCCGGCGCCGAACGCTTCGCCACCCGGGGGGGCTCGACGGGGGCCACGGCCACGGCCGGCAGGGGGAGGCGGAACGTGAAGACGCTCCCCTTCCCGGGCCCTTCGCTGGCAGCGGTGAGGGAGCCCCCGTGCAGCTCGGCCAGCTGCTTCGCGAGCGCCAGGCCGATCCCGAGGCCGCCGTGGTCGACGGCGGGCGTCGTCGCGACCTGGGCGAACATGGTGAAGATGTGCGCGAGCTCGGCCGGCGGGATCCCGATGCCGGAGTCGACGACGCGAAGGACGAGCTCGTCACGGCCGCGGCTCGCTTCGAGGAGGACCTTCCCGCCGGGCTCGGTGTACCGCGCGGCGTTCGAGAGGAGGTTCGTGATGATCTGGGCGAGGCGGATCGGATCGCCGTCCAGGACGACCGGCGTCGCCGGCAGGACGACGTCGAGGGCGTGGCGCCGGCCGAGGAAGAAGGGGCGCGCGGCCTCGACCGCGCTCTCGACGACCGAAGCGAGAGTGACGCGCTCGGTCCTCAGCCCGACCTTCCCGTGGGAGATCCGGGAGACGTCGATGAGGTCGTCGATGAGGCGGACGAGGTGGGTGACCTGCCGCTCGATCACCTTTCGCGCTCCCTCGGCGGCGGCCCGGTCGACCTCCCCGTCCTCGAGGCGCGCGAGGAGCTCGGTCGCGTGCGAGATCGGGGCGAGGGGATTGCGGAGCTCGTGGGCGAGGGTGGCCAGGAACTCGTTCTTCCGGCGATCGAGGTCGCGGAGCTTCTGCTCGGCCCGGCGCCGTTCGCTCACCTCCGCCGCAAGCGCGGCGTTCATCGTCTCGAGGCTGAGGGTCCGCTCCTCGACCCGCTCCTGCAGCTCCTCCCTGGTCCGCCTCAGGACGGACTCCAGGCGCCGGGCCTCGACGGCGTAGCGGATCGAGCGCTCGAGGAGCTCCGGGTCGAGGCGGTCCGTCACGAGGAAGCCGGCGGCGCCGCCTTCCATCGCCGCGAGGTCCAGCGCCCGGTCCGGAACGCCGCCCGCCAGGAGGACCGGCGCCCCGCCCCCCGCCTCGTGGTACCCCCGCAGCAGGTCGAGGCCGGAGAGAGGCCCCAGCCTCGAGGCGACGAGATGGGCGTCGTACCGGCTCGAGGTCATCCGGGTGAACCCGGCCTCGAAGGAGCGCACCCAGTCCACCTCGATCCCGACCGGCATCTTCGCGACCAGATCTCGGAGACGGGTTGCGGAATCCTCGTCGGCGTCGACCAGGAGGATTCGCAGGGGCGGGGCTTCGGTCTGACTCGGCAATCGGGCGGCCTCCAGGGAAGAATGGAGCCGGAGGAGGGGAACCGTCAACAAGGTTGTCCGGCCCCCGGATGGAAAGAATTTCAAGGCCCCAGGAAGCCTTTCCCTCGTGGAGAGGCCCCGGCAGCGGTCCCGCCTCGGAACAGGGCGCTGATCGGCGGCGGCCGCCGTGCGGCGCTCCTGGCAGGGCACTTGCTGTAACCAGGGTCGATGGCCGGGTCGGGCTCCAGTCCGTCCCCTCCGCGATCCGGCCGACCGGGCACTCCACCAGGGACGGAGGAAGGGAGACAACATGCTCTACACGATCCTCGTGATCCTGCTCGTCCTGTGGGCGCTCGGGATGGTCACCTCCTACACCGTGGGAGGCCTCATCCACGTCCTCCTCGTCGTCGCGATCGTCGTCCTGCTGATCCGGGTGATCCAGGGACGAAGAGTCATCTGAACCCGTCCGACTGACGCCGGGCCGACCGCTCCGGCCGCTCGGGCCCGGCGTGAGGCCCCGGCATTTCACGTGCCTGATGCCCAGGCAGGAGGTCACGTCATGAACAGACAGGAAGTTCGAGGAAAGGCCAAGAGCCGCAGGGGAAGAGTGAACGAGGCCCGGGGAGTCCTCATGGAGAACCGCAAGCTGGAGCGCCACGGAGCGCAGCAGCGGGCGGAAGGGACGCTCGAGACGTTCGTCGGCGAGATCCGGCGCCGGATCGGCGAGTCGATCGAACGGCTCGGAGTGTCGATCAAGGCCTAATTCCAGGATCACGGATGTGGCGGAGGAGGGGCTCCAGACGAGAACCGGCCTTCCGACGCCCTCCTGGAGATCTCCCGCGAGTGACGGGGCGGCACGGGCGCCCCGCCGCCGGCTTCCGTACGAATTTCAAGCGAGAGCGCAAGAAATGCCATCCGGGCCGGTCGACGGCGAGCAAGAGCTGAAGTGGTGTCGGGGGCACCTCGCAACCCCGTCTGGCAATGTTCTTGCTATGCGCGGGATGTGAGGCGCTGGCGATTCCTGAAGCCCCGTCCCGAAGCGACCGTGCCGCTCCGGGGAGAAGTCCTCAGCCTCGAGGGGCTGGAGGAGCGCGCCCGCACCCTCGCCGCCTTCTTCACCCTCTCGCGCGAGGACAGGAAGAGCGGGCACGACGACCTGCCCCGGCTGGCGGCGAACCTGGAGTTCCTGCGGGAGGCGTACGGCGTCCTGGTCGAGGACGTCCACCGCGGCGCCTCCGTGCCGCCCGCCGCCGAGTGGCTCCTGGACAACTTCCACCTCGTCGAGTCGGAGGCGTATGCCGTGCAGCACGACCTCCCGGCCCGCTACTACAGGAAGCTCCCGAAGCTCGCGGCGCGCGAGCTCTCCGGCAAGGCCCGCATCCACGCGATGGCCCTGGAGCTGATCCGGCACAGCGACGGGCGGCTCGACGCGGAGCGGCTCACGCGGTTCCTGCTCGCCTACCAGACGGTGGTCCCCCTGACGATCGGCGAGCTCTGGGCGTGGCCCAGCATGCTGAAGCTGGCGCTGATCGAGAACCTGAGACGGATCGCCGAGGCGCTCGTCGAGGGAAGCGGCGCACGGCGGCAGGCCGACGGGCTCCTCACGAAGATCGAGGCGGGGGAGCACCCCGTCCTCCCGCCGAAGCCGCTCCACACGGCCTTCGTCACCCAGCTCCGCCAGAGGATGCACGAGGCGGACCCTCGCCTGTCGGGCCTGCACGCCGAGGTGGAGAGGCTGCTGGCCGACAGCGGGACGACCTCGGAGGACGCCGTGCGGGCCGAGCACCAGCGGCAGGCGACCGACCAGGCGTCCACGGGGAACTCGATCACCAGCCTGAGGCTCTGCTCGACCCTGGACTGGAGCCGCTTCGTGGAGAGTGTCAGCATGGTGGAGCAGGTGCTCCGGCGCGACCCGTCGGGCGTCCACCCGCGAATGGACTTCCCCAGCCGCGACCGGTACCGCCAGGCCGTGGAGGTGCTCGCCGACCCGACCGGCGAGGCCCAGGTGCGGGTCGCCCTCCGCGCGGTCGAGAGCGCCCGCCAGGCCGCGGAGAAGAAGGGGGGAGACGACCGGGCGGCTCACGTCGGCTACCACCTGATCGGGCCCGGGCGGCACGGCCTCGAGATCGACGTCGCCTTCCGTGCGGGCATCCCCATGAGACTCCGCCGGTTCGGTTTCCGCCACGCGACCCTGGGCTGGATCGGCGGGATCGGCGTCCTCACCGCCCTCGGCGTGGATGCCGCGATGGCGTACGTGCGGGCGCAGGGCCGACCCGACGCGGCCCTTGTGGCCGGGCTCCTCGCCCTGCTGCCCGCGAGCCAGCTCGCGGTGCTGATCGTCCAGCGCCTGGTGAACGCGTTCGTCCCGCCCCGCAGGCTGGTGCGCCTCGAGCTCTCGACGGGCGTGCCCGACGGCGCGCGGACGATGGTGGTCGTCCCGACGCTCCTGGGGAGCGTGGCGGGAGTGGAACGGCTCCTGGCGCACCTCGAGGTGCAGGCGCTGGGGAACCTCGACCCGAGGATCCACTTCGCGATCCTGAGCGACTTCCGTGACGCCCCGGCCGCGAAGACGGAAGGGGACGCCGGGATCGTCGCCGCCGCGCGGGCAGGAATCGAGGCGCTCAACCTCCGTTACCCGGCCGGAACCGGTGACCGCTTCTACCTCTTCCACCGGGAGAGGAAGTGGAATCCCAAGGAGGGAGTCCACATGGGGTGGGAGCGGAAGCGGGGGAAGCTGGAGGAGTTCAACCGCTTCCTGAGGGGAGGAGCCGAGGGAGCGTTCCCGGTGAGGGTGGGCGACCTGTCGATCCTCCCGTCGGTGAAGTACGTCCTCACGCTCGACACCGACACCCGCCTCCCGCGCAACGTGGCGAGGACGCTGATCGGCATCCTCGCCCACCCGCTGAACCGGCCGGTGTTCGACCGCTCGGTGGGACGGGTCGTGGAGGGGTACGGCATCCTCCAGCCGAGGGTGAGCGTCATGTTCGCGAGCGCCGCCGGCTCGCTCTTCGCCCGCGTCTACGCCGGTCACACCGGCGTCGACCCCTACTCGACCGCCGTCTCCGACGCCTACCAGGACCTCTTCGGCGAGGGGATCTTCACCGGCAAGGGGCTGTACGACGTCGACGCCTTTCGCGCGTCGATGGAGGCCCGGGTCCCGGAGAACGCGCTCCTCTCCCACGACCTCTTCGAGGGGCTTCACGCCCGCACGGGCCTCGTCTCGGACGTCGAGCTCGTGGACGACTTCCCGTCGAACGTCCTCGCGCACGCGCGCCGCCAGCACCGCTGGATGCGCGGCGACTGGCAGATCCTCCTGTGGCTCCTCCCCGTCGTCCCGACGCGGCACGGTTTCGCGAAGAACGGCCTGCCGCTCGTCAGCCAGTGGAAGATCCTGGACAACCTGCGCCGGAGCCTGGTCGCCCCGGCACTCCTCCTCCTCTTCGCCGCCGCGTGGACGTTCCTTCCCGGGGACCCGCTGGTCTACACCCTCGGCGGGCTGGCAGTGGCCGGCTTTCCCCTCGTCGACTCGGTCGTCCGGTTCCGCCGGCGGTCGGTCGGGGGCGAGCCGGCGCGCGTCTACGTCCGGGGCGTCCTCGAGGAGCTCGCCGCGGCGTTCGCCCAGGCGTTCCTGTCGCTCGCGCTCCTCCCGTTCCATGCCTGGGAGACGGTCCACGCCGTCGGGCTGACGCTCGTCCGGCTGGCCGTCACCGGGCGGCGCCTGCTGGACTGGGAGACGGCTGCGTCGCAGGCGAAGCAGACCGCCGGCCTCCTGCGGGGAGGGGCGCTCGCGTTCGCGGTGGAGATGGCGGCCAGCCCGATCGCGGCCGCGGCGACCTTCGCTGCGGTCTCGGCTCTCCGCCCGGGAGCCCTTCCCCTGGCGCTGCCGTTCCTCGTCCTCTGGGTGCTGGCGCCGTTCCTGGCGTACTGGCTGAGCCGCCCCGTCTCCTCGGGGCGGAAGGAGCTCACGGCCGAGGATCGCGAGCGTCTCCTGGCGATCGCGGCCAGG
Source organism: uncultured Acidobacteriota bacterium (assembly GCA_903845115.1). GTDB lineage: Bacteria > Acidobacteriota > Thermoanaerobaculia > UBA5066 > UBA5066 > CAIMWE01. Next base: position 17,308 of record CAIMWE010000067.1, on the reverse strand, counting down.
ACGTGGAAGTACTTCGACACGCTGGTGGGGCCGGAGGACCACTTCCTCCCCCCGGACAACCTGCAGGAGACACCCGTGCGGACGGTGGCGCACCGGACGTCGCCGACGAACATCGGGATGGCGCTCCTCGCCCCGATGGCCGCGCACGACCTCGGCTTCCTGGCCCTGGACGCGATGCTCGGCCGCCTGGAGCAGACGCTCCTCTCGGTGGAGAGCCTCGAGCGGTACGAGGGGCACCTCCTCAACTGGTACGACACGCGGACACTGGCGCCTCTCGCGCCCCGGTACGTCTCCACGGTCGACAGCGGCAACCTGGCCGGGGCTCTCGTCGCCCTCGCGCAGGGATGCCGGAAGTTCGCTTCCACCAGCCCGGAGCTCGCCGCGCGGCTCGACGACGTCGCCCGGCGAGCGGAGGACTTCGCCGGCGGGATGCGGTTCGGCTTCCTGCTCGACCCCGACCGGCAGCTCTTCGCCATCGGTTACCGCCTCCCCGATACCGCGGGGCCGGGACGGCGCGACTTCGCCTCCTACGACCTCCTCGCCTCGGAGGCGCGGCTCGCGAGCTTCTTCGCGATCGCGAAGGGCGATGTCCCCCAGAGCCACTGGTTCCACCTGGGGCGGCTGGTGGTGAGCGTGGACGGCGTCCCGACGCTCGTCTCCTGGAGCGCCACGATGTTCGAGTACCTGATGCCGCTCCTGCTGATGCGAACCTACCCGGGGACCCTCCTGGACCAGACCTGCCGCATGGCCGTGACGCGGCAGATCGACTACGCGCGGTCGCGGGGAGTGCCCTGGGGGATCTCGGAGTCGGCCTACCTCGACGTCGACCGGGCCGGGAGCTACCAGTACAAGGCGTTCGGCGTGCCGGGTCTGGGGCTCAAGCGCGGGCTCGCGGACGAGCTGGTCGTCGCTCCCTACGCCACGGCGCTGGCCGCGCTCGTCGACCCGGTGGCCGCGGCAAGGAACTTCCGGCACCTCGCCGACGAGGGGGCGGAAGGCGCCCTCGGCTTTTACGACGCCATCGACTACACCCCCCGGAAGGACGCGGAAGGAACGGCGGCCCTTTCGACGACGGGCGGGGTGGTCGTCCGCTCGTATCTGGCGCACCACCAGGGGATGACGCTCGTGGCCCTCGCGAACGTCCTCGAGGGCGATTCGATGGTGGAACGGTTCCACGCCGATCTCCGCGTGAAGGCGACGGAGCTGCTGCTCCAGGAGCGCGTCCCGCGGGAGGCGCCGGTCATCCAGCCGCGTCCGCCGGAGGAGACCCGCACGGCCCCGGCGCCGGCCCGGCCGCCGAGGCGGTACCGCTCCGCCCACACTCCCTACCCGCGGGCGCAGATCCTCTCCAACGGCGCCTACGTGGCGATCGTCACGAACGCGGGGGGAGGGGCGAGCCTGTGGCGGGACCGGGCGGTGACCCGCTGGCGGGAGGACCCGACGCGGGACCAGGGGAGCCAGTTCGTCTACCTGAGGGACGTCCACTCGGGCGCCGTCTGGTCGGCCGCGTGGCAGCCGGTGGGGAGCGAGCCGCAGGACTACCAGGTGGAGCTCCTCGCGGAGAAGGTCGTGATCCGGCGCCGGGACGGCGGGATCGAGACCCGCCTGGAGGTGGCGGTCTCGCCGGAGGACGACGCCGAGGTGCGCCGCGTCTCCCTGACGAACCTCGGCGACCGGCCCCGCGAGGTGGAGCTGACGAGCTTCGTGGAGCTGGCCCTCGGGACGCTGGACGAGGACGCCGGTCACCCCGCCTTCGGGAAGCTCTTCGTCGAGACCGAGTGGGTCCCGGAGTCGACCGGGCTCCTCGCCCGGCGGAGGCCCCGATCGGCGAACGAGCCGGCCGTCCTCGCGTTCCACGTCCTCTCCATCGACGGCCGGCCGCAGGCGCCGGTGGAGTGGGAGACCGACCGGATCCGCTTCCTGGGCCGCGGCCGCGGGCCGGAGCAGCCGGAGGCGCTGGAAGGGCGCGCCCTCTCGGGGACGACGGGCGCGGTGCTCGACCCGATCTTCAGCATCCGGACCCGCCTCCGGATCGCGCCCGGCGGCTTCGCGCGGCTCTCGTTCACCACGGGGATCGCCGCGGACCCGGAGGCAGCGCGCCGCCTCGCGCAGAAGTACCACGACCCAGGGATCGCGGCGCGGACCTTCGCCCTGGCCTACACCCACGCGCAGGTCTCCCTCCGGCACCTCGGGATCTCCGAGGACGAGGCGCAGCTCTTCGAGCGGCTCGCGTCGCGCGTCTTCTTCTCAGACGCCTCGCTCCGGGAGAGCTCGGAGGTCCTCGCGTCGAACACGCTCGGGCAGGGGGCGCTCTGGGGGCACGGGATCTCGGGGGACCTCCCGGTCGTCCTCGTCCGGGTCGTGGAGGCCGACGACGTTCCGCTCGTTCGGCAGGTCCTCCTCGCGCAGGACCACTGGCGGCTCAAGGGCCTGAAGGCCGACGTGGTGATCCTGAACGAGCACCCGGCCTCGTACCGGGACGAGCTGCACGAGCAGCTGGCGCAGGTGGTGGACGGCGGCCCTTGGGCCGGGTGGAAGGGCCGCTCCTCCGGCATCTTCCTCCTGCGCGGCGACGCGATGCCCGAGGCGGAGCGCACCCTCCTCGCGACCGTGGCCCGGGCGGTCCTCGACGGGCGCCGCGGGGGCCTGGCACAGCAGATGGACCTCGCCGAGCCGGAGGCGCTCGCGCCGCCGGCGGCGCCTCACCTCCTCTCCGACGACGCGCAGGACGACGGCGTCGAGGCGCCCCCTCTGGTCATGTCGAACGGCCTGGGCGGCTTCACGCCGGACGGGCGCGAGTACGTCGTCGTCCTCTCGGGGCGGGAGGAGACGCCGCTCCCCTGGAGCAACGTCCTGGCGAGCCCGGGGTTCGGCACGCTCGTGACGACCACGGGGACGGCCTTCACCTGGTCGGAGAACAGCCGCGACAACCGGCTGACGCCGTTCGCGAACGACCCGGTGACCGACCCGACATCCGAGGCGATCTTCCTGAGGGACGAGGAGAGCGGGGCGCTCCGGGGAGCGACGCCGGGTCCGCTGCGCCGCACGAGCGGCGGGGCCCGCTGGGTGGTCCGCCACGGCGCGGGGGTCACCCGGTTCGCGCGGCGGGCGGACGGCATCTCGCAGGAGCTGTCGGTCTTCGTGGCGCGCGCGGAGCCGGTGAAGCTGTCGATCCTGACCCTGGTGAACGACTCGGACCGGCCTCGCCGCCTCACGGTCTTCTCCTACAACGACTGGGCGCTCGGGCCCCCGAAACCGGGGAGCCCTCGCTTCGTCGTGACGGAGCGCGACGGGGCGAGCGGCGCCCTCTTCGCGCGGGACGTCTTCGGCGCGGGGCGCGAGCGCGTCGCCTTCGCGGCGGCGAGCGGCGAGGTCCTCTCCGTCACCGCGGACCGGCGGGAGTTCCTCGGGCGGAACGGCTCGCTCGGCCGCGCCGCCGGGCTGCGCCGCGAGCGGCTCTCGGGCCGGGTCGGAGCCGGGCTGGACCCGTGCGCCGCGATCCAGACGTCCGCCGACCTGGCGCCCGGCCAGACGCGCCGGGTCGTCCTCGTCCTCGGCCAGGGAAAGGACGCGGCCGAGGCGCGCCTCCTCCTCGAGAAGTACGCGAGCGGGGGAGGGCCCGACGCCGCGGCGGCCGAGCTCTGTGCGGTGGAGGCGTACTGGGACGAGACCCTGGGAGCGGTGAAGGTCTCCACTCCGGACGACTCCTTCGACCTCCTCGTGAACCGCTGGCTCCTCTACCAGGACCTGGCCTGCCGCCTCTGGGCGCGCTCGGGCTACTACCAGTCCAGCGGGGCGTACGGGTTCCGGGACCAGCTCCAGGACGTCCTGGCGCTCCTCTTCACGAGGCCGGAGCTGACCCGCGAGCACCTGTTGCGCGCCGCTGCCCGCCAGTTCGTGGAGGGGGACGTCCAGCACTGGTGGAGCCCTTCGACCGGCCAGGGGATCCGGACCCGCTGCTCCGACGACCTCCTCTGGCTCCCGTACGCGGTGGAGGCCTACGTGACGGCCACCGGGGACCGGGCCGTGCTCGACGAGGTCGTCCCCTTCCTCGCGGGGCCCGCCATCCCGGCGGGCGAGTCCGAGCTGTTCGGGGCTCCGGCGGCCTCGGCGGAGAGGGGGACGCTCTTCGAGCACGGCCTGCGCGCCATCGACCGGGGGCTGACGGCGGGAGGCCACGGGCTTCCGCTCATGGGGAGCTGCGACTGGAACGACGGCTACAACCGGGTCGGGAACGAGGGGCGGGGCGAGAGCGTGTTCGACGGGTGGCTCCTCTGCGACGTGCTGCGCTCCTTCGCGGCCCTCTGCGAGGAGCGGGGGGACGGGGCGCGGGCGGCGTACTACGTCGCCGCGGGGCGTCACCTGGCGACGATGCTGGAGCAGGCGTGGGACGGCGACTGGTACCGGCGAGGCTACTTCGACGACGGCCGGCCGCTGGGCTCGCAGCAGAACGAGGAGGGGCGGATCGACTCCGTGGCCCAGACCTGGGCGGTCCTTTCCGGAGCCGCCCCCCTCGCGCACGCGGAGCGGGCGATGGACTCGGTCCGGGCCCACCTGGTCCGCCGGGAACCGCAGGTGGTCCTCGTGCTCACCCCGCCGTTCGACAGGGCCCCGATGGACCCCGGCTACATCAAGGGGTACATCCCGGGCATCCGGGAGAACGGTGGGCAGTACACGCACGCGGCGGCGTGGGTCGTCCTGGCCATGGCGCGCCTGGGACACGGGGACGAGGCGGTGGAGCTCTTCCACATGCTGAACCCGGTGAACCACTCCCGCGGACCGGTCGACACGGAGCGATACAAGGCCGAGCCGTACGTGATGGCCGGGGACGTCTACGACCATCCGGCCCACCGCGGGCGCGGCGGCTGGACCTGGTACACGGGCTCGGCCGGCTGGATGTACCGCGTGGCGGTGGAGGGGATCCTAGGGCTGAAGCGGCGAGGGGCGGTCTTCTCGGTCGACCCGTGCATCGCCTCCTCCTGGCCGACCTGCTCGGTGGGGTGGACGTTCGGGCGGGCGCGCTACGCGATCGTGGTGGAGAACCCGGAGAGCCGGTGCGGCGGTGTCGCGAGCGCCGAGCTGGACGGGGAACCCGTCGATCCCCGTGCCATTCCGCTCCGTGACGACGCCGGCGATCACCGCGTCAGGGTCGTCCTCGGCGAGGGCCTGGCCTGGAAGGGCGAACCGGCCGCGATCCGGTAGGCAGGCCTCCCTCCCCTGGGCTGGTACGCAGCATGCGAAGGAAAGGCCCATGAGCAAGAAGAGACCCGCAGCAGCCGATTCGATGAGCGGTTCCCGGGGCGCGGCTGTAGTCCCTGCGCTCGCGCGGCGCTGCGGAGGATCCCGATGAAATGGGCCAACTTCTACTTTCTGGGATTCGTCATCTTCCTCGGAGGGGTCGTCGCGGCAGCCTGGAAGATCGGTTTGATCGAGCGCGTCGGCACCGCCTGGACGGCGATCGGGGTGGTGATGGCGCTGGGGATCGGGATCATGGTCTCCGTCGCCAACAGCGGCCGCAAGGAGTCGATCCAGATCGAGAAGTGACCGGGTGGCGCCTGGCCCCCGGCGCACCACGGGAGGCCGGGAGCAGCCCGGAAAGGACCGTGCCCGGGGGCTTCGAGGAGTGGCCTGGAGGTTGCGAAATTCGCGAGCGGAGGGTCCAGATGGAAAAGTCCTACGGCTCGGGCGTCGAGGATCAGTTGAGGAAGGCGGTTCGCGAGGCCGAGAAGGTCGGCGACGACGTGAAGAAGGGCTTCGACGGCACGGTCTCACGCGGCAAGGAGGCCGCCGAGAGGATCGGGGCCGACGCTCAGGGAGCGGTCGACGGCGCCCGGGAGTACATGGAGTCCGCCCGGAAGAAGGCGGGGAAGACCGCCGAGCGCGTCACGGCCTACGCGGACGACAACACCGCCCTCGTCGCGGTGGCCGCCTTCGGGGTCGGGCTCCTCGTCGGTTACCTCGTCACCCGGAAATCCTGAGCGGCGGGCCGCCGCTCAGGCGTCTATGCCGTGGCCCCCCGGGGGCACATGAACGCCGGCAAGAAGGTTTCCGGGATCTGGCTGACGTGGTCCCAGCGCGCGTCGCGGTCGTAGAGCTCGCCCTCGATCGCGCAGTCGGCGCAGAGGAGACCCGACTCCTCCCAGCTCTCGTTCACCCTGTGCCGGCACCCCGGCGTGGCGCAGGGTTTCGGGTACGGACCGACGAAGGTGGAGGTCTGGTGACGAAGCGTGGCTTGCATCGAGCTTCCTTCCTTGCCGGGCGAGATCCGGGGAACCGCTGAATTGGATGGAACCTCGGCGATTCGTCGCCGGGCCGTTGCGCCCGCCCCCATGGATACGCAATGGGCGTGCCGCGAGAAGCAGGACGGCGTTTTCTTCTCTTCGTCGCGCAGATCGTGCATCCCGACCCGGATCGCCGGCACGAGGGCTGAGCAGATCCGGCCTGGGCCAGGAAGAGGCGCGGGAGTCCCCGGCCCGGGGCGCAGGATCCGGAGCCCCCGGCGGCGGTAATCCATACAAACCGACCGGCACGGTTTTCAAGCCGGAGACGATCACACGTCTCGCGGCCCGGGACTCGGTCGTCCCGCAACGCCCGGCGCAAGAAGGAGCCCCGCGAGAAGAGGTGCTCCCGGGCGTTTCAGGTATGGCCCTTGCGACCATGGGTCAGGAGAAAAACAGATGATCAACCGAAAACTGGCCGTTCTTTCTTCCGCAGGGTTCCTCGTCCTCGCCACGGCGTGCGGGGAATCGTCCAACGCCGTCGAGAAGAAGACCGAGTCGACGACCCAGTCGGCGGAGGGAACCGTCAAGACGTCGACCGAGAGCAAGCAGGTCGGCACGACCCTGGAAGCGAAGAGCGAGACCAAGACCGACACGCCTTCCGGCATCGTCAAGGCGAGGACCGAGATCTTCATCGGGACCGTGACCATCTTCGAGCCCGGCAAGAAGATCGAGGTGCTGACGGGCGAGAAGACGACGCACGGCTTCCAGCTCGACGACAAGAGCGTGGTCTATTCCGTCGACGGCTCCGCGGCGGTGGGAAAGCGCGTGACGGTGACGGACGAGACGGGTGACGACAAGGTCCGCCGTCTCTCCGTGAAGATCGGGGGGTAGCGCCTGACCCGCGGGAGGCCCCCCGGCAGGCTCACCGGCTTCCCTACCCGGCCGGATCGCGGGACGCGAAGACTAGCGTCAGCACGTTGCGCTCGCCCTCCCGCCGCCACCTCGCGGCGTCGGTGACGCGCCGCAGCAGGAGGATCCCGAGCCCTCCGACCGGCCGCGCCTCGAGGGGGGCCGAGGTGTCGGGCGCGGGGGCGGAGAGCGGGTCGAACGGGGGGCCCGCGTCCTCGATCTCGACGACGAAGCCCTCCTCCGTCCTCCCGGCCTCGAGGGAGGCGTCGCCGCCGCGGCCGCCGTACGCGTGGAGGCAGACGTTCATCAGGGCCTCCTCGACGGCGAGCTCCACCTCGAGGCCCCGCTCCGTCGGGACCCCCGCCTCCTCCGCCAGGGCCCCCACCCAGGCGACGGCCTCCGAGACGGCCGGGACGACCGCGTGGAAAGGGCGCCTGATCACGGCCGGGCCCCCGGCAGCCGCTTCACGGGAAGACCGCCTCGAGGATGGAGAAGTCGTCCGGGAGCGTTTCGGACCCCTGTAGCCGCCGGGCCTCGGCGAGGAGGTCGTCCATCCGGGAGGCCCCGTCGGAGGGGGGGCGTTCGAGGAAGGCCGCGAAGTCGTCGAAGGCCCACACCTGGTTGTCGGGCAGGTCCACCTCGTAGACGCCGTCGCTGAAGAGGAAGAGGCGCGCCCCCGCGGGAACGTCCACCTCCTCGCTCACGAATCGCTTCCCCGGCACGAAGCCGATGATGAGGTTCGGGGCCCGGAGCCGCTCCGCGGGCGCGGCTCCGGCCGGGCCGTGCAGGAGGAGCGCCGCGGGGTGGCCGCCGCTGGCGTGGACCAGCCGGCGCGTGGACGGGCGGTAGACGCCGTACCAGATCGTGAAGTACGAGCCGTTCTGCCGCGCCATCGGGAAGGCCTCGTTCAGGGCCGACAGGACCTCCGCGGGGTCCCGGAAGTCGGTGCCCTGGAGGCTCCCGGAGCGGATGACGTTCATCACCGTGACGGAGAGGAGGGCCGCCCCGACGCCGTGCCCGCAGACGTCCAGGAGGTAGACCTGGAGGTGGTCGTCGTCGATCCACCCGTAGCCGAAGGCGTCGCCGCCGAGGGAGGTGCTGGTCACGAAGCGCCAGTCGATCCGGACCCGCCCGTCGTCGAGCGGGGAGGGGAGCAGGCTCTTGACGTACTGGGCCGCTTCCTTCAGCTCGGCCATCAGCTGCCTCGTCGCCACGTTCCTCTCGAGGAGCGCGATATAGCCCTTCGAGTGGTACCGCACCCGCGCGACGAGCTCGAGGCGGTCGGGAAGCTTGACGATGTAGTCGTTCGCGCCGCGGGCGAAGGCCTCGGCCTTCGTCTCGGGCTCCTCCCGCGTGGAGAGGACCACGATCGGGACGTCGCGGGTCGACTCCGTCTCGCGGTACCGGGAGACGAGGGCGAGGCCGTCCACCCCCGGCATCACGAGGTCCTGCAGGATGACGGTCGGCTCGACCGCTTCTGCCGTCTCGATCGCCCGGGCGGGGTCGCTGCAGAAGTGGAAGACGATGCCCGGCTCGGGCCTCAGCATCCTCCCCACGGCGGCGCCGACGATCGGCTGGTCGTCGACGAGGAGGACGGTCACCGGGCGCTTCGACGCCTGGACGGGAGGGGCGTCCGCGGCTCCGGCCGCGGGAACGGGTTCGTGGCTCATCGACTCATCTCCTCTGTGGCTCCTTCCGGCCTCTCCCGGACCGGTCCTCGCGCACCTGGCGCGCCACCGCGGGCGCGATCCCGGAGAGCGGAAGGACCTCCACCGCGGCGCCGATCTCGCGAGCGACACGCGGCATCCCGTAGAGGACGCTCGATTCCTGGTCCTGGGCGATGGTGTGCCAGCCGGCCTCCCGGCACCGGAGGAGCCCCTCGGCGCCGTCCCGGCCCATCCCCGTCAGGAGGACGGCGGTCCCCCGCGCGGTCCAGCTCCGGGCGGCGCTCGAGAGGAAAGCGTCGACGGACGGACGGTAGGGGCAGTCGCGGGGCTCGGGGGTGTAGGCCAGGGAGCCGTCTTCCGTGACGACGAGGTGGGCGCTGGTCCCGGCGAGGAGGAGGTCGCCCTGGCGGGGCCGGTCGCCGTTCGCCGCCAGCCGCACCGGCCGGCCGGCCCGCCCTCCCAGCCACGCGGCGAGGCCCGCCGCGAAGGGACCGTCGACGTGCTGGACGACGACGACCGCGGCGCCGAGGTCGGCCGGGAGCGCCGCCAGGATGGCCGCGACCGCCCCCGGTCCTCCCGTGGAGGCGCCGATGGCGACGAGGGGGACGAGGTCGGGGGGCGGCGCCGGCGGCCCCGCCCGAGGCGCCGGGCTCCACGATTGGGGAGCCGCGAGGCGGGCCAGGAGGGCGATCTTGGCGCGGAGGGGATCGGCCCCCTCGAGCCGGCCGTCCGGGCCGCGCCGGGGGGCCTCGACGACGTCCCGGGCCCCGGACGCCATCGCGTCGAAGACCCGGCCGATCTCCGTGGAGGCGGCCCCGGCGGCGGCCGTCACGATCAGGATCGTCGTGGGCGAGGCGGCCATGATCCGCTTCGTCGCCTCGACGTCGTCTCCGCCCGGGGCCGTGAGGCCGAGGAGGAGGACGTCCGGCGTGTCGGCGGCGCAGCGGGCGACGGCCTGCGCCGCGCTGGAAGCGGTCCAGGCGACCTTCCAGCCCGGGGTCTCCTCGACGACCTGCCGGAGCGCCTCCGCGCCGGGCCCGGGCTCGAACGCGATCGCGATGCTGAGGCTCACGGCTCTCCGATCAGGTCGGCCACCGCCGTCAGGAGGGTCTTGTCGTCGAAGCTGCTCTTCGTCAGGTAGTAGCTCGCCCCGGCCGCGAGCCCCTTCAGCCGGTCCTCCTCGCGGTCCTTGTACGAGACGATCACGATCGGCAGGCGGGCGAGGGACGCCTCGGCGCGGATCCTCGCCACCATCTCGATGCCGTTCATCCGGGGCATGTCGACGTCGGAGACGACGAGGTCGTACCGGCCCGTCCGGACGCGGTTGAACCCTTCCATGCCGTCGACCGCCACGTCCACCTCGTAGCCGTGGCTGGCCAGCAGGCGCCGCTCGACCTCCCGGACGGTGATCGAGTCGTCCACGACGAGGATCCGCCTGGCCCGGTGAGCCGGCCCGGTCCCCTGCACCTGCCGGACCGGTTCCACGTCCGCGCGCGAGAGGAGGGAGTGGATGGACCGGACGAGGTCCTCGGCGTCGAGGACGAGGACCGGCGTCCCGTCCTCGAGGAGCGCCGCGGCGGCCACGTCGGGCACCTTTCCCAGGCGGGGGTCGAGGGGCCTGAGGACGAGCTGGCGCTCGCCGAGGAAGGAGTCGACGGCGAGGCCGAAGGTGTCGAGGCGGTCGCTGATCACGACGATCCTCAGGGTGCCCGCGGGCTCCTCCGCGGGAGGCAGCCCGAGCGGCTGGCGGGCGAACAGGACCCCGACCGCGCGGCCGTCCACCTCCACGAAGGCCCGCCCCTCCGACGTCCTGAGCTCCTGGGCGGGGATCTCGAGGACGCGGTCGATCCGGGAGAGCGGGAGGGCGAACGGCTCTCCGGAGACGCGGAAGAGGAGCGCCCGCACGACGGAGAGGGTGAGCGGCAGCTGCAGCTCGAGGGTGGTCCCGGCCCCGAACGTCGAGGTCAGGCTCACGCGGCCGCCGACCTCCCGCACCATGCTCTGGACGACGTCGAGGCCCACCCCCCGTCCCGACACCTGCGTCACCGCCCGGGCGGTCGAGAACCCGGGGAGGAAGAGGAACTCGAAGAGCTCGGCCGGCTCCATCTCCTCGAGGAGGGAAGCGGGGGCCAGGCCCCGCTCCGCGACGCGGGCCCGGATCCGCTCGGGGTCGAGGCCGCGGCCGTCGTCGGCGACGGTGACGACGAGGGCGCCGGCCCGGTGCTCCGCCGAGAGGACGATCCGCCCCGTTCCGGGCTTGCCGGCCGCCACCCGCTCCAGGGCCGGCTCGATCCCGTGGTCGCACGCGTTGCGCAGGGCGTGGGTGAGCGGGGCCTCCAGGAGGGCGAGGATATCGCGGTCGACCCGCGTCTCCTCGCCGCGCAGCTGGAGGGCGATCTCCCGGCCCAGCTCGCGGCCGGTGTCGCGGACCAGCCGGGGGAACCCGCGCGCCCCGTCGCCGAATGGCCGCATGCGGGCCGCGACCGCCTCTCCGTAGAGCCGGTCGGCGATCTCCTCGGTCCGGTGCGCGTGCCTCTCGAGGGCGTCGAGCGCGCCCACCAGGGCCGCCCGGGACTCCTCGACCTCGCGGCCGATCGCGGCGAGGGGAACGCTCCTCTGCCCGTCCCGGCCGCTGGAGCGGTCCTCGACGAGGCCCGAGAGGCGCGCCAGCGACGCCTTCACGGACCCGAATTCCCGGACGAGGTCCGGGGCCCGGCGGGCCTGCACGAGGCTCTCTCCGGCCAGGCCGGTGAGGCGGTCGAGCGTGCCCGTCCCGACGGCGACGCTCCCCTCGCGCGCCTGGGGCGCCCCGGCGGGAAGCGGCGGAGCGGGCGCCGGAGGCGGCGGGGCGAGTGCGGGAGGCGGCGGCGACGGGACGCCGGGGGGCGGCGGAGCGATCGGGGCCGGGGCCGGGGTCGGGACGGGCTCCTCGCCCGGGGGGGACGGTCGGGTGGGCGAGGGGGCGTCCGGGGCGGGAGCCGAGACGAAGGCCCCGAACTCGGTCACGAGCGCCGACATTTCGGGGCCCATCTCCGCGAGGCGGGACGGGATCGACTCCGGGTTGCCGGCGGCGAGGCGCGCGAAGACGTCGACGCCGGCGAGGAGGCGGTCGATGTGGTCCGGCGAGAGGAAGAACCGCCCCCGCTGCGCGGCCACGAAGACGTCTTCCATCGCGTGGGCGAGGAGGGAGGCTTCCCCGAGGCCGACGATCCGGGCCGCTCCCTTCAGCGAGTGGGCCGCCCGCATGAGCGGCTCGAGGACTTCCTTCGTCGCCTGGCCCGTGTCGAGGGCGACCAGCCCCGCCTCCAGGGCCCCGGCGTTCGTCTCGGCTTCCATCCGGAAGAGGTCGAGGAGCCCGTCGTCCGGTTCGGCCGGGCCGCCGCTCACGCGATCCCTCCCCTCTGCCGGAGGCCAGCGCCCAGACGGAGGGGGTCGAGAAGGGTGACGGCGTGCCCCCCGGTGTGGGCGAGCCCGGAGGCGTGCCGGGCCCTGGCCTCCGAGAGGGTGGCCGGAAGGGGGGAGATGCGGGCGGTCTCCAGCCGGTGGACCCCGTCGATCTCGTCGACGGGGAAGACCCAGCGCTCGCCCGACAGGGAGACGGCGAGGAAGCGCCCGGGAGGCGGGGCGTCGGGGGCGGCGCCCGCCAGCGGCGGCACTCCGAGGAGGGCCGCGAGCGAGGCGCAGAGGACCAGCTCGCCGTCGACGTTGACGACCCCGAGGAGGACGTCGCCCGAGCGGTGCGGGACGCGGCGGACGGGGTGAGCGTCGCCGGCCCGGGTCACGCTCGCGACCTCGAGCGCCAGCCACTCGTTCCCGACGCGAAAGACGGTGACCGCGAGGGTCCCCGCGGGCTCCTCGGGCTTGGCGAGCGCCAGGGCGGCCGTCCACTCCGAGAAGTACCCCGGCGGCGGCTCCCGCTCGAAGAGGACGCGCCCGCCCTCGGAGAAGACCTGGCAATTCCGGCAGTGGACCAGCTCGGCGAGGCGCTCGCAGGAGCCGTCGCCCGACACGCCGATCGTTCCCCAGCAGCCGCTCGAGCCCCGGGGCTCGCCGCTCATCGCCCGGCCTTGGCGGACGGCGCGGCGCCGGCCGCCCGCCGCGCCCGGTTCCTGAGCCGCGCGGCCGCCTCCGGGTCCCCCGCCCGGTCCGTCAGGAGGGCGAGCCGGAGCAGGGCGGACTCGTTCCTCGGGTCGAGGTAGAGGACCTTGCCGAGCGCGGAGACGGCGCGCGCGTCGTCCCCGGCGGCGAGGGCCGTCTCGGCGAGGAGGAGGTGCGCCGCCAGCGAGGCCGGGTCTTCCTCCAGGGCGGCCGCGCAGAGCCTCTCGACCGACGCCCGCTCGCCGGCGCCGGCGAAGCGGCGGGCCTCCGCGAGAAGGTCCTTTCCGGCCGGAGCCGCCGGAGCCGCTGGAGCCGCTGGAGCCGCCGGAACCAGCGGCCGGGGCCGTGGGGGCGCGGCCGCGGCCGGAACGCGCGCCATTCCGCCCTGTCTGGCCCGGCCGCTTTCCCCTCCGGGCTTCCTCGCGGCGAAGGCGCGCGGGCGGTCGACCGGGGCGTAGGAGGGAAAGAAGCTCGAGAAAGCCTCGGCGTGTCCGAGGACCATGAGACCTCCCGGTCGCAGCATCGAGTCGGCGAGGAACGTCACCCTCCGCCGGGCCTCGGTCGTGAGGTAGATGAGCAGGTTGCGGCAGAAGATCACGTCGTAGCAGGGGAGGGGCGGCCCGGCCTGGTACTCGAGTGCGTTGCCGACGAGGAAGCGGACGTAGGGGCGGAGCGCGGGCGCGACCTCGAGCCCTCCGTCGCCCGGGAGGAGCGCTCCGAGACGCTCGAGCGGCTGCCCGGCCGCGGGTCCGCGAAAGGCGCTCCGGCCGTAGACGCCCCGGCGGGCGGTCTCGACGAGCCTCGGGCTGACGTCGACCGCGTCGACGGTGGCCTGGAGGGGAGAGAGGCCCGCCTCGGAGAGGACGGCGGCGATGGACCACGCCTCCTCCCCGCTCGCGCACGGGAGGGAGAGGACGCGGAACGGACGCCCGGGGCCGTGTCCGTGGCCGGAGCGGAGGTGCGCGGCCAGCTCCTCGAACGGGCCGACGTCGCGGAAGAGCCAGGTCTCGGGGACGACGACCTCTTCCACGAGCGCGGTCCACTCCGAGGCGTCCCGGAGGAGCTGTCCCAGGTACCGGGCGGGGCCGTCGAGCCCGAGCGCGAGGCAGCGCCTGGCGACGGCCCGCTTCACGGCGCCCGGCGAGAGCGCGGCGGTATCGAGGCCGAGCCGGGCGCCGAGGACGGACTCCACGGCCTCCTCCGACCTGTTCACGCCCGCCCCCCGGCACTCTGGTCGACGAGAGCCCTCACCTCCGCGGGGAGGAACGCCTCGACCCGGACGCACGGGACGACCTCGCCGCCGACGATGAAGGCCGACGCGATCCAGGGGGCCGAAGGGAGGGCTAGCCCGGAGGGCGGCGGGTCGTCGGCGGACCGGTCGACCGTCTCCGTGACCGACGTCGCGATGAGCCCCGCGAGGCGGGCGGTCCCGTCGTCTTCCGCCCAGGAGACGATCACGATCCGCGTGCTCATCCGGTCCGGGGCCGGCCCGGCCCCGGTGAGGACCGAGACGTCGACAGCCGGGACCGGGGTGCCGCGGTACGAGAAGAGGCCCCGCACGGAGGCGGGCGCTCCGGGGAGAGGCTCGAGGCGGACCAGCGGCACGACCTCCACGACGGAGCTGGCTGCGAGCGCGTACCGGGTGGGGCCCGCCCTGAAGAGGACGAACAGCACCGTTAGCCTCCGGAGGCCCGGGGGCCGGGGTCGTCCTCGGCGAGCCGGAAGCGCGCCACCTGGGCGACGAGCGTTTGCGCGGCGCCGTCCAGGCCCTGGGCGACCCGGCTCCACTCCTCCAGCGTGTCGCGCGTCTGTCCGGCGGCGGCGGAGAGCTGCGAGACCGCCTCGCTGATCTCGCGGGCGGAGCCGGCCTGCGCCTCGGCGCCCTCCTTGATCTCGGCGAACCGCGGCGTCAGGGCCTCGACCCGCTCGATGATCGTGCCGACCTGTCCGCCGATGCGCCGGACCTCGTCGCCCTCGCGCCGCACCTGGTCGACGAAGCGGTCCATCTCCATCACGCCGGCCGACACCACGGACCGCATGCTCCCCACGACCTCGCCGATGTCGACCGCCGCCGAGGCCGCCCGGTCGGCGAGCCTCTGGATCTCGCGGGCCACGACCGCGAAGCCCTTCCCTGCCTCGCCGGCCTTCTCGGCCTCGATGGCGGCGTTGAACGAGAGGAGGTTCGTCTGCTCCGCGACGCGCGAGATGGTCGTCACGATCGCGCCGATCCCTTCGGCTTTTCCGCTGATGGCGGCCAGCCTCTCGGAGACCGAGGAGGTCGCCGCCGTCAGCTGCGCCATGCTCTCCTCCATCCGGTCGAGCCCGCGCCGCCCGTCGGCGGCGAGGTCCGAAGCTCCCTTGACGACGCTGCCCACCTCGCCGATCGTCCCGGCGAGGCCCTCCGAGCGGCGGTGGATCTCGCGCGACGTCGCGCTCACCTCCTGGGTCGAGGCCGCCTGCTCGGAAGCGGTCGCCTCGAGCTCCCGGGCGGTGGCCGCGATCCGGGCGGCGGTGCCGGTCACCTGGGCCCCCGCCGCCTTGACCTCGAGGAGGAGCGTGTTGAGGCCCTCCGCCATCTCCCGGACGGCCCCGCCGAGCCTCGCGATCTCGTTGCGGTCCGACTCGAGGGCCACCGGGGAGGACGCCGCGCGCCGCCGCGCGCCGGCGACGTCGCCGGTCGCGACGAGGTGGGCGGCGTCCGCGACCGTCTGGAGCGGCCGCGAGACGCCGAGGACGATGAACGCGACGTGGCGGGCCGAGATCGCGAGGGCCAGGAGAGTCAGGGAGAGGACGATCAGCCGCTGCCGGGAGTGGTACGTCTCGCGCACGGCCAGCAGCTCGTCGAACTCCACGATCGACGCCTTCCTCAGGTCGGCCGCGGCGGAGAGGGCGGCCTCGGCGCTCGACGCGACCGCCGCCGTGTCCGTCCGTCCGTCCGGATTTCCGGCGCTCCCGGTCCTCTCGGCGCCGCTGTCGGCCGCCCTCCGGGCCGTTTCGATGAAGGCCCGGACCGCCGCGTCGTAGCGGTCGCGGAGAGGGGGGAGGTTCGCCTGGAGGCTCGGGCTCTCGCCGAAGAAGCGGGCGTCCTCGCGCAGCGAGGTGGCGATGGCGGCGAGGACGCGCGGGTGGTCGATGCGGGCGAGCTCGTCCGCCTCGAAGGCCAGCCTCGGCCGGGCCGCGGCGGGGACGAAGGCGCCGGGCGCCCGCTCCAGCCCGTCGCACGCGTCGCCGAGCCTCGTCTCGACGGCGGGGAGCCAGAGGAAGATCGCTTCCACGAGATGATAGGAGTCGAGCGCCGGGTCGAGGACGAGGTCGGACGCGTCCACGGTGCGGCGGATGAGCGCCGCGATCTCCTCGCCGAGGGCCCGGCGAGCGCGCCGTAGCCGGTCGGCGTCTCCCAGGGCCGCGCCGGCCCTCTGTTGCTGCCAGACGGCGCGGAGGCGGTCGACCGGGTCGGCCCCGCCCGCGTCGGCGAGCCCCAGGTTGGCCGAGGCCGCGCGGACGGCGGGGTCCCGGAGCGACTCGAACGCGGCGTCGACCTGAGTCGCCGCGTCGTCGCGGCCGCCCGGGTCGCCGCCGCCGCGGTCGGCGAGCCTCCTGTAGCGGGCCAGGCGTTCGGCCAGCTCGCCGAGGGGCCGCGCCAGGCGGATTCCCTCCTTCTCGGCCCGGGTGGCGGCGAGGCGCGAGTGCACCTCCAGGAAGCCGAGCGAGACGAGCGCGGCGATCGGGATCCCGAACGCGACGCTCGCCATGAGGAGACGGTGGGCGATGGGGAGGTGGGCGAAGCGGTCGCTCACGGGTCGACCTCGAGGCGGGAGACCTCGCCGCGGAGGGAAGCGACGGCGTCCTGGAGGGAGAGGGTGGCGGCGCGGAACTCGGCGAGCGTGTCGGAGGAGGCGGCGGCGGAGTGGTCGAGGAGGGACATGGCTTCGGAGATCTGGGCGGCGCCGTCGGCCTGGGCTCTCGCGGCGGAGCGGACGGAGTCGAGGCGGGGCTCGAGGCCCTGGACGTCCTCGACGATGCCGGAGAGGAGGAGGCCGATGCGGTCGACCTCGGTGGTGGCGAGGCGGACCTCGTCGACGAACTTGTCCATCTCGAGGACGCCGGAGGAGACGGCGGCGAAGACGCCCTGGACGGTGTGCTCGATGTCGAGGGTGGTGACGGCGGTCTGGTCGGCGAGGCGGCGGATCTCGAGGGCGACGACGGCGAAGCCGCGGCCCTGCTCGCCGGCCTTCTCGGCCTCGATGGCGGCGTTCAAGGAGAGGAGGTTGGTCTGGTCGGCGACGCGGGTGATGGTGGTGACGAGGGTGGAGATGGAGCGGGCGCGGTCGGAGATGGCGGCGAGGCGGAGGGAGACGGAGGAGGAGGAGGCGGAGATGCGGCGGACGGAGCCGTCCATCTGGGAGAGGGCGG
>CAIMWE010000066.1 GCA_903845115.1 uncultured Acidobacteriota bacterium | reverse complement strand
GTCGACCAGAACCGGCTCCGGCGCCTGGTGGAGGTGGCCGTCGAGACGTTCGAGCCGCGCCTCGAGGGGGTCGTCGTGACCCTCGAGCCCGCCACGGGGCCCGAGCGGGCGGTCCGCTTCCGGATCGACGCCCGGCTGAAGATCGACCCGGCCCCCGAGCCGGTCGCCTACGACACGTTCCTCCAGCTGGGGACCGGCGAGTTCAAGGTGAAGGGGGACTGATGCGCGACGAGCTCCTCGGCTACTACGAGCGCGAGCTGAGCTTCATCCGCAGGCTGGGGGCGGAGTTCGCGGAGACCTACCCGAAGATCGCCGGGAGGCTCGCCCTCGAGCCCGACAAGTGCGACGACCCGCACGTCGAGCGGCTCATCGAGGCGTTCGCCTTCCTGGCGGGCCGGGTCCGGCTCAAGATCGACGACGAGTACCCCGAGGTCACGGAGTCGTTCCTCAACGTCCTCTACCCGAACCTCCTGGCGCCGGTCCCGTCGATGTCGATCGTCCAGTTCGTCCTCGACCCGGGCCAGGTCAACCTGCAGACGGGGCACACGGTCCCCAAGGGGGCCACGCTCTCCTCGCGCTCGGTGGGAGGAACGGCGTGCCGGTTCCGGACGGGGTATCCCGTTCGCCTCTGGCCGCTGGAGGTCCGGTCGGCCCGGTTCGAGCTCCCGGTCCCGGGGGTCGGTCCGGACGAGGACGTCCGGACCGTTCTCCGGCTGGAGCTGAAGACCTTCGGCGGGATTCCGCTCAGCGACCTGAGGGAGAAGATCTCGGAGTTCGAGGAGCGGCCGCTCGACCGGCTGCGCTTCTATCTCTCCGGGGAGGGGAAGGTCGTCCACGCCCTCTACGAGCACCTCAACCTGCACGTCGCGGCGGTGGAGCTGCGGCCGGGCGGCCCGCGGGACACTCCCTCGCCGGTGCGTCTCCCTTCGGGCTCCGTCCAGCCCGTGGGGTTCGCCCGGGACGAAGGGCTCCTCCCCTTCACGGAACGGTCGTTCCTCGGGTACCGGCTCCTCCAGGAGTATTTCGCGTTCCCCGAGAAGTTCCTCTTCGTGGACCTCGTCGGGCTCGACCGAGCTGCCCGGGACGACTTCGGGGAGACGCTCGAAGTGCTCTTCCACTTCAAGAAGGAATTTCCCCTCGAGCGCAGCGTCAACGCCCAGACGTTCCGTCTCCACTGCACGCCGATCGTGAACCTGTTCCGGCAGATCGCCGAGCCGATCCGGCTGACCCACCTCGCGCCGGAGTACCGTGTCGTGCCGGACGTGAGGCGTCAGGACGTCACGGAGGTCTGGTCGGTGGACGGCGTGACGAGCTCGAACCGCGGCGCCGAGAAGGTCACCGAGTTCGCCCCGTTCTACTCGTTCAAGCACGGGGCCGAATCGCGGCCAGCCGCCTACTGGTATGCCAGCCGCCGCCCGTCGGAACGAAAGGACGACGAGGGGACCGACGTCACCCTCACGCTCGTCGACCTCGGCTTCAATCCCGTCAACCCGGAGGCGGAGACGGTGGTCGTGGAGACGACCTGCACGAACCGGGATCTCCCGGCGCGCCTCCCTTTCGACGGAGGCGAGTCGGACTTCCAGCTCGAGGGGGTGGGCGTCTACACCGGCATCCGGTGCCTCCGGAAGCCGACCCGGGCGCTCCGGATCCCTCTGCGGCGGGGCCTGCAGTGGCGCCTCGTCTCCCACCTGACCCTCAACGTCCTCTCCGTGGTCGAGGGGGCGGGGGCGGAGGGGCCCGAGCCCCTTCGCGAGATCCTGCGCCTCTACGACTACGCCGACTCGTCTGTGAACCACCAGCAGATCGCGGGGCTCACGGCGTTGACCGTGCGACGCGTCCTGCGCGCGGTGGGGGTCCTCGAGGCGAGCTTCGTGCGGGGCCTCGAGGTGTCGGTCGAGCTCGACGAGCAGCAGTTCATCGGGAGCGGCGTCTTCCTCTTCGCCCAGGTTCTCGAGCGGTTCCTCGGCCTCTACGCCTCGGTCAACTCCTTCAGTCAGCTCGTCGTCTCGACCCGCCAGCGGGAAGGGGTCCTCAAGCGCTGGCCGCCCCGCTCGGGGGAGCAGATCGTCCTGTGAGCGAGGTCCTCTTCACGGAGGCTTACCGGTTTTCCTTCTTCCAGGCGGTGCGGCTCCTGCAGCTCCAGGCGAGGGACAAGGAACCGGTGGCCGACGCCGTGGATCCCGCTCGCGAGCCGGTGCGGTTCCGGAGCCACGCCTCGCTGGGCTTTCCGCCGAGCGAGATCGTCGACCTGACGCCCCCCCCTCCCGGCACGGACGGTCCGGTGCAGATGACGGTGGCCTTCGAGGGCCTGACCGGCCCCCTCGGAGTCCTTCCGGACCCCTACACCGAGCTGGTGATCGAGCGGAATTTCGCCAGGGACGGCACGCTCCAGGCCTTCCTCGACCTCTTCAACCACCGCTTCATCTCGCTCTTCTACCGGGCCTGGGAGAAGTACCGGCTCCCGGTGGCGTTCGAGCGCGGCGGCGCCGACCCGTTCACGGAGCGCCTCTTTCACCTCGTCGGCCTCGGGACGCCCGGGCTCAGAGGGCGGATGACGGTTCCGGACCAGGCCCTCCTCCACTACGCGGGGCTCATCGCCCAGCGCCCCACCTCCGCGGAGGCCGTCCGGGCGGTCCTGTCGGACTACTTCGGGGTCCCGGTCTCCGTGGCCCAGTTTCACGGACAGTGGCTTCCGCTCGAGGAGGAGAACCTCTCGCGGCTCGGAACGGCCAACTGCGAGCTGGGGCGGAACTTCGTCACGGGCGACAGGGTGTTCGTCAGCCAGTCGAAGTTCCGTCTGAGGGTGGGGCCGCTCACC
>CAIMWE010000065.1 GCA_903845115.1 uncultured Acidobacteriota bacterium | reverse complement strand
TGCCGGATCCTCCTGGCCGAAGCGCCCCAGCTCGGGCCAGAGGGTTCTGGCTCTGAAGTCGTAGGCGTCGAGCATCGGGATGTATTCGCGCCCCTGGAAGAGCCTGGTCCAGCCGTAGGCGCTAGTGCTGAGTGCGTTCCCTGCTGGATCGAAGATCCGGAATTCTCCAGACCCCGATGCGGTTCGTCCGCTGCGAGAGCCGCAAGCCCAGGTCGTTCCAGTGCTTACGGACCGCTCGATCTCGATCCGTGTCTCGTCGGCAAGTCCGAAACCCCAGACGCGAGTTTCCGAATAGGTCGGCAGAGGCGTGTGGTTCGAGGCGGCGGCGGGGAATCCGATCGAGCCGAGGTGGAGGGCTTTCTGGGGCGGCCGACCGTGCTCGCTCAGGGAGGTGGTGGCGGGTCGGTTCGACTCCGACACGCTCCCGAGCGACACATCGGCCTGCGGCTCGAAGAGGGCGGCTAAGTCAGGGAGCGCCAGCGCCGGCAGGCGGTGCGCTCTTCTCGGTCTTCCGGTCATCAGCTGCGCGATTTTCACGCCGAGCGACTCCGAAGAGAAGGCATCTTTAGAGGCCGAGCGCCTTCAGTAGCTTCGCCGTCGGGTAGAGCTCCACGGGCACCACCCGGAAGTCCTTGTCATTCGACCAGACGGGGATCCCGAGGTGGAGCGCCAGGGCTGCAAGGCCGGCGTCCTCCGGGTCGCGCTTGTCCAGGTACCGCCGGGCCTCGGCGAGGCGTTTCTGGTACACGGTCTCGGGGTAGGCGACGATCGGGAGCGCCGCCAGGTGCCCCTCGGCAGCCTCCGGGGTCAGGCCGTTCTCCACGGCCAGCTCGACCAGGTACTCCCGCACCTCGTCGAGGACCTCCTCGGTCGTGACGACTTCGATGTCCGTTTCGTGGAAGACGCGCTGGGCCGCCCCGCCGATGGCGGCGGAGAGCAGGACGTTAGCGTCCGCGGCGACGCTTCTTAAAGTCGGCGAATCCACGCAGCACGTCCTCCTCGGACACTCCCTTGGCCTTCAGCGCGTGAGCCATCTTCTGGCTGAAGGCGAAGAAGACGTCCTTCCTCACCTCCATCGGCACCTTCTCGGGGTCCGACAGCGGGTAGAGCACCGCCGTCGCCTTCCCGTGGCTGGTGACGATCACGGCCTCATTGCCGTGGATCAGGTCGCTGAACTGGCTTCGGGCGTCGCGGACAGAGGCGGTCTTCATGGCTTTCTCCGGCCGCGAGCGTAGCACTGTGTACCCATCCGTGTACACACTATGACTCCTCTCCCCCGCCCGGCGTCTCCCCCGTGGCCCGAGGGAGCCGCGCCCCCGGGTGCGTGGCGGCGTGGACCTGCTTGAGCTTGTGGATGGAGACGCTGGCGTAGAGGGCCGTGGTGTCCAGCCGGGCGTGGCCGAGCATCTGCTGGATGAAGCGGACGTCGGCCCCCCCTTCGAGCATGAGCGTGGCCATGGTGTGCCGGAAAACGTGGCAGGCCCCCTTCTTGCCGATCCCGGCCTCGTCCACGTAGCGGCGGCAGAGGTTCGTGAGGGTGTCGGGCGAGAAGGGGTGGCCGGTGGCGGTCAGGAGGAGCGTACCGCCGTCGGGCGGGACGACCAGGTGGGGCCTGGCGTTGGCCAGGTAGGCCGAGACGAAGAGGGCCGTCCGCTCCCCCATCGGGACGACCCGGTCCTTCCGTCCCTTCCCCTCGCGGACCAGGAGGGTCCCGCCGGCCAGGTCGAGGTCGGAGAGGGTGAGGTGCGAGAGCTCGGCGCGCCGGAGGCCGGTCGCAAAGAGGAGCTCCAGGAGGGCCCGGTCCCGGAGGCCCAGGGGGGTCTCCGGGTCGGGCCGGGCGAGGACCGCCTCGGCCTCGGCGAGCGTCAGGACCGCCCGGGGGAGGCGGAAGCCGGGGCGCGGGAGCTGCAGGTCGGCGGCGGGGTTCCCCGGGAGGTGGCCCTCCCGGCAGAGCCACCGGAAGAAGGCCCGGACGGCCTGGAGCCTCGTCGCCTGGCTCCTCAGACTGATCGGCTCGCCGTCCGTCTTGCGGTGGTGGAAGAGGTGGCGCTGGTAGGCCTGGAGGACGGGACGCGTCACCTCGGCCGCGCGCCGGAGGTCCCGGTCGTGGCACCAGCGGAGGAAGGCGGAGAGGACGATGCGACGCGAGGCGACGCTCCGCTCCGAGGCTCCGGTGACGGCCAGGTGCGAGAGGAAGGCCGCCAGGAGCGCGGTGAGGCCCGTGGGGTCGGCCGGGTCGCCAGGGATCGGCGCGGGGTTGCGCTGGCCGTAGCGAGGCATCGGCAGGCCTCAGAGTCCCCCGGAGGCCCGGCGCAGGAGGAGCCGGGGGGCGGGGAGCGGGTACGACGGGATCTCGGGCTCGGTCCCGGGAAGTGCCTCCCCCGGCTCTTCTTCGGGAAGGCCTTCCAGACCCGCTACCAGAGCGGGCCGAAGCTCGGTTCCCTCACCCCGCGATCCCCCCGCGAAGACCCCGCGATGGGGCCGCGATCCCCCCGCGAGGTGCCCCGCTTCCCCCCGCGAGGTGTCAGTCGTACCCCGGACGGCCAGGTCCGGCCGGCCGAGGTCGGGGCTCTCCAGGGTGGCGCTGTCGATCAGTCCCGGCAGGAAGGGGCGGCCGTCCCGCCCTTCGCCCCGGTAGAGGAGCTCATAGACGAAGCTCTGGCCCCGCCCGCCCCGGTGGACCAGGAGGTACTCGAGCGAGACGAGCCGGTCGAGGTGGATCCGGAGCTGCGTGTCGCCCCAGGCGGTGAAGCGCCGGACGTCCCGCCTGGAGAAGCGGAGGTCTTCC
>CAIMWE010000064.1 GCA_903845115.1 uncultured Acidobacteriota bacterium | reverse complement strand
GCGAGCGGTCCCGCGTTCGGGCTTTCCGGAGCAGCTCCGGGGGCCCTGCCGTTCTCCTGCTTGTCCTTGCTCATCCGTTCCTTCTCCTGGCTCACTCTACTTCCCCTCCTTCGTGTCCAGGAAAACCGGGGGCGCCCCATGACCGTCACGATCTCCGCACTGATATGGAGGATCGAGAGCTACGCCACGGCGTCGACAACCAAGGAAATTGGCTTTGCCAGGAGCTTTGCGAGTATCTTTCTGGGTACTTTCGCTGGTTCAGGCATCGAAAAGAACGTACGAACCACTCGTGGAAATGCGCTCGCAATCCTCGCTTACCTCGTTCGATGCGTATTCGTGTCACTTCTGGTGGGATACATCACCGTCACTCTTGCTCACGAATCCGAAGGCAAGCTGACGGGGGGAGTGGTCCGTCTCGAGGATCTCATCGGCCTCCGAGTCGGTATTCGTGCGGGCACCGTCAGCGAGGCACTCTTGACCGAGCTGAATGCGACCTCCAGCCGAAAGGCCGAGATCGTGCCGCTGAAGGACATCGGTTCCGCGATGGAGCTCCTGGAAAAGCACCGTATCGACGCGATACTCGCGGACGAGCTTCAGCTGAGGTACCTGAGCTCGCGTCGAGCCTCCAGAACGCTGGTGACCGGCATCCCGATCAAGCGCATTCGGCCGGAATCCCAGGCATTTTCCTTCTCGCCCGATCTTCCACCAGGCACGAGCTCTCGCATCAATCGGGCCATCAGCCTGTTCAAGCGCAGCGGCGTGGTCTCCTCTCTGACCGAAGTCAACCTGGAACCACCCGCGGCGAACGGGAACTAGCGGGCCTCCACCGCTCCCGGAAGGAAGGATGGCCGGAAGGCCGCTTTCCCGGCTGAAAGAAGCCCCTCACCATGGCGTTCGCGGGGTGGATGATCGAGCCAGAGGCCGTGACCCCGCCGACGCGAGGAACGGCAACGACGGGGTCGAGGCCGAGGGCCTACGGCACACCGCTCCTGTTCGGTTCGACCCGGTACGCGGCATCGAGCGAGAACCCGAGCTCGCTCAGGATCCTGGCCACGTCTTCGCGCCCCCGGGCGGACACGACGAGGCAGTCCAGCGCCAGCGTTCCTTCGAGAAAAGGTCGGAGCCGCTCGCTGCACCGGAGGGCGTCGAACGTCTGCTCGTCGCCGACCTGGAGCAGCAGCACGTCCCCGAGGAACACCTTCCCGCGCCCGCCGGCCCAGTTCCTGATCGCGGTTGCCAGTATCGGCGGCACCCCGCGCTTCGTGTGAGCGCCCAGCCAGGCGAGAACCTGGTCGGGAGTCACGCCGAGCGCGCGCGCCGCACGGACCGAGCCGGAAGTGATCTGCCAGCTGCCAGCGGTGAAGCTCGCAAGACGACGCAAGCGGGCCCTGGCGACGAGCGACGACGGCTCGGCCAGCGAGACGACGCCGTGCTCGTCCACTTTCCACGTCCTCGCGAATGGCGCCGCCTCGACTGTTCCTCCGAGCTCCTTGGCCCGCTTCCTTGCCGCTCTATCCGACGTCACGACGAGGCGCGCCCCGCCCGCCTCCCCACGCATGGCGGCCTGGCCCTCGGGGAGGTCCGGTTCCAGAGCCACCCCTCCCCGAACCACGAGCGCGTCCCGCTTGCGCGACCATTCGGCGAGCGAGGTCTGCACGTTGGGTGGAAGCCCGTTCCGGCTCCTCGAGGTGAGGAAGGATTCGATCGCGGCCGGGGTCATCCCTCGCTCGAGCGCCCCATAGACCGACTCGCGCGTGAGCACGAAGGTCTGGACCATTCCGCTGGTGGATTGCCGCGTCGCGATCCGTCCGAGCGTCGCCACGGCGGACCCGTCGGCGCTGTCGAGGTAGAGCAGGATCTCGTGGCTGGGCTGAACGGTGAGACATGGCGCGCGGTCCGATACCTTCTGGACCTGGGCCTCGGGAGCGCCGAAGACCGCCTGGCCGGCCTGCGTCAGGCGGAAGGACCAGCGCTCGGAGCTCGGCCCCCCGGTCCGGCCCCGCTCGACGACGCCGAGATGGACGAACGTCGAGAGCAAGACATTGGCTGCAAAGACGCCGTCTTCGTCCATCCAGTAGGCTCGGGAGCGCTCGGGGCCCGCGGGCAGGCCGGCCTTCCCCGCCGCGGCAGTGAGCCGGGGCTGCCACGAAAGGATCTGCCCGAAGAACCAACGGCTCGGATCTCCGGCCGCCACGTAGAGATCGAGGAGGAACGTCTCGAGGTCGAGCCAGTCGGATGGCCCGTGGGCGATTCGGGTCAGGGCCCACACCAGGAACTCCCGGGCCTTCTTCATCGAGCGCGGCTCGACCGGCGGGGAGCCCTCTCCGCTGTCGCGATCCGGAACCCTCCCGAGGCCGTCGTGCCACAGACGCAGCTCCATCCACGCCCGGATCCATTCGGAGACCTGGGCCTCCAGCGGGAGATGGAAAAAGCGGGTGGCTCTTTCGGGCTCGAGGCGGCCCTCGGCTCCTTCTGCCGTGACGATCCCGAGCGCGCTCAGCAGCGCATAGTGGAGCGCCACCGTGTCTGGCGGCTCGAGCGGGTCGTTCGGGGGAAGCGGGAGTCGCTTGCCGAGCCTGTTGCGGCCGGCGGCCGGCAGCGCCCCGCTCCGGGTGACCTTCCAGCGGCCCTCGGCCTCCAGCGCCCTCATCGTCTGCTCGAGGTCGACCAGGAGCTGAGCGGGCGTCCGCTGGCTCGCTGATTCCGGAGACCTCTCGACCGGGGCGGACGCCTTCCAGTCGAGCGGAGCGGCCGCAGCGACCTCGAGGGGCAAGGTCACCGACGGATAGCGGCGCCCGCCCCCGTACGAAAGCGAGCTGTAGTACCAGGGCTCTTTCAGGAGCGCCAGTCGCTCGCACAGGCCGAGCACCAGGTTCGTGGTCCGGCGACGGCGGAAGGCCGGCTCCTCCTTGCGCTCCCTGTCGACGCCGCGGGCCTGCAGTTCCAGCCCCAGCAAATTACCCGAGATGGTCCCGCCGAATCGCCGGACGACGGCAAGCACCTGCCGCTCCTCGGGCAGAAGCGCCGCCACCACCTCGGCGACCCGGCTCGGGTCGCGCCAGACCGCGGCGATCCGCTCCGTGCACGCGGCCTTGGCCTGCGAGCCGGCCACCTTGCCAGCCCAGAAACGCGCGCCCTGCATCGCCGTGCTGGAGTCGAGGCGGCCGGGATCGAGCTCCGTCCGGGGAGACCCACCCGTCAGCACGAAGGGGAGCGTGGACCGCGTCACGGGTCGACCCCCTTTGCGGTCCTGGGGGTATGGCCTGCCGCGCGCAGCGCCCTGACGAGGTCTTCCTCGGCGCCGGGATCGACGAGCGCCACCGTGTCCGAGATCCTGGCGAGGAGGTACCGGCCGATCCTGGGGTCGCGTCCCAGCTCGAGGAGCTGCGCGAGGTCCCGGACTTCAGGACAGCGACGTTCGTGACCGCGGCGAGTCCCTCCGGCTCGAGGAGCGGCAGGAACGGGTCCAGCGGGTGCTTTGGAGCAGTCATCGAGCTCAGGCTTCCGGGGGGATCTCGATCTTGTAAGAGTAGCCCTGTTCGGTCAAGAACAGCTGCCGGTGGTGGGCGAGCTCCTCCTCCCGGGTGTCGCGAGAGACGAGCGAGAAGAAGTGCGCCGTCCGTCCGTCCGCTTTCGGGCGAAGGATGCGGCCGAGCCGCTGGGCCTCTTCCTGCCGGGACCCGAACATGCCCGACACCTGGATGAGCACGTCGGCGTCCGGCAGGTCGATTGCGAAGTTCCCCACCTTGGAGAGGACCAGCTGCCGCAGCTCGCCCCGGCGGAACCGGTCGTAGAGCGCCTCGCGCTCGCTCTGCGGGGTCTTGCCCGTCACGAGCGGGGCCCGGAGCTGCTTGGCGAGGGCCTCGAGCTGCGTGAGGTACTCGCCGATGACGAGCGCGCGGCTCTCCGGGAAGCGGCGAAGGATGGCCCGGACGTGGCCGGTCTTCTCCGGGTTCTCGGCGGCGATCCGGAACTGGGTCCGGCGCTCGGCGAGCGCGTACTCCATGCGGCGGTCCTGGGACATGGGGACGCGCACCTCGGTGCAGACAGCCGTGGCGATCCAGGCGCGCTGCTCGAGGTCCCGCCAGGGAACGTCGTAGCGCTTGGGTCCGATCAGCGCGAAGACGTCCCCTTCGCGGCCGTCCTCCCGTACCAGGGTCGCGGTGAGACCCAGCCGGCGCCGGGCCTGGAGCTCGGCCGTCACGCGGAAGACGGGCGCGGGCAGGAGATGGACCTCGTCGTAGATGATCAGGCCCCACGACCGTGCCGCGAACAGCGACAGGTGGGGGAAGTCGCTCTCCCGGTCAGGCCGCCAGGTGAGCACCTGGTAGGTCGAGAGCGTCACCGGCCCGGTCGTCTTGGACTCGCCCGTGTACTCGGCGATCGCGTCGTTTTCGAGCGTCGTCTTGTCGAGCAGCTCCCGGCGCCACTGCTTCACCGAGGTGAGGCTGGTGGTCAAGACGAGCGTGGTCTGCCCCACGGCTGCCATCGCGGCCATGCCGACGATGGTCTTCCCCGCGCCGCAGGGCAGCACGATGACGCCGCTGCCTCCCCGCTCGGATCCGGCGAGGTAGAACGCCTCGGCCGCCTCGCGCTGGTAGTCACGCACCGACAACAGCGCACCCGACAGGCAACGGCCGCGAAACGCGACCGGCATCTCCTGGCCGGACACGTATCCTGCCAGGTCCTCCGCGGGGAAGCCGGCGACGACGAGGGCCTGCTTGAGCGTTCCGCGCAGCGCGGGGCTCACTCGGAAGCGGGTCGCGTCGATCCGGTCCCCGAGGCAGGGGGCCGTGGCCCTGTCCCGAAAGAGCCGCTCCGCGGTCGGCTGGTCCAGGCAGGTGAGGACCAGGCCGTCACCGGGGTCGCCGTCCCTGGTGAGGACGACGCGTCCGTAGCGCGCCGCGAGCTCGCCAACCTCGGTCACGACGTTGTCCGGGACGGGGTACTTCGCGTGCTCTCGAAGAGCAGCGACCATCGTGGCTCCGGAGAGGCCCGCCGAGCGGGCATTCCAGATGGAGAGCGGGGTCAGCCGGTACGTGTGGACGTGCTCCGGGCTCTTGACGAGCTCGGCGAAGGGGGCGAGCGCCTCGCGCGCGGATTCCGCTCGCGGGGCGTGGACCTCCAGGAGTACCGAGCCATCGCTCTGGACGATGAGCGCGTCGTCGGCAGAGCTGGTCACGCTCTACGGCTCGGCGGTGGCTCGCTGTCCGCGTCCGCCACCGTCCGCTCGCGGACCGACGCCCGGGCCGCCGTCAGCTTGGAGAGCATCTTCGGCTCTTCCGCATTCAGGTGGTCGGCCAGCGCGACGTCCAGGGACGAGATCCCTGCGCTGGTCGTGGAGCGGCTCACCATCTCACGTCCTCCGAGGTCATCGCCGCTCTCGCACTCTATTCTCTCGTCGAGGGCCCTTGACCCGGGGCGGGAGCCTATCGCACCTGGCGGGTCGAGCCTCGAGCCCCCGCTCGAAGAAGGAGATGGGACGTCTACATCCTGAAGCTCCATTTGGCCAACTTCTCGAAAGCCGAACGTCCTGCACATGGAAGATCCGGGCTCGCCGATGGATGTCCCGCGTGCGGCCCTCGTCGAGGAGACCGGCCAGCTGAAGGAGGCGGATCACCTTCTGCCGGAAGATCTCCTCGGCAGCGGAAGGACTCGTCGAGACCCTGATCCTGACCCTGGTCACGGGCCGAGGCCGCAGAGCCGTGCGCGGGGGCTTCCCCGCTCAGTGCGCCACGACCCTCCAGTCGTGGGGCAGGACGTGGAGGATACCCGTCGCCCCCACCTTCTCCGGCTCCATCAGGATGACGCTCAGCATCCGCGTCGCCTCGTCCATCCAGAGGAGGTCGGAGAGGCCGTCGCCGTTGAAGTCAGCCGTGAGGACGACCCCTCCCGGCCCGGCCGGGAACCCGACGAGGTCGATCCTCTTCTCGACCACCGGTCCGTTCATCAGGAGGAGCCACGCCTCTCCGGTCTTCTTCTTCCGCAAGATGAGGTCTGCGCGCGCGTCCCGGTCGAAGAAGCCCCG
Organism: uncultured Acidobacteriota bacterium; assembly: GCA_903845115.1. Taxonomy (GTDB): domain Bacteria; phylum Acidobacteriota; class Thermoanaerobaculia; order UBA5066; family UBA5066; genus CAIMWE01. Next base: position 58,303 of record CAIMWE010000064.1, on the reverse strand, counting down.
CGCCTCGAGCGACCATCCCGCCGGAAGCTCGAACATCGGCGTCGCCTCGGCGCCGTGGTCCGTGATCCGGACCATCCGTACCCCGGCGGTCGAGACGTCCTCGACGACCAGTTCGGCCCTGCCGTCGCCGTCCAGATCCGCCGGGAAGTGGACGACGTCCCAGGCGCCGAACCCCTCGAGCAGCTGACTCCGGAGCACCTGGCCGGAGGCGTCGAGGTAGATCACCTTGAACCGCCCCGTCGCGAAGCTCCGGAGGAGGAGGTCCCAGGCGCCGTCGCCGTCGAAGTCCGCGGCGTGGAGCAGCTGCCACTCGACGGGGAGATCCCCGGCGTCGACCCCTTGCGCGATCTCGGCCCCCTCCATGAGGGCCAGCACGAGGGAGGGATCCGTCTGTTGCCGTGCGACGAGGGCGCCGAACCCTCCCCACTGGCCGACCCTCTGGATGTGCCAGCCGTCGGCGAGGTATCCCGCCGTCGCAGCGACGTAGTGACCGGCGTCGGTGACGAGGTCGACCTGGATCCGCTTCTGATCCCCGTCCTCCAGGACGAGGTCGGCCTTCCCGTCGAAGTCCAGGTCGAATCCGAGCTCGCCCCCGGGGCCGGGCTTCGCCATCCACCCCGGTCCGCCGAGGACGGTGACCTTCCCGTCGCAGACGGCGTCCTGGTCGTGGACGCTGCCGTCCTTCAGCCCCACGACGATCGCCCTGACGCCGTCGACGACCGTGATCTCCTGCGCCACGTCGACCCAGCCTCCGTCGCGGGCGCGGACCCAGAAGCCGTTCACCGGCAGCGAGGCGTCGAGCTCGATGATGAAGCTCATCTCCTTGCAGACCCCGACCGAGTCGAACGAGAGGGAGACCACTCCCGCCGGGAACCGGAGGTTCCCCGGGCGGTCGGAGGGAACCGGCCTCTGCTCGTGGGCCGAGAGCCGCGGGGTCTGCCCGTTCGTCCAGCGGGCTGCGATGCGGACCGTCGAGGTCCCTCCCCGGTCGGTCTGGATCTCGAAGGCCGCGCGACACTCGGTCGGGAGGTCCCAGTCGGCGGTCGTCGAGGCGATCAGCGTGAAGTCCTGGAGGTACGTCCAGTTCCAGTCGGGGACGAAGTCGGGCTTTCCCTTCCAGGGAGAGGAGGGGCTCGAGTAGATCCAGGTGGAGAACTTCCGCATGTCGATCGAGACGATGTGCGTCATGAACTTGCACGACGGCACGAACGCCTCGCCGCTCTTGGGCATCGCCAGGCTCCAGGCCAGCCCGGACGACTTGGAGTCGCTCTGCGAGTAGGACCCCGTGTACTTCGAGGTCGCCTCCGACTTCACTCCCACCGTCTCGGGGGAGTGCTTGTACTCGATCCCGGCGTACCACGCCGTGTCGTCCCTGCGCGTGGTCGTCTTCGTCCGCTCGAAGCTCGTCCCCTTGTTCTCCTGCAGGTCGTACGTCGTCGCCGTGAAGATGGAGAGGCCCGCGGCGGCGGCCGTCGTCTTGCTGTTCGCGGCCGTCAGGAAGGCGTGGAGCCCCACCTTCTCCTGCCAGGCGTGGATGTCGGCCCACTCGTTGACCTTCCCGTCCTTGTCGGGGGTGACGAGCGTGATGGGGCGGGGGGCGAGCCCCTTCGAGAGGAACATCAGCCGACCAGCGAGGTCGGTCCCCGGGGAGTTGACGTTGAACCCGGCGTAGTTCATCCCCGCGTCGCTCCCGACGCGGAACGTCAGGACGTCGAACGTGAAGACGTCGTCCGGCATCCCGTTCACCCAGGGCCCCTTGTGAGCCGGGTCGAGGGAGGCCGGGACGACGTGCCCGTACCCGGAGAGCTGGGGCTGCGCCTGCGTGTAGAAGACGGCGCCGGTCTGCTGGAACTTCTGGAACTCGTCCTGGTCGTAGTGGTCCAGGCCGTACTTGACGGTCAGGGTCTCGGTCTTCGTCGTCTCCTCTTCGGTCTCCGTCGTGTGGTTGTACGAGACGCCGGCGATCGCGCTGACGCTCCACCCCGCCGCCTTGAACCCCAGCTTGCCGTCGAAACCGAAGCCGTTCGAGTTGCTCTTCCAGTTGAGCGTCTGGTCGACGTTCTGCCGGGTGAGGAGCGGCAGGCCATCCTGGTGGTACGTCTCGGGCGTTCCGAAGTGCGGCCAGCCGTAGAGGACGGCGACGACCTGCGTCCCGGGCTCCACGAGCGCCTTCTCGGCCTTCTGCTCCGGCGTCAGCTGCGAGTCGGGAATCCCCTCGTACCGGGACTTCGCCACGCCCGGCTTCCACCCCTCCGGGTCCGGCTCGAACGAGATCTTCCCGACGACCTTCGAGGAGGTGGCCCAGTGGGGGTCGGCGTCGTGCGGGGGGTTGGGGGTGTAGCTGTCGATCCAGATCTGGCCGGCGGCGTCGGTGCGGATCCTCGGGCCGGCCCAGTCCCGGGTGTAGGCGTCGATCTGGTCGCTCGCCCGCCCGAAGTCATCCGTCCAGTAGTACCAGGCCCACTCGCTCCGGACCCCCTTGGCCGAAGAGGGCGACACGAGCTTGAGCGTCCCCTGGTCGTCGACCGTGATCTCCAGCGCGTACGTCTGGAGGTACTTGTAGGACTCGACCGTGTAGGAGAAGAGCTGACGGTTCAGGTCCTTGAAGATGTTCAGGTGGTGCATCGAGAACCAGTAGTGGAGCTTCCCCGTCTCGTCGGGGTTAACCAGCGCCCCTCCGACGACGGAGAGGGCCCAGTACTGCTTCGACGGGCCCGCCATGTCCCAGACGCTGGGAAGGTCCCCGTCCGCGGAGTTGAACGGGTAGACGTTCTCGAACGTCTGGTAGACCGAGAGGCTGGAGGCGTTCTGCATTTTCGCGACCGCGACGCTGTTGGCCTGCCAGGTCCAGTTGTTCCTCATCGTCATACCGGGCCTCTGGTACCAGAGGACGATCGCCGACGGGGCGGGGGGCTTCGGGACGTCGCGGCTGACGACGCGGTACGACTCCAGGTCGATCCGGTCGACGTTGATCAGGTTCCCGGTCGCTTGCCACGCGGCCGACTCCGTGGCCTTGAGCCAGCGGATCGGGAAGGCGTCGCTCGTGATCTGGTCGACCCGGAGGATCCGGAGCGTGCTCGACCCGTTGGAGGCCAGGAGGAGGCTCTTGCTGGAGTCCTGCGGGTCGGGGATCTCGAGGAAGCGGGCGAGGTACTCGGACGAGGCCCCGGAACCGCCGATGTAGGTCATCCAGTCCTGCAGCCTCCCCCCATTGAGCTTCACCTCGACCACGTTCCCCTCCACCCCCGAGAAGTAGATGTTCCCCGCGCTCTGGATCGTCACCATGTAGAGCCTGTTCTCGCGCACCGACCCCTTCGGCGCGTAGGCAGGGGCGACGGCGGCGATCGGCTTGCCCCCGATCGTCCCGACCAGGACGCAGGGGACGTTCTCCAGCACCCCGGCGTCGTTCGGCACGTCCTGGCACGTCATCAGGGTGCGCCCGTAGACGAACCAGGTCCCGTCACCTGCCTCGAAACTGGTGTCGGCGCAGAGCGGCGCGGGGAAGAGGAGCAGGGCGAGGAGGGCGAGAAGGAACGCGGCCCCAGTGGGTGCGCCCGTCGTGGATCGCCTGATCGTCATCGTTACCTCCCGCAGGACCGTGCCTGCAGAAAAAGAGATCAGCGGAACCTTTGCCTGGCTCTCGGAAGATCGCGTCGGACGGAATTCGCGGTTGGCGCCATGTTCGCCTGACAAAGAATAGTCCGTTTCCGACGGCCAGGGGACGGTAACGGAAGAAGGACCTCGAGAACGGCGCCCCGGGCCAGCCCTGTTCCCGGAAGCGCCCGGAGCCTCCCGGAACCTCCGTCAGCTTCACGGCGCTCGGCGCCGGGCTCCACCGGGGGGCCAGACTGGGGGATGTACCGCTCCTGCCCGCTCGAGCTTCCCTACCCCGCGGGCGCGATCGCGACCGAGGAGCCGACCCAGGTGAAGTCCTTGTTGAAGTCGACCCCCAGCATCTTCCCGCGCGAGAGGCGGCAGAGGTTCAGCCCGAGGATCGGCTCCGGGGACCCGGCCGGCCGGTAGAACATCATCCGGATCTCGACCTTCACTCCCCCGCCGTCGACGGCCGGCAGGAACGGAGCGTAGGCGATCTTCTCCTGCAGGCACCAGCGGTCGCGCTCCTTCGCCGGAATCCGCGCGACGTCGGCCGGGGTCGGATCGACGTTGACGCCGCCCCCGGCGAACGAGAAGAGGGGCTTCAGGATGTACCTCTCGGCCAGGTCCCCCGGGAGCGGGTCGACCTCGGAGAGGAGCCGCGTCCTCGGGACCGCGGGGTGGTCGAGGTGCGGCAGCGAGGCCTTCGAGAAGGTCCAGTACCAGTTCGGGTGCGGGGTCCAGGAGACGTCGATCTCCTCCGTGAGGCGGAACGGCAGATGCGCCCTGGTCCGGAGGAGCTCGTCGATGACGATCCTGTTGTAGATCCGCTCGACCGGGACCCTCCGCCCCCCCTTCTCCCGCGTCAGCCTGCGGCCCTCGAGCTTCAGGGACCGCGGATCGACGGAGTCGACTCCGAGAAGCAGCCTGGTGGCCTCGAAGTCGATGAAGGTCTTCTGCTTCGGCGGGTCGAGGTCGAGGAGGACCACCCTCTCCGGGTCGTGGTCCGCGACGACCACGCGGCGCAGGAGCTCGACGTAGCGGGCGCGGTCGAGGCCCGAGAAGAATCCGCTCCAGGGCCCCTTCGGGAGACCCGGGACCTCCTGGAGGACCTCGCTCCACGCCTCGACCTGGAAGACCTCGAAGGCCGAGAGCGACGGGAAGCCCTGCAGCTCGATCAGCTTCGGCTCGAGGCTCCCCGCCCCGTCGTCGACGAGGGCGAAGTCGATCTGCAGGAACGACGGGAAGGAGTCCATCCCGGGGACGTCCCACTCGGGAGGGATCGCCCCGCGCATCGTGTCCACCGTGCCCGGGCGCTCGAGGAGCGCTGTGATTCCGCGGGCGGCGTCCTCGAGGCGGCGGGAGACCTCGGGCGAGAGGAAGACCGGCGTTTCCGCCAGGCGGAAGGACGCCTTGGTCCCGATCCGCCCCTCGAGGAGCTCGGTCTGCCGTCGCCAGAGGGCGCTCGTGTAGGAGGCGTTGTAGGCGGCGCGGAAGGGGCGGTGCATCGCCGCTAGTCTAGTTCAGGGGCCGGGTTCCGCTTCCTCTGCCGGGACGAACATCTCGGTGCCGGCCGCAGGCAGAAGAACAGGGCCGCTCCGGAGGCCAGGACTCCGAGAGCGAAGGCCGACCGGAATCCAGGGAACAGGGCCGGGAGCGGGATCGCTCCCAGACCGTGAACGTGGGGCGAAAAGCCCGAGAGCGTGACGCCGGCGTCGAACACGGTCTGGAAGAGGGAGACTCCCAGGGAGATGCCCAGGGTCCACGCCGTCGCCAGGATCCCGGAGGCCGATCCCAGCAGCTCGGGAGGAATGGCCCGCATGATGAGCAGGTTGTTCGAGGGGAAGAAGAAGCCGTAGGTCAGGGCCACCCAGCAGATGAAGACGATCACCGCCCAGAGACCGGGCAGGTGCAGGGTGACGCCGAAGAGCAGGCAGGCGATCGAGGCCGAGAGCATGGACCACGAGCAGATCGCGCGCGGTGCGTGTCGGTCGGAGATCTTCCCCGCCAGGGGAGCGATCCCCATCAGGACCGCCGAGTAGATCATCAGGACCAGGCTGGACTGCTCGGCCCTCAATCCCTTCGTCAGCTCCAGGTAGAAGGGAAGGAGAAAGAGGACCCCTCCGGAGGCGATCGACCCGAGGACGCGCCCGAGAACCGGGAAGACGAAAGAGGTCGCTCCCAGCAGCTCCAGGCTCACGAGCGGGTCCGGGCACCTTCTCTCCCACAGGACCAGCCCCGCCAGGGAGGCCAGAGAGCAGGCGAAGCAGGCGAGGAGCGACGGGGCGAACCAGCCCACCTCGTGACTGCTGGCCAGTCCGTAGAGAGCGGAGCCAAGGCACAGGATCGAGAGGAGCGCTCCCGGCAGGTCGAACGGTTTCCCGACCGTCCCGCTCGACGGCTCGTCACGGGGAAGGACCTTCCAGCCGATGGCGAGGGCCGCGAGCCCGAACGGCACCTGGATCAGGAAGATCCACTTCCAGGAGAGAAGACCGCTGATGAACCCGCCGAGAGGCGCTCCGAGCGTCAGTCCCACCCCGGAGGCGGTGCTCAGGATCCCGAACGACCATCCGGCCGCCTCTCGGGGCATGAACCGCGGGATCCCCGCGAAGGCCGTGGTGAGCAGCATGGCGCCCCCCAGCCCCTGGACGCAGCGCGCGCCCACGAGCCAGAAGAGGCCGGGGGCGAGGCCGCACAGAAGGGTGCCGGCGATGAAGACCGCGTAACCACGGAGGAAGACCCTCCTGATCCCGACCCTGTCGGCCAGCTTTCCGAAGAGGGGCAACGTGCTGGAAACGACCAGGAGGTAAGAGAGGACGACGAAGGAGATCTCTCCCGTGTCGACGCCGTAGTGACGCGCCAGCGTCGGAAGGGAGATGTTCACGATGCAGCTGTCCACCTGATAGATGAAGCCCGCGAAGACGATGCTGAAGAGGATCCAGGAGTGCTGCCGTGAGAGCGGCGTGACGGTCATCCGAGGTCTCTGTCCGGGCGCTCCGGTCCGGTCCTCTCGAGCGGGTCGGGGTGGTTCACGCGAACAGGGAGCTCTCGGGTATCGGCAGCGTCCCGTCCGCCGTCTCTTTCAGGATCGGCTGGAGAAGCCTCGACTTCACTTCGCCGGAGAACCGGTTCTCGAAATCGATCTCTTCGATCGGTCCGGGCCTCTTCGTCTCGTGTCTCCGGCACAGCTCCTCGATCAGGAAGAAGGCCAGCGGGCCCAGCGCCTCGGACAGCTTCTCGTAGACCACCAGGGGATCTCCCGGAAGAGCGCCCTTCGCGTTCAGGACGTTCACCAGCGGGGAGTGCCCGACGACCGGCCCCGCGTCGACCTCCTCGGTGACGTGATGGACCGACCAGCGTGTCGTTCCCGCGCGGCGTGCCGCCAGGTCGTCGTAGGGCGCGGGGCCGGCCCCCTGGTGGAGCGAGAGGTCGGAGGGATGGAAGTTGTAGGTGCCGAACCGGGGGACCTCGATCATCGGAGCGTCGATGATCTGACCGAAGACGCAGACCAGGATCGCGTCCGGGTTCCACTGTCCGAGCAGCTTCCGGAACGATTCCACCTTCACTTCCCCGGTGTACACGGGGACGCCGTGGCTGAGGCCCGACTCGATGACGGAGGTCTCGTCGATCACCCGGTAGGGGAGACCGACCAGGTTCCAGATCCGCTTCTTGACCGAGATCCTGGCATCGGGGTTCAGCGGGTCGTCGGTCACGAGCCCGACGAAGTTCAGCTTTCCCGGGAAGCGGCGTTCGTAGCGCTCGAGCGTCTCGAGGACGAGGTAGCCGAACAGCCAGCTCCCGAGAAGAACCACCTTGAGGCCGCTTCCGCCCCTGGGCGGGATCTCTTCGGGGCTCGGGCTGAGGAGACCGCCCCAGCGCGTGTCGTCCGCCGCGGTGAACTGCCGGCCGGGCCTGTCCAGGACGACCAGGTACCTGACGAGCATCTCATTGTCCAGGTTCGTCATCTTCGGACGAGACACTACTCGACTTTGCTTCGTCCGGGTCCACGGTTTCTGGCCCAGGTACTTTTCCCGTGCCAGTTGCCCCGACGGCCTGTTTTCTCTATCGTCCGCGGTCTGCCGATGAGGGTTCTTCTCGTCCGACCAGACCCAGGGAACGAACGGTTCGGCCTCGGGCCGTTCTTCCGGGCCGAGCCCCTGGGGATGGAGTACATCGGGGCGGCGCTCCGGCAGCAGGGGCACGAGGTCTCCCTCGTCGACCTCCGGTTCGGCGGGAGCCTCTTCCGGTGGATGCGGAGGGTTCGCCCCCAGCTCGTCGGCGTGGCCGGCATGCACGCGCTCGAGTACGACATGGTCGTCGACGTGGCCCGGCAGGTGAAGCGGCTCTCGCCCGAGACTTTCGTTCTGGCGGGGGGACACGCCACGGCGGCCTACCCGTCGGCGCTCCGGGCGGACGCGATCGACGCGGTCTGCGTGGACGACGGCGAGGAGATCGTGCCGGCCCTCGTCGCCGCGCTCGAGCGGGGGACGCCCCTCGCGGAGGTCCCCGGACTCCTGCTCCACGGCGAGGAGGGGTGGACCGAGAGCGCCCCGGTGACCGCGCGGACCGGCCTTGACGCCGTGCCGCTGCCGGCGCGGGACCTCGTGGCGAAGTTCCGCAGCGGCTACCAGTGCCTCCTCTTCAAGCCGGCCTGGACGATCGAGACGGCGAGGGGCTGCCCCTACCGGTGCAACTTCTGCTCGGTGTGGCAGCTGTACGGCCGGTCGTTCCGCGAGCGGTCGATCGGCGCGGTGGTCGAGGACTTCGTCCAGACCGGTCCTCACGTCTTCATCGTCGACGACCTCTTCTGGAACCACCCGGCCCGGAGCCTGGAGCTGGCGGCTGCCCTGAAGAAGCGAGGCGTCAAGAAGCGCTGGATCCTCGCCCAGAGCCGGACCGACGTCGTCGCGAGGAACCCCGAGCTCCTCGAGGCCTGGAGGCCGCTCGCGCAGGACTTCGACGTCTTCTTCGGGCTGGAGGCGGCCACGAACAAGGCCCTGGACCGGGTGACGAAGGACCTCTCGGTGACCGAGACGATCCGCGCGGCGGAGATCGCCCGCTCGATGAAATACGGGGTCACCGGCAATTTCCTCGTCGACCCCGACTGGGGGGAGCAGGACTTCCGGGACCTGTGGGACTTCGTCGCGGAGCACGGGTTCCAGCGAGCGGGCTACACCATCCTGACCCCGCTGCCGGGGACCGAACTCTTCGACCAGCTCGCGCCGGTCCTGGAAGGGCAGCCCTGGTTCAAGTACGACATGCACCACCTCCTCTGGGAGCCGAAGGTGGGCGCCGCCCGCTTCTTCGAGCTCTACGCCGAGACGTGGAAGAGGTCGGTCCTGAACATCGGCGGCGACAAGTCGATCTTCGCGTGGATGAAGCAGGTGACGCCGTCGCACATCCCCTACATCACGCGGGTCCTCTTCCGGACGCAGCGGATGATGAAGGCGGGGGCGTACCTCAGGGAGCACCGGGCCTCGATCAGGGCCAAGGAGATCCAGAAGCTCCCGCAGGGAGCCGTCGAGGTCTGAACCCGCGGGCCCAGGGTCTTTCTGATCTCTCCACGGTTCGAGAGTGACCGGATAGGCCGGGCAGGCAGACATCCAGAGTTCAGTCTATCGGCGCCGGCCGTCCCCGACGGGAAACGAGCGGGTCCCATACCCTTCGACAACGTGACGAACGACCCGCGGACTCTTCTGGCGAGGCGAGCCGAGTGAAGAAGTGACGCCTCCCCGGCACCTCCTGACCACGATGAGATCAGGATGCCGCGCGACTTCCCGGGAGCAGCTCGAAGCCCTCGCGGGCGAAGTCGTCGTCCAGGGCGAGGGCGCAGGTCAGGCCGAGGCGGCGCATCAGGACGAACGACGTGCAGTCGGTGAAGCTGAAAGGCTGGTCCGGCTTCTCCTGGAAGAGGGCCCACGCAGCACGCTCGTCCTCGGCCGTGATGCGGACGATGTCGAGCTTCCCGGCGGAGAGGAGAAGCGCTCCGGCCTTGACGGCAATGGCGTGGCCCAGGCGGTACCGGCAGAGGGTGACGAGCTCGTCGAAGACGTAGCTCGAGGTGACGAGCCGCCCCGGACAGGCCCGAAATGCCCTTCCGACCCTGGAGTGGTGGGCGTCGGCAGCGTTCACGTAAGCGTACCAGCCGCTCGTGTCGACGAACGTCCGGTTCATGCGCGGCGCGCGGGTCGGCGTGCCTTGACGGGCCCGGCCCTGGTGAAACGTCCCTCGGCGCCGGCCTTCTCCGTCGACTCGTTCCGGGACGCTCCATAGAGGACGGCGTCGTGGTCGGCTCCGGTGAGTCCGGGGTCACGGCCCAGTCCCCGCAGCCCGTCGAGGGAAGAGTCCGCCGCGGCGTTGCGTTGACCGAGGTATTCGCTCACGGCTTCCCGCACCACGCTCGAGAGGGAGACGCCACCCGATTCCGCGATCGCCCGGATTCCGTCGTACTGCCACTCGTCCAGGATCAGCTGCGTCCGATGGGCCATATGCTACATCTTACATCATATGGTCCAACGGGGTCCGCGGCCAAGCTCTTCGGAGGCCCCCTCCGGGGTCTCGTGGAGACGGGCGTAGGCTATTGCCTGGAGAGGAAAGCCGAGAAGAAATTTCCGCCCGCCCCGAAGGCGTTCACGAGGATCGCGCGGAGGCCGTCTCCGGAGCGGAGCGCGGCGGCGGCGAGAGCCAGCTGGGTCGCGCCGGCGAAGGGGTTCTCCCCGATCAGGAGCTTCACGGCGGCCGTCCGGGGAGACCGCTCTCCGAACACGAGCCGGAGGGCCTCCTCCTCGGCCTCGTCGACCAGGGGAAAGCCGTTCCTGGAGAGGTGGACGAGGCCGACCTCCCGAGGAGAAGCCCCGGCCTCTTCCAGAGCGGCCCGGATCGTTTCGGCCAGCTCGTCCGGCGCGGCCCGGCGTTCGTGAGGCGAGCAAGGAGCGGGCCGCGTCGCGAGTCCGGCGAGCCTGACGTCGGTCCGGGCGCCGCGGGCGCGGGCCGACTCCTCGGGCTCCACGAGGACGACCCCGGCCCCCTCGCCGAGGACGAACCCCTCCCGCCCTTCGCTCCGCGTCACCCGGAGGTGCTCGTAGGCCTGGTGGTACGTCAGGCTCCACTCGTCGGCGGCGCCGACGAGCAGGGCGTCGGCGCGACCGTCCGCCAGCATCATCCGGCCGTAGAAGAGGGCGTTGAACGCGGCCGGGTCCTTCTGGATCACGGTGACGTTGGGCCCCTTGATCACGAGCTCGAGGGCCACGACGGACGCCGGCGCGTTGGCGACCGTGTACGGGAAGAGGAACGGCGAGGCGGACTCCGGGGACTCGACCGCCATCTGCCGCTCGAACTCGGTGAGGGGCCCCGCCCCGGCCGATCCGGTTCCGAGCAGGATGCCGGTCCGCTCCTCGCGGCCGGCCATCTCCCACCCGGCGTCGGCGAGGCATTGCCTGGCGGCGACCACGGCGAAGAGGCTGCCGCGATCGAGGCGACGCGCCTTCGCCCTGGGGAGCTCCGGCTCGGTGGTGAACGAGGCGATGCGGGCCGCCGGCGACGCGCCGCGGGGCGCCTGGCCGTCCGGGTAGACGGGCGCCACGGCGGAACGGCCTTCGGCGAGGCCCAGCGCGGTGGACGCGAGGTCGCGGCCGAGGGCGGTGACGGCGCCCGAGCCCGTGATGACGAGGCGGGGGAGACTCGTCACCGGTACTCCCCGAACGCGACGACGGTGGAGTTGCCGCCGAACGCGAACGAACTCGAGAGCGCCACCCTGACGGAGGTTTCCCTGGACTGGTTCGGGACGACGTCGAGGTCGCACTCCGGGTCCGGCTCTTCGTAGTGGATGGTCGGGGGAACGATGTCGGTCTCGACGGTGAGGACGGTGGCCACCGCCTCGATGGCGCCGGCCGCGCAGAGGCAATGCCCGAGCATCGACTTGATCGACGAGACCGGGATCCGCCGGGCCCGTTCTCCGAGCGACCGCTTCAGGGCCGCGGTCTCGGCGGGGTCGTTCTGGGGGGTCGCGGTGCCGTGGGCGTTGACGTAGTCGACGTCCTCGGGGTTCAGGCCGGCCGAGAGGAGGGCGGCCGCGATGGTCCGGGCCCCGGCCTCGCCGGAGGGCTCGGGCTGGGTCATGTGGTGGCCGTCCGAGGTGACGCCGTAGCCGAGGAACCGGGCCCGGATCCTGGCCCCCCGGCGGCAAGCCCGCTCCTCTTCCTCGAAGACGAGGATCCCGGCCGCCTCGCCGATCGTCAGGCCCTTGCGCCGGCGGTCGAACGGCTTGCACGGCTCCGGGTCGACGGCCCGGAGGGCGTTGAAGCCGCCGTGCGTCAGCCGGGCGAAGGTGTCGGCGCCCCCGGTGACGACGATGTCGGCGAAGCCGTGGCGGATCAGGTCGGCCGCGTAGCCGAGAGACGTCGCGGAGGACGAGCAGGCGGTGGTGATGGTCGCGCGGGGTCCGAGGAGTCCCCACATCTCGGCGATCCGGTCCGTGGTCTGGTCGGGGGGATGGTTGAGCGCCCGGGTCGGGCGGCACCGCCGGGGCCCCTTCGCGAGGAGGTCCCGGTAGTAGTTCTCGCTGTCGAGGAGCCCGGAGACGCCCCCGCCCAGGACCACGCCGATGCGGGCCGGGTCTTCCCGGTCGAGGATCAGGCCCGAGTCGGCCAGGGCCTCGCGTGCGGCGGCGAGGCCGATGACGTCGGTCCGCGAGAGGCGCCTCCGGAGGCGCCCCGACGCGATGGTCGGCAGGGTCTTGACCTCCGCCGCCAGCTTCGTCCGGAACCCCGAGGCGTCGAAGAGGGTGATCGGCCCGATTCCGCACCGCCCCGCGACGAGGCCGTCCCAGGTCGACCTCAGGTCCCCTCCGAGCGACGAGACGGCCCCGAGGCCGGTGACGACGACGCTCCTCCCGTGCACGCCCAAGATGGTACACGCGGCCGGAGCGTTTGACTTCCCGGGGTGCGGGATAATGCTCGCGCGATGGCTGAACGGATCGACTGGCACCCCTACTTCATGAACATTGCAAAGGAAGTCTCGTCGCGCTCGACCTGCCCGCGGAAGCACGTCGGCGCCGTGATCGTCCGCGACCGGCGGATCCTCTCGACCGGCTACAACGGCTCCCTGAAGGGCCTGGCGCACTGCGACGACGTCGGTTGCCTGATGGAGGACGGCCACTGCATCGCCACCGTCCACGCGGAGGCGAACGCGATCCTCCAGGCCGCGATGAACGGCGTGAGGATCGAGGGGGGCGAGATCTACACGACCGCTTCCCCGTGCTGGGGCTGCTTCAAGCTGATCGCCAACGCGGGGATCCAGGCGATCTACTTCGGTGAGTTCTACAGGGAGAAGCGGATCCTGGACTACGCCGAGCGGATCGGGATCGAGCTGGTCGGGCTCTAGCAGGCTGCTAGAAGAAGGGGTGCGGGCCCGGCTTCTTCGAGAAGGGGAGGCGCGTCTCGCCGCCCGCGAGGATCGTCAGGACGGGAGCCAGGAACGCGTCGACCGCGGCGATCCCCTCGTAGTTCAGCGTGGCCGCCGTGTCCGACGGACGGTGGTAGTCGGAGTGCATCCCGGTGAAGAGGTAGAGGGCCGGCCGCGAGGCGGCGGCGAACGGCATGGCGTCCGACGGGCCGAGCCCGCCGTCGAGGAGGACGGGGGTCACGCCCGGCGGGCGGCCCGTTCGTTCCAGAAGGGGCTTCCAGCCCGGCGAGGTGCCGAGGCCGTGGACCTCCAGCCTTCCGGAACGGAGCCGGCCCACCATGTCGAGGTTGACCATCGCGACGATCCGGTCGACCGGGACGGGGGGATGCTGGACGAAGTGGAGGGAGCCGAGGGTCCCCAGCTCCTCGGCGCCGAAGCTCACGAAGAGAAGGGAGCGCTTCAGCTCCCGCCTCCGGGGCCCGAAGGAGCGGGCGAGCTCGAGGAGCGCCGCCACGCCCGAGGCGTTGTCGTCTGCCCCCGGGTGGAGCTTTCCGGCCCCCTCGGGGTCGAGGGACGCGAGCGCGCCGGTCCCGAGGTGGTCCCAGTGGGCCCCCACGACGACGACTTCGGTGTTCGTCGTGCGGTCGAAGCCGGGGAGGATGCCGACGACGTTGGAGGCCCGGGCCGTCCGCGGCGTGACGTCGAGGACGAGCGAGACGCGCGCCCCCGGGATGGGGGCGGAGGCCGGGAGGCGGGCCTCGTCCATTCGCCGCTGCAGGAGGTCGAGGCCGCCCGGGGTCGGGAAGAGCCCGTCCGCCACCGGCCTCGTCACGGAGACGGCGAGGATCCCTGCATCGCGGAACGACGCTTCGTTCCGGAGCGGCGCCAGCTCGTTGCGGACTCCCTTCGTGCGGGGTCCCGTCGCGAAGAGGATCGCCGCCGCGCCCCTCTCCCTCGCGGTCGCGGCCTTCGCGCGGAGGGCGGTGAGGGGCGCGAAAGGCGACCGGGGATCGTCTCCGTCGGGGGAGTACCGGAGGGCGAGGAGGATCTTTCCTTTCACGTCCAGCCCGGCATAGTCGTCCCAGCCGAGCTCGGGCGCCGAGATGCCGTATCCGGCGAAGACGACCTCTCCCTCCGCCTCCCCGGCCGCGGTGAACGCGAGCGGACGGAAGTGGGAGCCCGCCTGCCATCTCCGCCCCGCCGGCACTCCCGCCGCGGTCGCCAGGGAGGTCTTGCCTCCCACGTCGACGCCGTCGACGTACTCGAAGGTCTGGAAGTAGCTCCCGGCGTCGCCCGCCGGAAGCAGCCCCGCCTTCCGGAAGGAGCCCGCGAGGAGACGGACGGTGGCCTCTCCTCCCGGCGATCCGGCCCGCCGGCCGGCCAGCGCCTCCGAGGTCAGCGTCTCCACGTCGGCGCGGATCCGCCTGGCCGCCTCCGGGGGCTCGGGCGCCGGCGCCGGGACGGGAGGTGCCGCGAGGAGGCCGACGGCCGCGAGCACCGCGGCGACGGCGCCGAACGCCGTGGACCGCCTCATGGAGCCGGCCTCACCACGTCAGGTGGATCCCGGCCGCGACCCGGCGGCCGGGCAGCGGCACGCCGGGTCGCTCCTGGAGCGAGGCGTCGCCCAGGTTCTCGCCTTCCAGGTAGATCTCCACGATCTCCCCCTCCAGGAGCTGGCGCCCCAGCCTCGCGTCGAGGAGCCAGGCGCCGTTCTCGAAGCTGGGCCGGGCGTAGTAGGTCAGCCGCGACCGCCACGCGACCTGGAACGGCAGGAAGCCGGACCCGATCAGGTCCCACCGGGTGTGGACCGGGTCGAGGAGGTACCGTCCCTCCACGGCGCCGCCCGCTTCGGCCGAGAGCTTCGAGAGGTTGGCGAAAAGGTAGGCGGTCTGGAGGACGACCCGGGCGAGGAGGCCGGCCGGGTCCGTCCGGAGCTCGGCCCTGGCCTCGACGCCGCTCGTGTCGGAGGTCCGGATGTTCCGGGCCGTGAAGACGGTGGAGGAGGCGGGGCGGACGTAGTCGATCAGGTCGCTGGCGTGCCGGAAGAAGCCGGCGACGTCGAGCGAGAGGCGCCCCCTCGTCCAGGTCGCCCCGACCTCCGCGTTCCAGGCCTGCTCGGGCTGGAGGCCGGGGTCGCCGGCCGTCTGCGGGTCGCGGTAGTAGAGGTCGGTGAAGGTCGGGATCCGGAAAGCGGAGGCCGCGGACGCGCGCAGCTTCACCTCGCTCCCGGCGGCGACCCAGGCCGACGCGATCGGCGAGAGGTGCGAGCCGTAGTCCTCGTAGCGGTCCCAGCGGAGCCCGAGCCGGAGGCCCCCCGACTCGGGGTCCGTCGTCCGGAAGGGGCGCGCCCACTCGCCGAACAGGGACTGCCGCGCGCGCGAATGGTCCCCCAGCGTCGCGGAGGTGATCGACTCGCCGCCGGCCTCCGCGCCCAGCGCGACGGTCCCGCCGAGGAAGGCGTGCCGGCCCACGAGGCGGCCCAGCCTCGTCTCGGTGTCGTGGAGGTTCTCGTAGAAGGCCGGATTGTCGCGGTCGAGGACGAAGTCGTCGTGGTGCAGCCGGAACGACGCGGACGGCGTCACGACCCATCCTCCGACCGACAGGTCCGCCCAGAGGTGGCCCGTCCGGACGTTCGTCGACTCCTTCTGGTTCGGGTAGGCCGTCCCGTAGAACGCGTACGCACCGAACTCCTTCGCTCCGTAGCCGAGGGAGAGCTGGACCGGGCCCGACCCGGTCTCCAGCCGGGCCGAGAGGCGGAGGCTCTTCGTCTGGAACTCGGTGTCGTCCCGGAACCCGCTCGACTCGGCCCGCCCCGCGTCCACCGCCACGGCGACGCTGTCCCCGATCCGGGAGGCGATCCGGAGACTCCCGGCGTCGAGGGAGTTCGACCCGTGGGCGTACCGTCCCTCGAGCTGCGCCCGGGCGCGCCCGAGCCGGGCGCCTCGCGTCACGATGTTCACGACGCCGCCGATCGCGCCGGACCCGTAGAGCGCCGAAGCGCCGCCCGCGAAGACCTCGATCCGTTCGATGGCGTCCAGCGGGACGTCCAGGTCGGCCGAGAAGTGGTTCGTCTGGGGGTCGTTGACCACCTCGCCGTCCACCAGGATGAGCGTGCCGTCGTGGTCGGCGCCGCGGATCCCGATGTCCGCCTGCACCCCCTCGACTCCCCGCCGCCGGACGTCGACGCCGGGAAGCGTCTGGAGCAGCTCGGGCAGGGAGCGGGCCGGGATCGCGTCGATCTCCTGCCGGGTCAGGACCCGGACCGTGACGCCGGGGTCGGGTCCCCCGACACGGGAGACGACCGTCACCTCGGCCTTCAGGGGCGCGGCCGGCTCTTCGTCGGGAGGCGGTTCCCCCCCCGCCGCCGCGAGGCGGAGCGAGAGGAAGAAGGGCGCCGCGAGAAGGAGGCCGGACTTCCAGGTTCCCATCCGTCTCCGTCAGCCGTTGGGCAACGGAGGCGGGATGATGACCGTCCGGTCCTCCGCGCGGTCGTGCTGCGACTCGATGGGCAGCGTCACCGCCGTCACGGAAGTGGCCTCGGTGCCCCGGAGCTGCGGCACCTTCGCCGTCTGCTGGGTGCTGTTCATGTTCGGCGGGGCGGGCTTGCGGCCGCTCGACTCGACCCCCTTCCGCTCCTGGGCATACCGCTTGAGCAGGAGGACGCGGTCCTCGTCGAGGAAGCCGTTCATCGGGTAGTTCTGGTGCCTCGCCAGAAGCTCGACGGCGTCGAGAGGAGAAAGGTTCAGGTCGCGGGCGGCGTCACCGATCCAGCGGACAGCCATCGATTCCCCCTTATTTCCCCGCCGCGAAGACGACGGCGGCGATCTCGGGCTCGACGAAGACGCCGGTCAGCTCGCAGCGGACCGAGGCGGCAGCGGCCGCCTTCTTCATCCCTTCCTCCACCGCGAGGAAGAGCTCGAGGGCTTTCTCTTCCGGCGCCCCGTCGGCGACCGGCATCTCGAAGACGAGGACCCCCCCCTCGCGCCGGGGGCGCGCCGGGGAGGTGCCGAAGCGCTCGACGGCGGAGGCGTACCCGCCGTAGAGAAGGGCCGCCGGGAGATCCGCGGGGTCGCACGGGTGCCCCTCGTCGGGGAGGCCCAGGGCGACGACGGCGTGGGGCGCGGGCTCTTGCAGGCCGGACCAGGCCACCGTCGCCCGGAGGATGCCGTCCGGCGACGGGGGCGGGGCGACGAGCGGCCCGACCTTCGCGAGGAGGTCGGCCCGCTCCTTGGCGAGGGCCCTGCGCGCCGCGTCCGGGATCGGCTGGCCCGTGTCCTTCAGGAAGGACTCGATCTGGAAGAAGTTGTCCATCGCCCGGCCGGTGTCGGTCTGGGCCAGGAGCCGTTCGCGCTCCTTCTGGAACTCCGACCTGAGGCGCCGGAAGTCGGCGGCGACCCGGGCGCCGTCGAGCCGGTCGGCCGCGAAGACCGCCCGGACCGCGGCCACCTTGCGGGACCTGCCCTGGTCCTCGTACTGGTCCCGCTGGCGGCCCAGGTCCAGGATCTCGTGCTCCGTCCGGACGAGGTCCTCGGCGATGCGCTCGAGCTCCTGCTCGAGCGCCCCGATCGCGTCTCGCTTCTGCTGGGCGTCGGAGGTCAGCTGGAGGATCCGGTCGCGCCGGTTCATGGCCTCGACCCGGAGCGCGTTCTGGGCGCTCCGGCGGTTCGCGTCGATCACGAGGAAGTCCTTGAGCAGGCCCATGTCGGCTCCTTCCTGTTCGCCCCTCGGGCAAGGGGGCAAGTCTATACCGGCGGCGCCTCCGGACCCGGTTTCATCCACGCCGCCACCGCCCCGAGATGCGAGGCCCGGACGGCGATGCGCCAGAGGACGAGGAGCTGCTGCAGGAGGACGAAGAGGGCCAGCATCCTGAGGTCGGCGCCGTCCCAGACAGGGGCGAACACCCCCCACAGGACCAGCGGACCGATCCCCAGGGCGGCGAACGCGATCTCGAGGGAAAGCGCCTTCACGGGATGCGCCAGGACCCGTCCGGCGCCGGTGGCCAGGGCGAGGAAGGGGTTCAGCCGGCCGGAGGCGCCCATGGCCGCGCGGGACGCGAGGACGGTCATCCGGACGAGTCCGGCGGCCGCGAGGAAGGCCGCGAGCCGGAGAAGCGCGAGCCCCACCGCCTCCCACTCGAACGAGAGGTCGGTGGCCTCGGTGAGCTTCCCGGGGGCGAGGAAGAGCCCCCACCACGCCCCGGCGATCCCGGCCGCGGAGACGAACGAGAGCGCCAGCGAGGAGGGCGCGGCACGGGCCGCGTCGGCCAGGAAGGCGCCGAGGCCGGCGGGGGATTCGCCGGCGAAACGGGCCGCGAAGCCTCCCGCGAAGAGCGAGGCGACGAGCGCGTTGAGGAGGCCCAGGGCGAGGAGGCTCCCGCCGAACCCCGGGAGGAGCCCGGAAGCGTCGCCCTCCCCGCCGGCCAGCTTCGCCCAGGTGCGGGAGGAGCCGAAGACGTCGGGGTGGCTCCGGAGGAAGTGCTCGGGGAACGTCGTGTCGGATCCCTTCACGAGGGGGAAAGCGTTCGGGAGCGGGTCGAGCGCCGCGTGGAGGGAGAAGGCGGCCGGACGGGCGAGGGCGAGGGCGAGGAGGGCGTTGACGGCGAGGAGGAGCAGCAGGGCCTTCCACGCCCTGGCCGCGCGGCCGAAGCCGCGGAGCGCCAGGACCGGAATCGCGTCTCCCGGGAAGACCTTCACGGGAGCCCTCCGACGGTGACCGCCAGGAGCGCGAAGAGCTCGAGCAGGTTCTGGCTCCAGAACCGGAGGCGGTGAGCCAGCCACCCGGCGGGCCGGGGGTCGGGCTCCACCAGCCGGCCGTTGTTGAGCACGTTGACGTCCAGGAGGAGCCTCCGGTCGGGGTCGACGGTCGCCGACACCAGCCTGGCCCCGGTCGTGCGGTAGCGGATCCACCGATCCGATCCGTCCCACGTCCGGCGGACGACGTGGTTCCCCTCGAACCGGAGCTCCACCGTCACGGGCCAGACCCCGTCGCCGAGGCGGCGGACCAGCGCTTCCGACTCCCAGCGTGCCGGTTTCCCGCGGTCCTCCTTTTCCGGGGCTTTCATCGGCGGGACGAACTTCGGCGACACCCCCCCGCCGGCGTAGCCCGCCGGGCCGTCCAGCGGCCACGTGCTGGCCGACTCGACGGCGTAGTCGTAGGTCGGGGCCCCCTGCCAGGCCATCTCGAGGGCGGATGCGACCGCAGGGGAGGCCCCCCGCACCTCGCGGAGGAAGTCCTGCGTCGCCGGGTGGCGGAAGGCCCAGCGCACCGCGTAGCCCTTCATCATCCGCATCCAGACGTCGTTCCCGGCCGTCCTCGCCGCGGACTCGAGCGCGAGCTGGGTCCGGGAATAGGCGTTCACCTGGACGCTGCTCCACGCCAGCTGCCGGAACGTCGGGACCGACATCGAGTCGCTCAGGCCGGCGGCCTGGGCGTCGAGGTAGTCGGCGGCATAGTCCTCGGGGGGGACCCGGAGCCAGGGGAACGGCAGCGTGACGCCGAGGAGCTTCCACTCCAGGGGGGGATTCCCCCAGGTCTCCTTCATCACGCGCGCGGTCGCCCACGTGTTCATCCCCTCGTCGAGGTGGGCCTCGTCGGTCTCGTTGGAGGCGAGCATCCCGTGGAACACCTGGTGCCCGGCCTCGTGGACCGTGACCCCCTCGGGATTCGGAATCGACTTCGGCGCGATCCACGAAGCGCCGCCGGTGAAGAGGGTCGGGTACTCCATCCCGGTGCCGCCGGAGCCGTAGGGCGGGTCGACGATCGTCAGGACCGGGTAGGGATAGGGGACGAACCAGGTGCCGTACTTCGAGAGCGCGTCCCTGGTGGCCTGGAAGTAGCGCTGCCTCACTCCCCGGTGTTCCGGCTGGAGGAGGAGGACGAGGGAGACGTTCGGCAGCCCCGGGTGGGAGAAGGTGTCGCGGTGGACCTCGAACCGCGGGGAGCAGGTCCACGCGAAGTCGTGGACGTCCTCGGCCACGAAGCGGGTCCGGATCCGGCCGCCGGCGAGGTCGGCGGTCTCCTTCTCGACTCCGGTCGCGCCGACCTTCCCCTTCATCGACGCCGGAAGCTCGAGGGAGACGTCGTAGTCGCCGAAGTCGGCGTAGAACTCGGTCGACTCGTGGAACTGCCGCGTCAGCCACCCGCTCCCGGTCGCCTTGCCGAGCTTCGGGAACCACTGGCCCGCGAGCAGGTAGTCGCCCCAGTAGCCGGTCCGGACGGTGTTCCTGGGGAATTTCGCCACGAAGTCGACGCGGAACGAGAGGGTGGAGCCCGGCGGAACCGGCTGCGGCAGGGGGATCCGCGCGACGGTGCGGTCGTCGGGGTTGCCGTCGTCGGGGGAGACGAACGCGAGGCGGGCGGTCAGGTCGGTCCCGTCGGAAAGCGCGACCCGGGTCACCTCGATCATGCCGAACCAGGCCGGGTCGTCCCGGTGCTTCTCCATCCGGTCGTGGCGGCGGAAGGTGGAGCTCTCGTTGCGGAAGGCGTTCAGATAGAGGTGGAGCTCGATCTCGTGGAAGGTGTGCGAGGTCCGGTTGACGAAGGTGACCGTCTCGTCGGCGGTCAGCTTCTTCGAAGCCTCGTCCCAGCTGGCCGAGATCCGGTAGGACGCGACGGGAGGGACACGCTGGCCTGCCAGGAGGGGAAGGGCCCCGGCGAGAAGCGCGGCGCCGGCGAGGGCGAGGAGGACGGGCCCCTTGCTCACGGCCGGGGATGGTATCAGCCGGCCGGCGCGGCCTCGCGCTTCCGGAGCGCCAGGACGAGGCCGGCCGCCGGGATCACGGCGGAGACGGCGAACGCCGCGAACGCCACCGCGGCGAGGTCCAGGCCGTGCGCGTTCGCGAGCTTCACGAGGTCGTTCTGGCCCGCGATCGCGATGGAGAGGTAGTCGGTCCGGGCCTGGGCATCCGTGGCGACCCCGAAAAACAGCCGGACGTTCCGGAGCCAGAGGTACCACCCGAAAAAGGCGTAGACGGGGCGCTCCCACTCCGAGAAGAGCCCGCCCCGGACGGCCCGGTGGAAGAAGAGCGCCGCGACGATCACCTCCGCGAGGTGGCCGGCCAGGTGGAAGGCGTCGAGCTGGAGCGGGGTGAAGGCGACGACGGGGTAGATCGCCACGGCGGCCCAGGCGGCAAGGCGCCAGCCGGGAACCGACCGGAGCCTCCAGGCGAAGAAGGCGACGCAGAGCCAGATCAGTCCGGCGGCCAGCCGGCTCTGCTCGAAGGTGATCGTCAGCACCACCGCCGGGACCGCGAACCTCCCGAACGCGAGGGCCATCGCGGTGTGCCCGAGCTCGTGGACGAAGAACGACATTCCCTCTCCCATCAGGTGGAAACCGCAGAAGCTCGAGAGGAGAACGCCGGGGACGAAGCCGAGGAGGAGGACGCGGATGGGGAGCGGGATCCTTTCCCAGAGCGCCCGGGCCTTCCCGGCGGAAGGCGGCAGGGTGGCCGGAGGGACTCCGGCAGACGCCTTTGCCCCCGGGTTTCCGCCCGGATCGGCGGCGCCATACCGCTCCAGCTTCCGGATCACCTGCCGCTCGTCCCACGGCTCGAGCGTGTAGCGGGTCCCGCCGGACGGCGAGTCCTCCACGCGAACCACCTCGTAGATCACTCCCTCCCACTCGACGGCGGTCCCCGGGGCGACCGCGGCGACGGCCGCTTCCGTCGGGGCGGAGGGAGGGCCGCCCGCGCCGGGCCTTCCCGACCACCCTTTGGGGCGGAGGCAGGAGAGGACCAGGGCGCCTTTCCCGGTTTCGAGGACCCGGTCGCGACCGTACGGGGTGGGCATGGGAAGAGTCTAGGCGAGCGGCAGCGTCGCCTGGCCCGAGAAGCGCTCGAGGTAGGGGCCGAGGTCCAGCTTCCGCCGGGTGCTTTCGCTCGTCATGGCCCGGATCGTCCCGAGCACGGGCCGCTCGGGCCACGGCCGGTCGTACCGCCCGAAGGTCCAGAAGATGCCGCTGTAGGAGTTCGGGTCCCGCCCGTCGACGGCCCACCGGTCGTTGAGGGCGACCAGCGTGGCCGCCGCCTCCTCCGGTGACGCGCTCCACTGGAGGACGTTCTTCGCCCAGAGCATCCGGAGGTAGCTGTGGATCCGCCCCTCGAGGCGGAGCTGCCGCTGGGCCGCGTTCCAGATCTCGTCGTGGGTGGCGGCGCGCTCGAGCTGGTCGAAGGAGTAGCGGTGGGAGCGCGGGTCGTTCCGGTGGGCGTCGAGCGTGGCGCGGGCCCACGCCGGGAGCGAGGCGTAGTCGGCGGTGTCGTCCCGCAGCGAGGCGTAGTTGAGCCCCAGCTCCCGCCACGTCACGAGCTGGTCGACGAACGCCTCGGCGGCGGGGCTCATTCCCCACCACCCCTCGCGCTTCCCGCTGGGCTTCGGGAACTCCCGGTCGGTGGACCACCGCTCCGCGCGGGCGAGGAGGTCCAGCACCTGGTGCGCCGAGACGTGTCCGAAGTGGAGGAACGGCGAGAGCCCGCTCGTCGCCTCGAGGCCGGGCTCGTTGCGGCGCTCCGCGTAGAGGGGGAGGCGGTCCTTCACGAAGCGGGCGAGAGTCAGGGCGGCCGCCTTCTCTCCCCCCTCGAACGGCACGGGCGCGACGGCGTGGTCGATCGGAAGGGACGAGAGCGGGGCTCTTCCGCCCAGCAGCTCCGCTTCGGCCCTCGGCCAGCGGCGGAGGACCTCCGCGGGGAGCTCTTCCAGGCGGGGCAGGGAGGTGGTGAGCGGGTGGGTCCTTGGCCGGTCGCGGAGGTGCCGGGGCAGCTCCCTCTGGAGGAACCGGCGGAAGTCGACCGCCCGGTCGAAGACGCGCCCGGTGGCGCGAAGGGGCAGGAGGCCGTTCGAGTCGACCGCCTCCAGGCGGACCGCGAGCTGGCGTCCCGCCGACGCGACCATCCGCGGGAGGAAGAAGCAGGGGAAGTCATCCGTGACGACGGAGCAGGCGTGCCCGGCCAGCGCGGCGAGGAGGCCCTTCCCGGCGCCGTCCGCGGGCTCGACGTACGGGAAGTAGGCGGTTCCGGCCACCTCGCACGCCCTTTCGTTGTCCACCATCCCGTCCAGGACGAACCGGTGGGTCCGGTCCGAGGCCCACCGGTGGCCGCACCGGAGAGCCTCCAGGACGACGAGCGGCCGACCCAGCTCCTTCGCCACCTCCACCGCCCGGTCGAGCGCGAAGTTCCAGTGCGTCCGCCGCGCCGCTGTCATCCAGTAGAGGACGAACGCGCCGTCCGGACGGACCGGGGCCGAATTGATGTTCCGGATCCTGAGGGCGGGAACGAACATCGAGGCGATCATTTCATGGCGGGCGGTAACGGCGGCCGCGGCGGTCCATCGCCCCCGGGGAAGGAGGGTCAGATCCGCCGGAGGGAGACGATCCCGGCCATCCGCTGGCTAGAATGACCGGATGGTGCCCGTCCCGCCCCGCCAGCGCCACGCCGATCTCGTCGCCGAGATCCGGCGCGCCGGGGAGCTCTACTACGTCCACGACCGGCCCGAGCTCACCGACGCCGAGTACGACGCGATGGTCCGCGAGCTGATCGCGCTGGAGGAGGAGCACCCGGAGCTGGTGACGCCCGACTCGCCGACCCAGCGCGTCGGGGGGACGCCGGTCACCGAGCTGCCGGAGGTCCGGCACGAGGTGCCGCTCCTCTCGCTCGAGAACGGCTATTCGCCGGAGGACGTGGACGCCTGGCTCCAGCGGGTGGTCGAGAGGCTGGACGGCCGCGTCCCGGACGTCGTCTGCGAGCTGAAGATCGACGGGCTCTCGGTGTCGCTCGTCTACGAGGAAGGGCAGCTCGTCCGCGCGGCCACGCGGGGCGACGGGGCGACGGGCGAGGACGTCACGCCCAACGTCCGGACGATCCGGGCGCTGCCCGTGGAGCTGACGGGACCGCGGGTTCCCCGGCTGGTCGAGGTCCGCGGAGAGGTCTATTTCCCCGAGAAGGCGTTCGAGGCGCTCAACCGCTCGCGCGAGGAGGCGGGGGAGCCGCTCTTCGCGAACCCGCGGAACGCCGCGGCCGGGTCGCTCCGCCTCCTCGACTCGCGGATCACGGCGCAAAGGCGGCTCTCCGCCTTCCTCTACTCGGTGGCGCGCTGGGAAGGGCCGGGGGCGCCCGCGACCCAGTCCGACGCGCTGGCGGCCCTGGAGCGGCTCGGCCTGCCGGTCAACCCGCACCGCGCCCTGGCCCGGGGGCGCGAGGCGATCGGCGCCTTCCTCGAGGAGTGGCGCGAGAAGAGGCGGACCCTCCCGTTCGAGACCGACGGCGTCGTCCTGAAGGTCGACCGCCTGGAGGACCAGGCTCGCCTCGGTCAGACCGCGAAGTTCCCCCGGTGGGCTCTCGCGTACAAGTTCCCGCCGGAGGAGGCGACGACCAGGGTGACCGCGATCGTCGTCCAGGTGGGGCGGACCGGCGTCCTGACCCCCGTCGCCGAGTTCGAGCCGGTCCTCCTCGCCGGGTCGACCGTCAGGCGGGCCACACTCCACAACTACGAGGACCTCGCCAGAAAGGACGTCCGCGTCGGCGACACGGTGGCGGTCGAGAAGGGAGGCGACGTCATCCCGAAGGTGACCCGCGTCCTCCTCGACCGGCGGCCCGACGGGGCGGCCGCCTTCGAGATGCCGGCCGCCTGCCCCGCCTGCGGCGAGCGGGTCGTAAGGGAGGACGGGGCGGTGGCGGTCCGCTGCGTGAACCCGTCCTGCCCGGCGCAGGTCCGCGAGGCGATCCGCCACTTCGTCTCGCGGAAGGCCATGGACGTCGAAGGGCTGGGGGACGAGCGGATCGACCAGCTGGTGACCGAGGGGCTCGTGGACGGGATCGCCTCGCTCTATTCCCTCGAGGTGGAGCGGCTGGCCCCGCTGGCTCGCTGGGGGGAGAAGTCGGCGGCGAACGTCGTCGGCCAGCTCGCGAAGTCGAAGGAGCAGGGGCTCTCGAGGCTCCTCTTCGGAATCGGGATCCGGGAGGTCGGCGAGAAGACCGCCAGGACGCTCGCCCGCCGGTTCGGGTCGGTCGAGGAGCTGGCGAAGGCGTCGGAAGAGGACCTGACGGCCGTCTCCGAGATCGGGCCGGAAACCGCGAGGGCCGTTCGGGAGTGGTTCGGCCGCCAGGCGAACCGGAAGCTCCTCGCGCAACTCCGGGGGGCCGGCGTCCGTATGACAGGAAGGGACGAGAAGCCCGCGGGGGAGGGTCCGCTCGCCGGCAAGGTCTTCGTCCTGACGGGGACCCTCGCCGGACGGACGCGGGACGAGGCCGCAGCCCAGATCGAGGGAGCCGGAGGAAAAGTGACGTCGAGCGTGTCGAAGAAGACGACGGCCGTGATCGCGGGGGAGGACCCAGGTTCGAAGCTGGAGAAGGCGCGGGCGCTGGGCGTGCCGGTCTGGGACGAGGAGCAGCTCGAAGCGGCCCTCGAGGGGAGAGCGTGAGCAACGGTCTCGAGAACGAGCCCCTCGTCCTGGTGGTGGACGACGATTCCGGCAGCCGCCGGGCGATGGCGCTGAC
Organism: uncultured Acidobacteriota bacterium; assembly: GCA_903845115.1. GTDB lineage: Bacteria > Acidobacteriota > Thermoanaerobaculia > UBA5066 > UBA5066 > CAIMWE01. The sequence continues at coordinate 32,822 of CAIMWE010000064.1, read as the reverse complement.
CCTCCAGACCGACGGCCGGCGGGTGGAGGAGTTCCCGGACGCGGTGAGCGCCCTCGCGAAGGCGGTGGACGACCCCACCGTGGCGCTCGTCGTCACCGACCTGAAGATGCCGGGGAAGACCGGCCTGGAGCTGGCGACCGACCTGGCGGCGGCCCGGCCCGACGTCTCCGTCCTCCTCACCACCGCCTTCGGGGACGTGGACACGCTGATCGCGGCCCGCGCGCTCGGGACGGTCGACTACGTCGCCAAGCCGATCGCCCGGGACGACCTGCGCCTCCGGGCGTCCGCGGCGCTCACGAGGGCGAGACAGGCCGGGGAGATCCGGAACCTCCGCGAGCGCCTCGACAAGCGCTACGGGTTCGAGGCGATCCTGGGGGTCTCCAAGCCGATGGAGCGGCTCTTCGAGCGGCTCCGGGTCGTCGCCCCGACGCGGACGACGGTTCTCGTCACAGGCGAGTCGGGGACCGGCAAGGAGCTGGTGGCGGGCGCCCTCCACCACAACTCACCGCGCCGCCCGCGGGCGTTTGTCGCGCTGAACTGCGGGGCCATCCCGAGGGAGATCATCGAGTCGGAGCTCTTCGGCCACGAGAAGGGGTCGTTCACCGGGGCGCAGGTGAAGAGGGTGGGGCGCATCGAGCAGGCCCACGGCGGGACCCTCTTCCTGGACGAGGTCTCCGAGATGCCCCCCGACCTCCAGGTGAAGTTCCTGCGGGTCCTCGAGGAGCGCCGCGTCACGCCGGTCGGCGGGAACGACTCGAAGGACGTCGACTTCCGCCTCGTGGCGGCGACCAACCGGGACCTCCTGAAGGAGATCGAGGCCGGCCGCTTCCGGCAAGACCTGTTCTACCGGCTGTCGGTCGTGACGGTGGAGATCCCGCCGCTGCGCGAGCGGCGCGACGATATCCCCCTCCTGGTCGAGCGGTTCCGGGACGTCTTCGCCAAGGAGCACGAGCGCGCGGTGACCGGGGTCACTCCCGCCGCCTTCGCCGCGCTCGTCAACTACGACTGGCCGGGAAACGTCCGGGAGCTGAAGAACGTCATCGAGAGCAGCGTCCTGTTCGCGGCGGGAGCGAAGATCGACGTGACGGACCTGCCGGCCGCGCTCCGCGCGCGGGCGGGCGTGGTCGACCTCCCCGCGTCGGTGGAGCCGGGGGAGAGCCCGCACCCGGAGGGGCGCCCCGCTCCGACCATGACCAGCACCGCCGGCCTCCTCGGGAAGACGATCGCCGAGATCGAGAAGGAGGCGATCCTCCTCGCGCTCCAGGCCTCGGGCGGCAACCGCCGGAAAGCCGCCGAGCGGCTCGACATCGGCCTCCGGACGCTGCAGCGGAAGCTGAAGGAGTACCGGGGCGGGACCGACTCGACCGACGACGAGGAAGAGGAGACGGACGACGGCAACGGGGAGGCCTGACCCTCCCGGGACCCGCGGACGCCGCGGCGGGCTCCGCCGCCTCAGTTGCCTCTCGGCGCCGGCTGGAAGGGGACGGCGCCCCCCGCCGTGACGGAGGCGTGCTTCCAGCGGCGGTACGTGAGATTCGACGTGTAGTCCTTCACCGGGACCTGGGCCTGGTACTGGAGCTGGCCGCCCAGCTTCACCGCGAGCTTCACCCCGCCGCCGCGCGGCAGGTGCAGGGGGTTGAAGAGGGGCCCGCTGATGCGGGCGCTCCAGCTCTTCGTCCCGAAGTCGACGGCGAGGCGGAGCCCTTCCCTCTCGTAGACCAGCTCGTGGCCGAGGGCCAGGGCGCTCTCGTAGTCCGGGTGCGTGATGAGCGGGGCGTCGACCTGCCGCCCGTTCACGGCGAACGAGAGGTCGCCGAACGTTTTCGAACCCTCCGGGATCCGCCCCGAGACCGTGGCGGTCCCCGCGCCCGACGCGGGGTCGTACGAACCTTGGTACCGGCCGAGCCAGCGGGAGAGGGGGGCGCCCGGCACCTCGTCGAGGTGGACGTCCCACGAGGTCGCGACGTCGGGCTCGACGTCGACGAAGAAGCGGTGCTTCGAGTTGACCGCGAGCTCGACCCGCACGGCGCCCTGCCCGGCCTTCACATAGGGGGAGAGGTCCGCTTTCGAGAGGTCGAGGTCCCAGGTCAGCTGGCCGAAGTCGAGCCGGAGGAGGACGACGTCGGCCGTCGCGGACTTGTAGCTCTGGAACGTCCAGACCTTCCCGTTCCGCGTCCACGCGCCGTCGTGCAGCCACGAGGCCCATCGGTACCCGTTGAGCGTCACGGAGGCCCCGAGCGCGGCGACGAACTTGGCCGCCGTCATCGGGATCGGGACCAGGGTCTCGTTCCGGCCCTCCCAGATCAGCTTCCCCCCGGTCAGGGAGAAGTGGCTCGACGTCGCCGCCACGGTGGCCGTCTCCTCCGCCGAGGCGCGGGTCGTCATGCCCCCCGTCCCGCCGACGACGGTCCCCGAGGCGCTCTCCATCGGGAGGGCGTTTCCCGTCTGCCGTCCGTCGTTGTAGCAGCCGGGGTTCTTGACCTGCCAGGTGAGGACCCACGGCAGCTGGTCGCGCCCGGGGGGGATCCACGGGGCGGACGTGTCGGTGGCCTGGAGCCAGAACGGCTGGACCGTGAGCGTCTTGATGCAGTCGGGGGAGCTGCAGGTCGGTATCCCGAGCTGGGCCGAGACCTCCTTCCCGGTGGAGGTCGTGGTGGTGGTCGAGGACGAGAACGAGCCGGAGTAGCCGGCCGACAGCTCGACGCCTCCCTTGAGGCTCAGCCCCTTCAGCTTCGTCTTGACGCCGATGCCCAGCCCGGCGTCGACGTCGACGTCGTTGGTCTGGCCCTTCGTCACGATCGACTCGTCGTCCCGCGAGATCGTGATCGCCGTCGAGGAGTTCTGGCCCATGTAGAGCGAGTTGACGGTCTTTTCGCCGTGCGTGCCGTCTCCCCACTTGATGGAGTAGTTCGTCCCCGCGTCGGAGAAGCCGCCGCTCCATCCGTCGAGGTCCGTCGACCGGTGGAACGGGCCGATGCCGGCCATCAGGCCCGGGATGTCGTCGTTCGGCCCGCCCGGGTTCTCCAGCTCGAACGCCAGCCCCTTGAGGTCGGGCGTGCCGGAGACCTGGACCGAGTGGATGTCCTGCCCGAGCGAGGTCCCGGCCTGGGTGGCCGTGCTGTAGTCGTAGGCGTAGAGGGCGTAGTCCTGGACGACGTAATTCGGGATGTTGAAGAGCGCCCAGCCGAAGCGGCCGAGGTCCTCCGGGTGCTCCGGGTCGGCGGAATTGGTCCCGAAGGTTCCCACGAGCGTCGTGGTGGTCGTGGTCGTCTTCTCGTTCGCGCTCCTCCAGGCGTGCCCGTACGACTGCGAGTACTGGGGCGTCAGCGAGAGACGCTTGAGGCCGATGCCGACCTTTGCCGACGACGACTGGAGGACCGAGTTCTCGCGCTCTTCCGTGTTCGTCATCGAGATCGAGTCGGTCTTGGAGTAGATGACGTTGGAGAGCTCGGGGATTTCCCAGTCAGAGGCGTCGTTCACGGCGAACGGCGGGCTCCCCATCACCACCCCGAGGAGGGTCCAGTAGCTCCGGAGCGCCGCCATGGTGTCCGGGTCGGTGTTGGCGGGGTCGGTGTCGGTCACCTCGCCGCCCCACGACCCTGGATCCGGAGGCGTAGGGCACGAGATCGGGGTGGAGCGGTTCTCGGGGACCATCGCGTCCGAGGTGAAGGTCAGGCTCGTCAGCTTCCCCTTCTGGGAGTTCGTGAAGTCCGTGTACTGGGCCACGATGTGCTGGCGGAGAATACGGGAGTCGCCCACGCACTCGTCGTCCGTGAACCAGTTGAAGGCGTTCTGGAGATACTGATCGAGGGCCTTCCCCGGGTCGGCGGTCCAGCCCTCTGTCGCCGGGGTGTCGTACGTGAACTCGTACCGTCGGATGTGGGCGTATCCCATGCTGCGGTACAGCTCGTGCCCGCGGACGATGGCCTGGATGGCGGGCTTCAGGGCCCCCGCGGTGAAGCCTGCGGCGCTCGCCGGCTTGGCGGTCCCCGCGATCAGCCCCACGGAAGCGACGCTCTCCGTGTCGCCCGCCAGGGACGAGAAGGACGGCAGAAGGCGCACGTCTGACGTGGCGTCGGTCTTCCCGTTCCACGAGACCGCGTAGGCCCAGTTCCAGTCGTAGATATTCGAGTCTCCGTACCCGAGGACGACGAGGATCCGCGGGTCCTCTCCGGGGGGGTAGTAGGCGATCGCGTCGAGAGGCTGGCTCCCCGAGGGAACCACGGCCGTCACGCCGGGAGAGACGGTCCAGTTGACCCCGTCGCCGCTCGTGTACGCCCCCGAGTCGGAGAAGACGTAGAGGAGGTCGTCGAAGGCCACGATCGCGGCCGTGGCGGCGTCCTTGGAGGCGTTCCCGCAGCAGTCCGCGATCCCCTTGTGCTTCGTGGCGCCGAGCGGGATCAGGGGGCCGAACGTCTTGGCCGCCATGTCGAACGAGATGACGAAGAGGGTCCCCCCCGTCGACTTGTCGCAACCCTTCCACCCCACGAACGCCAGGACGAGCGTGTTCCCGAAGACCGCGGCGTTCATGTCCCGATCGATGTCCCCGGTCGGGGCGCAGGCGCCGATGTCGGCGCTCGTTTGGCTCTCGGTCGAGGCCCAGGTCCACGACGAGGTGTCCACCGCCCCGGCGTTGTGGGTGACGGTCCGGTGGCTCGAGTCGGTCCCGACCGTGAAGAAGTGGACCTGGCTGTTCACGTAGACCCCCCGGGCCATGTCCTGGGCGTAAGCGCCCGGGGAGGCCCACAGGGCGGCGACGAGAAGGGCGGCGACGGCGAGGCGAGACGAGTTCATCGGGCTCCTCCACTCCTGCCGCGCGCGGACGACGCAAGGCGAGCGCCCGACCGCCCTTCGGGGCCTACGCGGCCAGTGGCGGGTGCAGCAAGATCCGGACCTCTCTTTGCTGATGGTATTCGCGCTATTCGATTGGTTTGTGCCGCTGTCCCGGAAGCTCGTGACACGTCTCCCGACACACTCGCGGGACATTCGCGGCGTGCCGCCCGCCTGGCTCGAGGCGGCCCGCGGCACCTTCGGACCTGACCTTCCGCTAGACTAGCCGCAAGCAAGGTATCGATGTCGCTCGCTTCTGGAGCCCGTCTCGGGCCGTACGAGATCCTGACTCCGCTCGGAGCCGGCGGGATGGGCGAAGTCTTCCATGCGCGCGACACTCGCCTCGGGCGGGGGGTCGCCATCAAGGTCCTGCCGGACGCCGTCTCGCGCGACCCGCGCCGGCTGTCGCGCTTCGAGCGCGAGGCCAGGCTCCTCGCGGCGCTGAACCACCCGAACGTCGCCTCGCTCTACGAGTTCGAGCAGCAGGACGGGATCCGGTTCCTCGTCATGGAGCTCGTCCCGGGAGAGACCCTTCGCGAGCTCCTGAAACGCGAGCGCCCCGGGATCCGGGAAGCCCTCGAGATCGGCCGCCAGGTCGCCACGGCCCTGGAGGCGGCTCACGCGCGGGGGATCGTCCACCGGGACCTGAAGCCGGAGAACGTCAAGCGGACCCCCGACGGGACGGTGAAGCTCCTCGACTTCGGCCTCGCCAAGGCCCTCGAGAGCGCCACGCCCGTCCCGGGGAACTCGAGCGACTCGACCGTCCCGGGCAGCTCGACCGAGGGAGGGGCGGTCGTCGGGACGGCGGCCTACATGAGCCCCGAACAGGCCCGCGGGCTGGCCGTCGACCAGAGGACGGACATCTGGTCGTTCGGCTGCCTCCTCTACGAGCTCCTCGCCGGAAGGCCGGCCTTCCGCGGAAGCTCCCTCTCGGACGTCCTGGTCGGGATCCTGGAGCGTGCGCCGGACTGGGACGAGCTGCCGTCCGCGGTCCCCGAGAAGGTGCGCGTCCTCCTCGACCGGTGCCTGGCCAAGGACGCCGCGCTCCGGCTCCGCGACGTGGGAGACGCGCGGCTCGAGATCGAGGACGTCCTCTCGGGGGCGGTCCGGGGTGGGTCGCGGCCGGCCGGGAAGGCAAGGGCGCGAAAGAGCGTTCGAGCGAAGTGGGCTTTCCTCGCGGCGGCTCTCGTCCTCCTCTTCGCCGTGACGTGGGCCGTCCGGCGCGGCGGCCGGCCGGCGCCCGCCGGTCCGCTCCCCGGCGCCAAGGTGCTCGCCGTCCTCCCCTTCCGCGACCTCTCGGGCGACGCGGGCGGCCAGCTCGTCTCGGACGGTCTCGTGGAGACGCTCGGTGCGCGTCTGGCGCGGGAGAAGAGCCTGCAGGTCTTCCCTCCGGCGTCGGCCGGGGCGGCTCCCCGGGAGGCCGATGCCGCGAAGCTGGGCCGGCAGCTGGGCGCCAACCTGGTCCTGCGCGGCACGGTCCAGCGCTCGGGCGACCTGGTCCGGATCAGCTATCTCGTCCTGCTCGCGAAGGACGGCGTCCCGGTGGGGGGAGACACCGTGACGGGCGCTTCCTCCGACCTCTTCGCCCTCCAGGACCGGGTTGCGGAGAGCGTCCTGGCGGTCCTGAAGCTGCCGGCGAGAGAGGTCCCTTTCCGAGCGGTCGTTCCAGGAGGCCGGGACGCCCAGGATTCGTACCTACGGGCCCTCGGACACCTTCAACGCTACGACAGCGAGCCGTCGGTCGATGCTGCGATCGCGCTCCTCGAAGGTCTCGCGCGGGACGCCGGAGGGAGCGCGGCGGTGCAGGCGGCTCTGGGGCGGGCTTACCTCGACAAGTTCTACAACCTTCACGAGCTGTCGTGGGCCGAATCTGCGAAGGCCGCGTGCTCGAGGGCCGCGGGGCTCGATCCCGAACTACCGGAGGTTTCGGTAACGCTCGGGAAGATCCTCGTGGCGACCGGGAAGCCCGCCGAGGCAGCAGACGCGTTCAACCTCGCGCTGGCGCGCTCGCCGGGCGACGTGGAGGCCCTCTTCGGGCTGGCCGAGGCGGAGCAGGCCCGGGGACGGACGGCCGAGGCGGAGGGGTCGCTGAGATCGGCGATCGCCCTCCGGCCTGAATCGTGGATGGGATACAACCGGCTGGGCTATCTCTTCTCGTCGACCGGAGACTGGCTCAAGGCCTCCGATGCGTTCCAGAAGGTCGTTTCCCTCGCCCCGGACAACACCATCGGCTGGAACAACCTCGCCCAGGCACTGCTGGTCCTCGGCCGCCTGGATGAGGCGAGCGCGGCCGCTCGGCGCTCGCTCGGAGCGGGTCCCACCAGCCTCGCCCATTCCACGCTCGGAAACGTCGAGTACCTCCAGGGCCACTTCACGCAAGCCGCCGAGTCGTTCCGCAAAGCGGTCAGCCTCGCCCCCGCGGACTTCGTCCTCTGGTTCAACCTCGCCGAGGCGGAGAGGTGGGCACCGGGGCTCTCCAGCCGCTCGACGGAGAGCTACGGGCGCGCGATTTCCCTCGCGGAAGGTGAGTTGCGGGTCAATCCCCGCGACTCCTCCATCCTCGCCTCGCTTGCCGTCTCCCTGGCCAAGACGGGCCGGTTGACCGAGGCGCGGAAGAGGATCCAGGAGGCCCTGGCGGTGGACCCCGACGGCTCGGAAGCGCTCTATCAGGCGGCAGTGGTCGCCGAGGTGACTGGAGACCGGCGGAGGGCCCTCGAGCTTCTCCGCCACGCGATCCTCCGCGGCTGCGACCGCTCCAGGATCACGCGAGACCCGGAGCTCCGGAATCTCGCCGCCGACCCAGCATTCCTCGAACAGCCCCCCGGATTCCCCGGGGTGCAGACACCACCCGCGCAACCGAAAGGAGGTCCTCGATGATCTGCAGGCCAGCCTCTTCCCTCGTCCTCGGGATCCTGTCGTCAGCCGTTCTCGGCGTGCTGACCGGGTGCACGAGCTTCCCGTGTCCGGAGTGCCCGCCGGATCCCCCGAAGGTGGCCGTGATCCAGATCAAGCTGGCCGGCAAGTCCGCGACCGCGGAGAATGTTTGCGTCAAGGACAAGGGGGTCGTCCGCTGGGTCGTCCCCGGAGCCCAGATCAAGTTCGTCCCGAAATGGCTCCAGAACCTCTTCCCGGACGCGCCGCTTCCGAAGTGCGACGGGGACCACTGCGAGATCCAGCTCAAGGAGTTCGGAAAGGAGATCTGCCTCCCGTACATGGGAACCGTTACCGTGAACGGGAAGGACTACTCGATCGACCCGACGATCCGGATCCGTCCCTGAGGATTTCTCGAGAAGAAGGAAGCGAATGAGACAGGAGGGAGGGCGCCGGCTCGCGGACCCGGCCCCTCACTCCAGGAACGGAGCCAGGAGCACTCCTCCGTCGGCCTGGTTTGCGTTCAGGCCGCGTTCGAGCTGGAGCGGAGAGCCCTTGCCGAGATTGCGCTCGAAGAGGTCTCCGTAGTGGCCGCCGGCCGCGAGGACCCGCCGCTGCCAGCCCTTGTCGAGGCCGAGTTCAGGAGCGTCCATCGGCATCGCGCCGGCGCCCCCGGCGTACCAGCTCGCCTCCGGTCTCTCGCCGCTGATCAGCGTCGCCACGGTCCAGGCGACGATCGAGGCCCACTTCGCGTCGCCCGTCCCCGTCGCGGCGATCAAGGGGAACGACGAGGTCCGTTCCGGCAGGATCCGGCCGTTCAGCCCGCTTTCGGCCCGGCCGAGACGGTAGGAAGCCAGCGCAGTGACCTCGCCGGCGACGGCGCGGCAGCTCCCGGATGCGTAGGCGTCGAGCATCTCGCCCTTTTCGCCGAAGGGCCGGCGCAGCCACGGCGTCTTGGTCCGGTCGAAGTGGGCGGAGAGGCTCCTCACCGCGGCGCCGCTCCTCACGAAGCAGATGCCGTCGCCGGTGAGGTCGCCGACGTGCTTGGCCGGCGACGCCGGCGGCACCATGACGGCGTGCGATTCGACGAAGACCGTGGGGCCGGGCACGAGCAGGCCGCCCAGCTTCTGTTCGCGGATCTCCGAGCCGCTGAGGAAGAAGAGGTCGTCCTGCCGCTCTCGAACCGCGTCGAATTCCCTCGGCGTCTCGTAGCGCCGGTAGGCGATCCGCTCGGGCGAGCCCAGGACCGCCGCGGCGACGGCACGGCAGACGTCCACCTCGAGGCCGCGCCACTTTCCGTTCCCGGCGGCCTGAGCGAGGCCCGGCCGCTCGACGCTTCCGCACCGGACGGCTCCGAGGGCCTTCACCCGCTCGGCGACGGAAACCGTCTGGGCGCCGGCGGCCCCGCCGCAGAGCAGGAGGAGCATCGCCAGCCATGGTGGTCGGCGCATCTCGATCGATTCGATCCCTCTCAGTTGGCGGCCGGATAGGTGGACCGCCGCGGGTTGAAGCCGGGCGGGACCGTCGTGAAGATTCGCTGCCGGACGTCCTCCGGCGTGATCCCGAGCGCTTCGCAGCCGCGCCCGCCGTAGTGCGGGAGCGTCGTCACGAGGCTGTCCGGGATGGTCGCCAGGGACGACGGCAGGGGAGGAACCAGCCCGAGCAGGCGCGCCGGGTCGAAGCCCGACAGCAGACCGTCGGTGATCGGCGAGTTGAGGTCGCGTGGCCCCAGGTACTTCTGCTGGAATCCCGGCGGGCCGAACTGATTGAACGCCGGGGAATTGCCGGCCGCGAGCGCCTGGGCCTCGTCCGGAAGGCTCGCAAGGGCGGGGAGGCCGAAGATCGTCTCGACCAGCTGGACCACGGCGTTGTGGTCCCCCTCCGCGTGCGAGACCGCGTGGGAGCGGGCGAACGGCGAGATGAGGATCAGCGGGACGCGCGTTCCCCGGGAGAGAGGCAGCCCGTCCGGACCGTACGACAGGATCCGCGGCGGCACGTGGTCGTAGAGGCCGTCTCCCTCGTCGTACGTGAGGACGATCGCGCTGTGATCCCAGATCTCGGGCACCGACGCGATGGCGTTGATCAGCCGGGCGTTCATCGCCTCGCTGAGCTGCCGGTCGGCATAGTCCGGGTGGTCGTCGTCGCCCGCCTTTGCGGCGTTGATCGCGGCGACCTCCGCCGCCGGCGTGAGGGGGTTGGTGATCGGCGGGGTCAGCCCCATCTGGTTCAAGAACCCGCCGCGAATGTAGATGACGCCTCGTGCCGGCAGTCCGCCCGCCGCCAGGTCCGCGAAGAAGGCGGCCATGCCGCGCATGGTCCCGAGGAGGGGCGGCGTGTGCGCCAGGTACCCGAAGAACTGCGGCGCCGCATGGTGGACGACGTACGGCGCGTGCGAGGCGACGCCGTTCGTGTCGGTCGCCTCGAGCCCGTACCCGGTCTGGTACCAGCGCCAGGGGACCGGCTCGAGGTTCAGACCCTGGATGAAGGGGATGTCCTGCTGGATGTCCGGCGTGTCGAAGCTCGGGTGCAGGTTCTGGTTCATGACCGCCGTGACGTCGCTGCCGAGACAGAGCAGCGGGACGGTCGCGAACGTGAGGTTGGAGGCGACCGGAAAGCTGGCGTACACGGCCGGCCCCCCAGGCTGCTTCGGCATCGCCCGCGTCAGGTCGAACTGGGACCCGTAGAGGGGCTGCCCGTCCGTGACCAGCGGCAGCCCCAGGGTGGTGATCGTCTGCGAACCGTCCAGCGAGGTGTACGTCTGCCCGGCCGGGCCGTGCTTGACCCACTGCGTCTCGCCGGACTGCCCCGCGATGATGGCGATCGCATTCGGCGCCGACGGCGTGTCCTCGGTCGCGAAGGTGTTGTCGAAGATCGTGAAATTGCTGGCCCAGCCCCAGAAGAAGGGGATGGTGTCGCAGTCGACGTACGACATGACGCCCCATGCCGCCTGCTTCCCCGCCGCGACGTTCGCGGCTCCACCCAGCGACGCGGAGTTGTTGTATTCGTACTCCGCGAACCGGTCCAGCTGCGGCAGGTTGTCGACGACGTGGAGCTTGTAGGCGACCGCGGGGTGGTCGTGCTCCGCGCCGTCCACGGCGCTCGCGTTCTGCATCGGCCCGATCAGGAAGGGAGTGACCGTGACGACCTTGCCGTTCACGTCCGTGTAGGTCTGGGTGAAGCCCGGCGTCTTCGCCGCCGACCGGGGGGCGAGACCGTCGGAGTAGAGCCCGTTCACCCCCGGGAAGGTGCCGTACTCGTTGTCGAACGAGTGGTTCTCGTTGTAGATCACGAAGACGTACTTGATCTGCAGCCTGAGGAGCGCCGTCAGCTGGTCCTGCGTCAGCCTGGGCTCGGGAGCCGAACCGCTCCAGTGCTCGAGGAGCGGCGTCCTGACCGGTGGCTGCGCCGTGACCACGGGGCGGGCGTCTGGAACCCCGCCGATCGCCAGGGCGGGCAGCGGCGGCAAGCCGGTGAGTGCGAGCACGAGAGCGAACGACGGGGCCCGGGACAGGAAGGGGAATGCTTTCACGTGTCATCTCCTGGGAGCTCCAGCGATGGGCCGGACCGAGGGGTCCGGACCGGGAGGAGCTCGGTCACCCTTGAAAGAATGGACTCTGGAATCAGCCTGTCGAAAGGACGGGCGCCAGGGTGCGGTTTCCGACCGGCCGCGAATACGATGGCGGGTCAGTTCGTCTTGGGCGCATAGAGGGCGGGGATCGACGTCCCGTCGCCCGACTGGTTGTTCACCTTCACCCCGTAGCAGTAGGAGCCGTTCATGCCGCCCGAGGAGAGCTGCCAGAAGAGGATCTTCACTTTCTGGCCCGAGACGGCCACGGACTGCTGCTCCCAGCCGTTCGGGAGCAGGTTCAGCGTCGCCGTGGCCACGGGGTCCGAGCTCGTCTCGTTGTAGACGTCGGCGCGGACGGCCACCGCCGTGGCGTCCATGTTCGCGCAGCCGAAGTTCACCCGGTTCGAGCCGTCCACCACCAGGCCGGTCGACATGGAGAATCCGGTCTCCAGGTTCGCGAGGTTGACGACCCGGTCGTCGGCGGACATCCCGACCAGGGCGGTGCTGAAGCGCCCGTTCCCGGCGTCGGCGTAGACCTCCCCGACCGCGTAGAACGGTTTCGAGTCGGTGCTCTCCGCCAGGCTGAACCCGCCGCCCCCGGTGAAGGTGAAGACGTCCTGCAGGAAGTTGCCGTAGACGCGGGTCTCCCCGGCCGCGAGCGCGATCGTCTGGAGCCCGCCGGAGCCGGTCCCGGTGTTGAGGCTCGCGATAATGCTGATCGCGGAGGCGGTCGGGTTGGTCAGGACGAGCCTCGTCTTGAAGGTCACCCCGAAGGCGCCCTGCGCGTTGGCCGCCGAGGGGAAGAAGTAGCTCGCGGCCAGGAGGCCCTGGGGGTTGCGGGCCGGCGGCTCGGAGGCGGCGAGGTCCGTCGCGAGGAGGCCGGTTGCGAGAAGGCAGATGCCGAAGATCGAGGTCTTTTTCATGCTCATTGCTCCTTCGTCCGAGGCGCTGCCTCGCTCGTTCCGTTCGTCGTCGCCGGTACCGCCTTCTGGCCCCTGAGCGCCTGGTGGCGGGCGAGGAGATCCTTGCGGTTCGCGCGCAGGTCCAGTCCGGTCGACGCGGCGGGGTAAGGCTTGTCGCCCATCAACCCCGCCCAGAGGATCCGGTTGTAGTCCGCGAAGTTGATCTTGTCCTCGGAGGAGAAGTCCATCCCCTCCGTCACCTTGGCCCAGTACGCCGCGTCGTGGGTCGACGTCGGCACGACGAGGCCGGCCGGCTGGGGAGGGAGCGGCAGCTGGGTGCCGTAGAGATAGGCCGAGGGGGCGGCCTTGAAGCTCCACTGGAGATTGGGCGTCGTCGTGAAGATGTCGGCCATGGGCCTCGCGAGCTTGTCGTTGAGGTTCAGCTGCTGGATCCCCAGCACCTCCTCGATCGTCCGCACGAAGTCGAGGGTGTTGTACTCCGTGGAGACGACCTGCCCCTGCTTCACCCAGGCGCCGGCCACGTACGCGGTGGTGCGGTGCGAGTCGACGTGGTCGCCGCCGTCCTGCGCGTCGTCCTCGATCACGAAGATCAGCGTGTCGTTCCTGTACCGGCTGTTCGCGATCTTCTCCACGAGCAGCCCTACCGCGTAGTCGTTGTCGGCCTGCATCAGCTCCGGGGTGCTCACGCCGTCGATCGCGATGGCGTAGCTCCCCGTGTGGTCGTGCATGAAGCGGACGAGGCTGAGCGACGGGAGGGTCGGCCCCGGGATCAGGAAGCCGTTCAGGTCCCTGGCCGTGCCGGGGGGAACCGGCCCGGCCTCCGGGTGGCGGTCGAAGGCGAAGTAGAGGTCGAACTCCCGCTCCCATTCCTTGAATCGGTAGTAGTCGGGGAGCGCGTTGTCGAACCCGCGGAAGTACGGGTCGGTGAACTGGGCGAGTGCGGCGTTCGAGGGGTAGGCCACCACCGTCCGGCCCCCTGGCGAGCGCAGGATGGGGATGCTGAATGCTCCCTTCTCGTTGGGGAGGTTGTAGCGGGTCGTGTCGATCTCGCAGCCGTAGTTGCGAACCGTCAGCTTCGGAACGGGAGGGTTCGCCAGCGGATTCCCCCGCATGGCGGAGTTCCACAGGTAGCCTTCGTTCACGATATTGCCCGGTCCGTCCGGAGCGGCCGGGGAGACCTGACCGGGGAGGAGGTCCGGATCGTCCGGCGTGACGGGATTGGCCACCCGGCGTTCATGCAGGGTCGCGTAGGCCACGTTGACGCTGCGGGGCGTCCCGTCGCAGTCCAGGCTGAGGCCGCGCCCCGCGTAGGAGACCGGCACCTGGTGCTGCACCACGTCCGGGGCGCTCGCCGACACGGTCCAGGGCCAACCGTCGTTGCTCACCTCGGCCGTGGCGTACATGTTGTCGAGCGTGACGAAGGTCCGGGCGAGGTTGTGGAAGTTCGGCGTCACCGCCTCCCCGAACTCGGTCAGGGCCGGGTCACCGTTGCCGATCTCCAGGTCCCCCAGGATCTGGTCGTACGTCCGATTCTCCTTGATGATGAAGATGACGTGCTGGACCCCCTTGCGGACGGCCGCCATCACGTCGAGGTCGGCCTGGCTGGGGACGTAGGCGAACCGGTTGTTGGTCGCCACCTGCGCCGATAGCGCGGGGAGCTGCGCCAGGCCGGGGAGCGGAAAGCTGAGGAGACCTGCTTTCGTCGCCTGGGGGTTGTACTGGTTCGACCCCATGCAGTTGTGCGAGCCCGGAGGACCGTAGCCGCCGTAGCAGAAGCCCGGGTTGGCGCCGGTCGGCGACTTCTGGTTGACCACGTAGGCCTTCGACACGCCGCCCACGGTGCTGAAGGCCACCGCGTTCGGGTACCAGCCGGTCGGGATCAGGCCCACGACCTTGCTGGCGCCGGGCGGCTCGCTCAGCGCCACGACGGAGATGCAGTTCAGGTTGCCGTCCGTCACCCAGAGCTGCGTCTCGTCGGGCGACAGGGCCACGCTGTTGGGGTTCGCGCCCGTGTATCCCTTCAGGTTGGGCGGCAGGAGGGGGGCGATGACGGCGATGGTCTCGACGATCGCGTCGGCCCGGGTGTCGACGACGGCGACCGTGTCCGACTGATCCAGGGCGACGTAGAGCCGCGTCTGGGCCCTGTTCATCGTCATCTTGTTCGGCTGGCCTATCACCTTGATCCGGTTCCACTTCGTCCCGTCCAGGGGCACGACGACGATCTCGCGGTCGCGGATGCTCGACACGTAGACCTTCGCGCTCGTCCCGGTCCCCGTGATGGCCACCCAGAACGGGTATTCGCCCCCGGCCACTCCGTGCTGAGTGGGGTCGTTCTTGCCGGGGCGCAGGTCGAATTCCTTGAGCTTCGCCCAGTTGCCGTAGCCTCCGGTGAAGACCGTGATCGAATCGTTGTAGTAGTTCGCCACCGCCAGGGTCCTGCCGTCGCTCGAGACGGCCACTCCGGCGGCAGCGGGCTGGACGGAGACCTGCTCGTTGATGGCGAACATCTTGCTGGTGTCCGGCACAGCGAGGCCAAGACCCACCCCCAGATTGTTGTGGCCCAGGGCGAGGCTGTTTCCGGACTGCAGCGACCAGGTCCCCGTGGCGCTCCGGGTGATGATGTGGATGGCGTCGTCCGAGAGGCCGCCCACGTAGACCGCCCAGCCGGACGGATCGAAGACGATCCCGTGATAAGCGTTCGGGATCGGCACGACCTGCGGCGCCACGTCCGCCGTTCCGTTCGAAATGTCGTAGATGAAGACGAACTCGGTCGAATCCACCGTGTTCATCGCGTTCGCATTCGTGCCGTAGGGATAGAAGACGCGGTTGTACCCGCTCGTCAGGACGGCCAGCGTCTTCTGGTCCGGGCTCACGACGCAGTGGGCCGCGTCCTGGGCCAGCCAGGCCGGGAAGTCGGCCAGGGCGGGGTTCAGCGGCTGGAACCGCGATCCCGGCGCAGCCAGCGGAGTGATCGTCTGGTTCATGTTCGGCAGCTCCTGCTTGCCGAGAGCTGCCGGGTCCGGGGGGGCGGTCGCGGCATGGGCCGCCGCGCCCGAGAACACGGCGGCGAGGATCAGGCCGGCCGCGGGAAGCGGGAAACGTGAAGGACCGCTCTTGGTCATCGGTCAGGGCTCCTTTGGAAAAGAGGAACTCCGGAAGCAGGCCGGGAAGATCGGGTCGACGCCTTCCGGGGGGGCCGCCGGGGCACTCGGGGACGTACCGGTGCGATCGAGGGGAAAGCCGGAACCGTCGATGAAGGCAATCGTCTGGATCGCTCGGGGAGCGGGCAAGCTCCCGACGAGATTATCCCTCATCCGGTCCTCCCGTCGCGGGGCTCGGGCAAGCAGACCCCTCCTGCGAGCGTGTCCGCAATTTCCGGGCCGCGGGCCAGCGACCCCGATTCGGGCGGCTCAGCGGACGCGAGTCCAGGAATCAGGACCATCGCCGTCCGGAGCGGGGACCGGCGGCCGTTCTCAATTTGGCTGCTAATCCCGTTGTCGGACCCCGCGTGGGTCGGTTTGGGACAGGGCGACGCGCCGACCCGCGAAGATGGCCGGCGAATGGCCCGCCCCGCCCCGACGAAGGCGTGGTAGGGATCTTGCTCTAGCCCCGTCGTGACCGGCGTCCGACTGGAGGGTGCGGTGCTCGGTGCGGAGTCATCCCGGCTCGCTCATGGAGGTCGGCGCTCCGCCGGCCGCTGCGCCGGCGGGGACCGTTCCCGGCTCCGGAGAGTTCTTCGCGCGACTCTGCAATTCCTTAAAGAGCCCATCCCGGCGCCGCGGCGAGTGCTCGCCGTGCGCGGAGAGGAGAAACCATGAAGCGTTCCCTTTTTCTCGGACTGGTGGCCGCCCTCGGACTGTCCGCCGGGCTCTCCGGCGTGGCGGTCTCCCAGGAACTGCCGGTGGTTGTGCCTTCCCTGACGGTCATCCCGGAAATCCCGCCGACCATCCCGGTCACGTTCGACGCCTTCCACAACGTCACGGCCTCGGCGAACGGTACGGGGCTCCACCTGGACCTCGGCGACCCGACGCTCCAGGGAACGGTTCATTTCGGCATCTTCCCCTTCGCCGAGGGGGAAGCCGATGTCGCCTATACCCGGTTTCGCTACTCGGAGTCGGTGACGAACGGGAAATGCGACCTCCCGGTCTCCACCTATCTCTCCGCCACGGGCGGCACGAACGCCAACGACTGGCCGGACGGGAACGGCCTGCTCCCTCCCACCATGACCGTCACGGCCCGCCTGGACCTCGTGAGGGTCAGTGCCGGAACGATCACCCAGTTCGGGCTGGTGGACGGGCGGTTCTCCTTCCGGATGGCCGGCACAGCCGTCCAGCCGAACCTGACCATCGTGGAGGGGCCGCTGATCAACCTGAAGGAGAGTGGCGATCCGTCCCGGGTGACGATTTCCTGGCGCACCGACGGCACGGCGACCGCCAAGGTGCGGATCATCCCCGCCGACACGCCGTCCCGCGCTCCGTCGGCTTCCCCTGAAACGGCGCTCAACGGAGGGCGGGAATTCACCGCAGGTGCCTCGCAGTATCAGAAGGTCGGCGTGACCGGGCTGTCCCCGTCCACCCGCTACCTGTACCTGGTCGAATCCCAGGCGCCCGACGGTACGGTGGCCCGCTCGCCCCTCTCCTCCTTCACCACCGCCCCTCGCGCCGGCCACGGCGACGTGACGTTCATGGCCACGTCGGACAATTCCCAGGACGTCGGCGGCGGCGAGAGGTCGGCCATGGGGGTCAACCGGCAGACCGCGGGACTGATGGCCCTCGCGGCGGTGCGCCACGAGGCCGACCTGGTGCTCTTCAGCGGCGACCTGGTGCAGGGTTTCTCTGGCAACCAGGCCGACTATCGGTTCCAGTTCCAGGGCTGGAAGGACGTCTGGGCGCCGTTCTGGAGCTCGAGGCCGGTCTACTGTGTCCCCGGCAACCACGAGTCACTGTCGAATTTCTACGTGGACCCGGGGGCGACTGACGGCGCGCTGATGATGGACCGCTGGCCCTATGCCCAGGAGAGCGCCGAGGCGGTCTTCGCCGACGAGTTCGTCATGCCCGCCAACGGTCCGGTTCCCTCCGACCCCCGCCGTCCTCCCTACCTGGGGACCGTCTACTCGTTCCAGTACGGCCCCGTCCTCTTCGTCGGACTCAACAACGTCTACTGGTCGACCTCGGACAACAGGGTTCCCCTGTACGGGGGGAGCCCGGGGGCCTACCTGATGGACGACCAACTGCGCTGGCTCGAGGGGGTGATGGCCTCGGCCCAGAGCTCCCCGACGGTCCGCTTCGTCGTCGTGTTCATGCACGAGCCGGCGTTCCCCTCCGGTCCCCTCAAGGGGCAAGGAGGCATGTCGTGGGACAGCAACAACGCGACCCGCGCGTACACCCGCCAGGGAGGGACCCTCGTCCCGGCCGCCGAGGGGATCATCGAGGTGCGTAACCGCTTCTGGCGCACCCTGGCTGCCAGCAGCAAGACGGCCGTGGTGCTGTCGGGCCATCAGCACGCCTACTCGCGCCTGCTGGTGGACGACCACACCCCGGTGGGCGTCCTGCCCGGCGACGACACGAACCAGGACGGCGTGCTGGACCGGTTCTCGCCCGACCCCGCGTTCCGTGTCCCGGTCTGGCAGATCGTCACCAGCAGCGGGGGCGCCTTCCACTTCGCCAACACCGTCGCGGGAGCCCCCTGGACTCCGGCCGTGGTCTCCAACCAGGAGGGGTACTGCATCTTCAAGACGCGAGGCCAGACCCTGTCCATGACCGCGTACGCCCTGAACGGTCAGGTGATCGACCACGTGGACGACCTGATGGCGGTCAAGCGACACAAGCGGTGAGAACCTCGTCGGATTGTTTCCATCACACTTCGAAAGGGGACATCATGAAATATCCGTCGAGATGCACGGCCTTCCTGTCGGGTCTGTTGCTCGCGCTCACCGCCGCATTCCCGGCCGCGGCACAGACGGTACGGCCCGGGGATGACGGCACGACTCTCGAGCAGATCATCGTCTTCGGCCGTCACAGCGTCCGCTCCCCCACGGCGAGCCAGGACACCCTGAAAACCTATGCCGTCGACCTATACCCCATCTTCCCTGTGCAGCCGGGGTCCCTCACCCCTGTGCAGCCGGGGTACCTCACCCCGCACGGGCGGGAGGCGGCGGCGTTGATGGGTTCCTACTTTCGCTCCTATCTTCTCCACGAGCGGCTCCTGACCGGCCGGGCGCAGACCGATCTGGCACGCTCGTACTTTCGGGCCAATTCCATCCAGCGCTCCAACGTCACGGCGGCCTTCTTCGGCGCCGGGTTGATCCCGGGAGCGACGATCCCGGTCCACTCCTTCCCGCTGGGCACAACCGACCCGGTCTTCGACCCCCTCGCGGCCAAAGTGGCGACGGTCGACCCCGGCCGCGCCGAGATCGAGGTGAAGGGCATCTACAACAGCGGGCCAGCCCTGGGCTCAGCCTACGCTGAAGAGCGTTCCCTTCTCCGGAGCGTGCTCTTCGCCTACCCCCCGGGAACGCAGCCGCCTCCCCCGGCGCCGACAGGCAAGGTGGACGTCGCCTCCCAGCCAGTTCTCCTCGAAGCCACCCCGATACCGGAAACGGGAGCGGTCATCAATCTGGGTGGATTGGAGAACTCCCAGGACGCTGCAGACGCGTTCGTCATGGAATACACCGCAGGCCTTCCCCTGGAGCAGGTCGCGTGGGGCCGGCTGTCCCTGGATGCGATCTCCCGGGAATCGCGAATGGAGCAAATGATTTTCGAGGTTTCGCTGCGGTCGCCGTATCTCGCCCGCGTGCAGAGCTCGAACGCCGCCTCGCACATCCTTCGCACCATGGAGCAGGTGGTCATCGGGGACGACATCGCCGGTGGGTTCGGGAACGCCCGATCACGGGTGGTCGTCGTCATCAGCTCCGACGGCTACGAGGCCGGACTGGCCGGTCTTCTCAACCTCCACTGGCTCCTGCCAGGCTATCAGAAGGATTTCTGTGCTCCCGGGGGAGCCCTCGTCTTCGAGCTGCGCCGGTCGAGAAGGTCGAGCGATCACATCGTTCGCGCGTTCTACACCTCCCAGACGTTCGACCAGCTTCGTAACCTGACGCCCCTGACGCTCGATTCGCCTCCCGCCACGATGCAGCTTCTGATTCCGGTCGATGGCCAGACGCCCCCCAACCTGGATCTTCCCTTCGACGTCTTCCAGAAGCTCCTGAGAAAGGCCATCGACCCGACCTGCGTCGACGATCCGAGGACCGAACCCCTTCCAGGAGTGTTGACCGGAGTCCCGTTTCAATAGGTCAAGACATGGATAGGAAAGGTTGACCGCTTCCTTGCGGAACCTGCCTTCGCTGAGCGGCCTGAGGGGTGAGGACACCACGGGACACCGGCCTCTCCGCGGAATCGGGGCAGCCGTGAGAGGCGGTTGCCTTCTCGGCGCAGCGGCTCTCGTGATCGCATTGTCGGGGAGGCCGGTCCTGGCCGGTGAGGCTGCAGCCGCCCCATTGCTTCCCGGCGCCAGCGCCGAGGTGGTCGTGACGCCGAACCGCGGTGCCGAGGAGCAGAAGGACGTCGCGGCCTCGGTCTCGGTCATCACGGGGGAGATGCTCGAGCGTTCGGCGGCGCGGACGCTCTCCGACGTGCTCGCGGACGTCGTGGGGATCGACATCGGCTCGGGCTCGGACTCGGGCTCGCGCCTCCCGACGCCGAGCCTCTGGGGCGTCAAGGAGTTCGGCTTCCTCCTCGTCACCGTGGACGGCGTCCCCGTGAGCGGGCCGTTCGACCCGTCGCTCGCCCTGGTGCCGATCGAGGACGTCTCGCGGATCGAGATCGTCAAGGGCCCTCAGGCGACCCTCTACGGGCTCTCCGCGACCGCCGGCGCGATCCACGTCTTCACGCGGCGCGACGAGGCCGAGCGCGCCGGGCGCCTCTCCGTCGGCTCGTTCGGGGCTCTGGGCGCCTCCGTCGCCGTCGGCGGCAAGACGGCGGGCGGCTGGCTCCTGAAGGCGAGCGGGAGCGCCGACAGGGGGGACGGCTGGCAGGACCGGACCGACTTCTCCCGGGCGCGCCTCGCGCTGACCGCCTCGAAGGAGTGGGAGGGCGGGTCGTTCACCCTGTCGGGATCGCTCCTCCAGGACCGCTCGGCCTTCGGATCGCCCCTCCCGTACGACGACGGCCGGCCCTCCGCAGGCCTCGACCCCGACCGGAACCTCGCGGTGGTGGGTGCCCGCACCGACCACCGGGACCGGGCCCTGTCGGCGGCCTTCCAGGCGCTGCTGGCGGACGGCCTCCGGCTGGAGGGGACCTTCGGCGTCGACCGCGACGAGCAGATCACCGTCCAGTCGTTCCTGGCGGACACTGAGATCGGGTCCGACCTGACCGCCGTGGGAACGTCGATGCGGCCGGTGACCGAGACGGCCTTCGCCGACGTGCGGCTCGTCGCGACGGCCCACGCGCTCGGAGAGCATCGCCTCGTCGCGGGCGCCGCGGTCACCTGGGGGCGCGTCCGCTCGGACGGGTACGCCTTCTCCTTCGAGACCCCTTTCTCGCCGGCGCCCGCGATTCCCTCGCTGGATCAGGTGGAGCACGAGGGCGACCGTTCGTTCGACGACCGCCGGGCGTTCGTCGGCGCCTACCTGCACGACGAATGGACGCCGGTGCCGCGCCTGACGATCACGGGCGGCGTCCGCTTCGACAGTGCGACGGAGACGCTTCACACGACACAGACCGAGGACGGCGTCTCCGCGGCGAGCGAGGAGTCGCGCCGCGACACGGGGTTCTCTGGAGACCTGTCGGTGATGTGGCGGGCGCTCGCGAAGGAGGTGGGTCCGCTGGACCTGGCGAACGTCTGGGGGTCGGCCCGGTCGACGTTCAAGCCAGCGGCGCCGAACCTCGCCGAGGCGGAGGAGGCTCACATCCTCGAGCCGATGCGGGCCCGCTCGCTGGAGATGGGCCTCAAGACGCGCTGGCTTCACCGGGCGCTGGCCTTCGACGTCTCGGTCTTCCGTCTCGACGTCGACAACCAGGCCGTCTCGATCGTCCTTCCCGGGGGGCTCCCGGGTGTCACGAATGCGGGCGCCGAGCGCTTTCAGGGGGTAGAGCTGTCGATCGAGGTCCGCCCCCCCGCGGTCCCGTCCCTCGCCGTCACCCTCGGGTACGCCTATCACGACGCCCGCTTTGTCCACTTCTCCTATCTCGACGAGGACGGGAAGCTGGTCGTCGTGGACGGGAACGAGACGGAGCTCGTCCCACGCCACCTCTGTAACGGGCGCGTCGCCTACTCCCCCGCGGCGGGTCCCGGGGGGTTCCTGGCGATCTGGTACTCGGGCTCGCGTTTCCTGGACCGCCTCAACCGGTACGAGACGGGTTCGTCGACGCTGATCGACCTGGGCGCATCGTGGAGCTTCCGCTGGGGGCGGCTCTCGCTCGTCGGGCACAACCTGGGCGACTCCCGCCACCCGGTGACCGACAGCGAGGTCGGCGACGGGCAGCTCTACATCTCCCCGCCCCGGCGGTTCACGGCCGAGGTCACGTTTCGGTTCTGAGATGCGCGTTCCTTTCGAGGGCCCGTCTGCCGCGAGTCTGGACGCCGGGTTCGAGGGCTTTCAGAAGCTCCTCCAGAAAAGCATCGAACGGGATTGCGGGCAAGGACCCCCCGGAAGAGGTTCCGCCCGGCGTGTTGATCGGCGTCCCCCTGTCGCAAGAGACGTGCAATCCTTGACGGGACGGGCCTCGCGAGGTGAAAGCGGATGAAACGCGGATTTCCTCTCGTGCTTCTCCTCGGTCTCGTGCTGCAGGCCCTGCTCACGGGAGATGCCCTCGGCGAGGGAGAGCTGCTGGAGTCGGGGCACACCTACAACCAGGCCCAGACGCTCCGCTGGATCGACGGGCAACGGTTCGCCGTCGGCCGGTGGGACGGCTCGCTCACCATCTTCCGGCGCCCAGCCTATCCCCGGGAGAGCGGTCCGGTGCTCGTCCAGGCCCTCACCTCCCGGTCGTGCCGGGAGATCGGCAAGGTCGACGTTCTCCCGTCGGGAGAGCTCGTCACCTCCAGCGCCCGGGACAGCCTGTCGCTCTGGGCAGAGAGAGGAAAGGAGTTCCAGCACCTCCTCGACCTGGACTTCGACGCCGTGGCCGGTGACTTCAACAGCGGGTGCGTGGTCGAGGAGAAGGGACGCGAGGCGTACGTGTCGGGCCACGAGAACGGGTACCTCGTCAGGTGGCGTCTCGGGGGTCCTTCACGGATGACCGCCGAGGCGGTCCTCGACGTGCGGTCGCCCGACCCGATCCGGAGTCCGTACCCGATCAAGAACGTGCGGGCGGTGGTCCCCTGGCGAGACGGGATCGTCATCACGGCTGCCGAAGACGGTGATCTCTGCATGGTCGACGTGGCCACGATGAGCGTCCTCCTCCGCCAGCGATACAGCCCCGATGCCCAGAGGGGCCTCAACGGCCTGGCAATCCTCGGAGACCTCCTCCTCGCCACCAACTGCACGGTCGGCACGGGCGAGCGGAATCTCTGGCTCTACCGGATCGGCGCGACGGGGTTCACGTTGCTCGACTCCCGGTACGTCGCGAGCGCTCCGGAGGTGCCGGACGTCTTCAGCGTCAGCGCCGCCCTGGTGCCGGTCGGGGACGAGCTGCAGTTTTACGTCAGCACCGGCGAGGGGATCGTCTGGCACGGGAAGATCGAGAATGAACGCCTCATCCCGCTCGAATCGGTGACGACGGGCCACCCGGGCGTCGCGCCGGTGTTCGACCTCCTTCCGGGCGCCTCCTTCCTCGCCTCGGCGGATCACGACCTCCGCATCTTCCAGCCCCGGCAGACCGGCGGGGTCCCGAGGCGCATCGCGCTCGTCCACATGATCCCGCGCCTCGGAGACGTCCCGGCGAATCGCCGCCTCATCGAGGAAGCCATCCGGAAGGCCGCGGCCGCCGGGGCGAACTGGATCGTCACCCCCGAGCTGTCGGAGAGTGGATACAAGTTCGTCTCCGCGATCGGCACCGACTGGATCGAGAGCTTCCCGAGCCGATGGATGGAGAGCCTCGCGAAGCTCGCGGCGAGGCTCAGGGTCTCGCTCTTCGTCGGGTTCCCGGAGAGAGAGGCCGGCTCCGGAGAGCTTCACAACAGCGTGGCCGTCATCGACCGGTCAGGCGCGATGCTGGGGAACTATCGAAAGATCAACGTCCTCCCGACGCCGTCCGAGAAATGGGCCGTTCCGGGGCGGGAGACGCCGATCTTCACGGTAGACGGAACCCGCATCGGCCTCCTGATCTGCGCCGACTCCTACAGCCCGGACATCGCCCGGGAATACGCCCGGACCGGCGCCGACCTCCTTCTGTCGTCCGCGGCCTGGGCGCCGGGGTCGATGGGGCCGAACGGCTGCTGGGAGGATCGTTCGAAAGAGACCGGACTTCCCCTGATCGTCTGCAATCGGAGCGGAGCGGAGCCGGACCTTTCCTGGCTCGAGAGCGAAAGCGTGGTCGACCAGCAAGGGAAGAGGCTCTTCACGTTCCAGTCCGCCCGTGGGATGGTGTTCCTCGTCGACTGGGACCGGAAGCGTCAGACCTTCACCCGCTCCGGCAGCATCCCGATCCCGGTCCGGGACTGACACCGCACGGGGGTGTGCCGGGCCCGCAAGAAGAACGGGAATCGCAACGCGTTCTGGAGGCGGCCAGTCCGGCCGTGGCACCATATCGGCAGGAACCGGCGGCCGAAGCCCCGGCCCGAGTGCCCCACAAGAGGAGTTCGACACGATGAAACAGACCCTTCGACGCGCGACCTTCCTGGTGCCCCTCGCGGCGCTACTCCTTTCCTCGCCGGTGCACGGGCAGTGGGTCACCCTCGGGCGCAAGGCGGTCGGGAAGATCAAGACGATGACCCAGACGGAGAACACGGGCGCTTCGGGCTACAGCATCGCGACGGTGGTTCTCCCGGGGAAACCGGACAGGGTCTTCGCCGTCGCCCTGAAGACGGTCCAGGGATCCCAGGTGGTGAAGCTGACGCACCAGGACGCCGAGCAAGGGACGCTCGAGTTCACGGACGGGAAGCAGGTCGTCGGACTCCGGGTCGCGCAGGTGGACTCGAAGCTGGTCCAGCTCCTCTTCGCCTCGTCGGTCCCGCCCGGGGGGAAGGACGCCGTTCCGGCCACGGTCGCCGCGACCCTCCGCCTGTGCAAGGAGATGGGCGTCGCCTGCGAGGTCGTGAAGTAGAGTCGCAGCCTCCCCTCGTCGTCGAGGCGGCGCAGCCACGCCGCCGGCCGCGCCGGACGGGATCTCGTGTCGGACGGCACTCGTCCGGGCCGGTTTAGAATCGCGGCAGACGGAGGAGAGACGGCATGGACATCCCGACGAAGGTCTACGTCACGAACCCGATGGCGGAGCTGAAGAAGGTCCCTGGGACGCTGCTCGCCGTCTCCCCGCTCGGCTTCTACGAGGTGAACATCGCGTTCGGCTCGAACACTCACTCGATGCTCCTTCCGGTCGCCGAGACGGTTCTCCTGGCGCAGGAGCCTGTCCTCGCGCCGCCGCCGGGTTTCGAGCTGGAGCGCTAGCGCCCGGAGCCGGGCGCCGTCTCAGCGGCTCTCGTCCGGCTCGGCATCCGGGGCCGGGGCGTCCAGGAGGTCGAGTCCGCGGGTCTCGAACGCTTCCGCGGCCCGCTGGACCCTCCGGCGCGCGAGGTCGAGCAGCTGCGCCTGCGAGTCGAACGGAGCCTCGCCCTCCCGCCGCGATCGCCTGTAGACCCCGTCGGAGGAGAGGACCCGGGCGTTCACGTTGTCCGCCAGCGCGGCGTCGAAGACCTCCTCGCGGACCCTCCGGGCCAGGTCGGGGTCCAGGACCGGGAAGGCGATCTCGACGCGGCGGAAGAAGTTCCGGGGCATCCAGTCCGCCGACGAGAGCCAGACCTCCGGCTCGCCGCCGTTCTCGAAGAGGAAGGCCCGGCTGTGCTCCAGGAAACGGCCGACGATCGAGACCACCCGGATCTTCTCGGAGAGGCCCGGCACACCGGGGGCCAGGCAGCAGATCCCCCGGACGACGAGGTCGATCGGGACGCCGGCTCTGGACGCCTCGTAGAGGGCCCGGATGACGGTGGAATCGACCAGGGAGTTCATCTTCGCCCGGATCCCGCAGGGCCGTCCGGCCCGGGCGTGGGCGGTCTCCCGCGCGATCCACTCCAGCACCTTCCGGTGGAGGTCCTTGGGGGCCGTGACGAGGCGCGAGAACGAGGTGGACGCCGCGAAGCCGGTCAGCGAATTGAAGAGGCGGGTGGCGTCCTCGCCGAACTCCGGGCGGACCGTGAAGAGGCCGAAGTCGGTGTAGACGCGGGCGGTGGAGGGGTTGTAGTTGCCGGTGCCGAGGTGGACGTAGCGGCGGATGCCGTCCTTCTCGCGGCGGACGACGAGGGCGATCTTCCCGTGCGTCTTCAGGCCGAGGACCCCGTAGACGACGTGGACGCCCGCCTCCTCCAGCGCCCGTGCCCAGACGATGTTGTTCTCCTCGTCGAAGCGGGCCTTCAGCTCGACGAGGACCGCCACCTGCTTCCCCGCCTCCGCGGCGCGCACGAGCGCCTTGATCAGCGGCGAGTCGGCGCTCGTCCGGTAGAGGGTCATCTTGATCGCGAGCGTCTTCGCGTCGGCGGCCGCCTCCTCGATGAGCTCCACGACGGGCGCGAAGGCGTCGTACGGGTGGTGGACGAGGATGTCGCCGGCGCGCATCGCCCCGAAGACCGACCGGTCGCCGGCGAAGGCCGTCGCCAGGGCAGGAGTGAAGGGGGCGTCCTTCAGGTCGGGCCGGTCGAGGCGGCAGAGCGACGCGAAGTCGCCGCTGCCGAGCGGGCCGTGGACCTCGTAGACGTCCCCCTCGCCCACCTCGAGCTGTCGCATCAGGAGCTTGCGGATCTTCTTCGGGGTCTTCGGCGCCACCTCCACGCGGACGACGGCGCCGAACTTCCGGCGGCGGACCTCCTGCTCGATGGTGGCGAGGAGGTCCGAGGCCTCGTCCTCCTGGATCTCGATGTCGGCGTCGCGCGTGATCCGGAAGAGGTGGGACGAGAGGATCTCGAGCCCGGGGAAGAGCTCGCCGAGGTTCGCCTGGACGAGGCTCTCGAGGAGGAGGAAGTCGGCCTTCTCCGGCCGGACCTTCTTCTTCCCCTCGACCACCTCGCGAAGGGAGAGGAGACGGGGGATCGCGGGGGGCATCTTCAGCCGGGCGAACTTCACCTGGCCGGTCTCGGCGTTCCGGACCTCGATGGCGAGGTTCAAGGAGAGGTTCGACAGGAAGGGGAACGGGTGCCCCGGGTCGACCGCCAGCGGCGTCAGGACCGGCAGGACGTGGGACCGGAAGTACTTTCCCGCGGCCGCCTGCTGAGCCTCGTCGAGGTCGGTCCAAGCGAGGACGCGGATCCCCGCGGCGGCCAGCTTCGGGAGGAGGTCGCCGACGAGGCAGGCGGTCTGCTCCTGCTCCATGGCCTTCACCGCCGTCCGGACCTCCCCGAGCGTCTCGGCGGCCAGCCGGTCGTCCTCGGAGCGCTCCAGGCTGTCGATTGCCCTCTGCTCCCGGAGGCCCGCCACGCGGATCATGAAGAACTCGTCGAGGTTCGTCTCGCTGATGGCCAGGAACTTCAGCCGCTCGAGGAGAGGCCACCGGGAGTCCCGGGCCTCCTCGATGACCCGCTCGTTGAAGGCGAGCCACGACAGCTCCCGGTTCAGCGTCCGGCGCGGCGCGCCGGGCGCGGCGGCGGGGGAGGGCTCGGACCGCTCCTCCGGCTCCGGTTCCGGGGCGGGGTCGCGGACGACCTCGAGCGAGGTCGCTCGCTTCTTTCGAGGACGTTGCTCGTGCCTCAGGGTCATCGCGGCCGGCTCTCCTGTCGTCGAAGGGCGCCCGTCAGGCGCCGATCGCCTCCTCGATCCGTCGGGCCAGGCTGGCGGCCACCGTCTCGACGACGCCGGGCTCCATCCCCTCCACCATGACGCGGGCCAGCGCCTCCGTCCCGGAGTAGCGGAGGAGGATCCGCCCCTTGCCGTCGAGGAGGGCCTCGCAGCGCGACTGCTCCTCGTGAAGGCCCGGGATCTGGTCGAACGGCCGCTTCTCGCGGACCCGGATGTTCCGGAGGATCTGGGGGGCCCGCGTGAGGCGGGGCTGTTTCGAGAGGGCGCCGCCCAGGACGATCGTGGCGGCGACGTGGAGCCCGGTCAGCACGCCGTCCCCGGTCGTGGTGAGGTCGGTCCGGATCAGGTGGCCCGACTGCTCCCCGCCGAGGAGGGCGTTCTCCTTCTCCATCATCTCCGTCACGTACCGGTCGCCCACGGAGGCGCGGAGGAGACGGATCCCGATCTCCCGGAGGGCTAGCTCCAGGCCGAGGTTCGACATGACCGTTCCGACGACCGCGTTCGGCTTCTTCCCCTCCCGGACCAGCTCGCGGGCCCAGAGGTAGAGGATCTCGTCGCCGTCCAGGATGACTCCCCGGTCGTCGGCCACCATCGCCCGGTCGGCATCGCCGTCGAGAGCCAGACCCATGTCGGCCCCGGACTCGACGGTCATCCGGGCCATCGCCCCCGGGTGAAGCGCGCCGCAGTCCCGGTTGATGTTCCTTCCGTCCGGATCCGCGAAGAACGGGATCACCTCGGCGCCGGCTCTCCGGAAGGCCTCGACGCCGACCCGGTGAGCCGCCCCGTTCGCGGCATCCAGGACGATCCGCATCCCGTCGAGGCTGCAGGGGAGCGCCGAGGGGAGGTGGTCGACGTACCGGCCGGCCAGGCCTTCCGTGACCACCGCCTCCACCGCCGGCACCGGGCGGGCGCCGGCGATGAGGGCCTCGATCTCCGCCTCGACCTCGTCGGGGAGCTTCCGGCCCGCGTCGGAGAAGATCTTGACGCCGTTGTCCTGCCAGGGGTTGTGCGAGGCCGAGACCGAGATCCCGGCGTCGGCTCCCAGCGTCCTCACCAGGTAAGCGACCGCCGGGGTGGGGACCACGCCGGCGAAGAGAATCGACCCCCCGGCGCCCAGGATCCCCCCGTTCAGGGACGCGACGATCCAGGGAGACGACTCCCGGGTGTCACAGCCGACGACGACCCGGATCGGCGGAACCCGGTGGCCGGAGTCGAGGAGCGAGGCGACGAGGGCGCTTCCGATGCGGGAAACGGTGTCGGGATCGAGCGGCGGCTGCCCCGCCAACCCGCGGATCCCGTCGGTTCCAAAGAGAGGGGCCATCGAGCCGATTAGTCTACCCGATCGGGCGGAAACTGTTGAAGAGCGACTACTTCACGCCGGCCGGCTTGATCTCGCCCTCCGCCAGGACGATCTCCACCCGCCGGTTCTTCGCCTTGTTGGCCGGGGTGTCGTTCGGGGCGACCGGGTTCGCCGGGCCGTACCCTTCCGCCTTCATCCGGGTCTCGGCCACGTCCTGAGCCTTCAGGAACGCCGTGACCGACTCGGCCCGGGCCTTCGAGAGCTTCTGGTTCACCTCGGCATTGCCGGTGGCGTCGGTGTAGCCCTCCACCCGGAGGTTCACCTCGGGGAGCATCAGCAGGATTCCCGCGAGCTTGGCCAGCGTCACCTGGGCGGCCGGCCGGAGGGCCGACTTGTTGACGTCGAAGAGGATGCCCGACGAGAGGCTCAGGATGAGGCCACGGCCGGAGCTGCGGACCTCGGAGACCTTCGCCAGCGCGCCCGACAGCCGGGCCGCCAGCGCGTCGCGCTCGGCCTTCAGCCGGGTCTGCTCGGCCTCCAGCCGGGCCTTCTCTCCTGCCAGGCGCGACGCCTCGACGGCCAGCGCGGCCTTGACCTTCTCGGACTCGGAGAGGGCCTGCTCGGTGACGGCCCTCTCCCTCTCCGCCTGCTTCGTCGCCTCCTCGGCGGAGCTGGCTTTGGCGGCCAGGGCGTCCAGCTCGGCCTTCCTCCTGGCGGCGGCCTCGGCCGCGGCCTTCTCGGCGGCCCGCTTCTCCGCGTCGCGGATCGCCTCTCCCGACTTGGCCACCGACCGCCGGGCGTAGTCGACCATCGCCTTGGAGCTGCCGCCGGAGGCGGAGTTCGTCGCCTGCGCCAGGTTCGTGGTCGCCTCGCGGAGCTTGTCGGCGTTCGACCCGTCGGCGTTCAGCTTCATGGCCAGAGAGAGGACCTTGCCCGCCTGCCGGAGGTCCACGGGGACGGTGTCCTTGTACGCCAGCCCCGAGATGGAGGCGACGCCGGTGACCGGCGCGGGGCCGAAGGCGGCGAACACGATGGCGGAGTTCCGGGCGTAGTCGGACTTCGCCGCCTGCGACGCGAAGATCACCAGGCCGGAAGGCTTCGTGACGAACGGGTGGGCCTCGGCGGTCACCATCATCGCGAAGTTCTTCTGTCCGGTCCTGGTGTCGACGCTCCCGCTGTCGTCGCGCACCCACAGCTCGCCGAGGTTCTCGGTGACGCCGTCGCGCGTGACCGCCCAGACGACATAGGAGGTGACGTCCCCCCCGAAGAGGAGGGCCGGGGCCATCCGCTTGAACGAGAGGTCGATGGCGGCCTGCCCCTCCTTGATCTTCACGGAGGCTTCGAGGAATGCCCGGGCCGGGGCGCGGTCGGTGGCCGCGAACGGAACGGTGACCCCGTACCGCTCCGGGAACTCGACCGCGGTCAGGGCCTGCCCGGCCTTCGCGGCCTCCTGGGCCGGGGCCGGCAACGCCGGCGCGACGCCGATGACTCCGGCGAAGACGACGAGGGCGGCCACGTTTCGGATCGATTTCATGAAAGCAATCTCCTTCCCCCGGCCCGTCTCATCGTCCGGCCGCGGGCGCCGCCGGCCCGGTCTTCACGGAGACGAGTCCGCGCTTGACCAGGAGCGGCTCCACCGAGGGCTCCCGCCCCCGGAACTTCTTGTAGAGGGCCATGGCGTCCTCCGTCCCGCCCTTCTCGAGGAGGGTCCTGAACGCGCGCGCGGTGGCCGGGTCGAAGATCCCCTTCTCCTTGAAGACCGCGAAGGCGTCGGCGTCGAGGACCTCGGCCCAGATGTAGCTGTAGTAGCCGGCCGAGTAGCCGCCGCCGGGCCCGAAGACGTGGTTGAAATAGGGGCTCCGGTAGCGGACGACGATCTCGGGGAGCAACCCCATCTTCGCGAGGGACGCCTTCTCGAACGCGGCGGCGTCCTGCGGCTTCGTGCTCTCGAGGGTGTGCCAGTCCATGTCCAGGAGGGCGGCCGCCATGTACTCGGTCGTCCGGAAGCCCTCGCCGTACTTGTGGGACTTCAGGATCTTCTCGACCGTCGCCGCGGGGATCACCTCTCCCGTCTTCCAGTGCTTCGCGTAGACCTTCAGGACCTCCGGCTCCAGCGCCCAGTTCTCCATGATCTGCGACGGGAGCTCCACGAAGTCCCGCGGCGTCCGGCCCGTGGAGCGGTAGTGGACTTTCGAGACGATCCCGTGGATCGCGTGGCCGAACTCGTGGAAGAGGGTCCGGACCTCCTCCAGGGAGAGGAGGGCGGGGGCGTCCCCGACCGGCCGGGTGAAGTTCGTGACGTTCGTGATGATCGGGCGGATCTCCTTGCCGTTCTCGAAGCTCAGGCCCCGGAGGCGTCCGCACCAGGCGCCGCCCCGCTTGCCGGGGCGCGGGTGGTAGTCGGCCGTGTAGAGGGCCAGGAAGGTCCCGTCGGCGTCCTTCACCTCGAAGACCTTCACCTCCGGGTTGTACTTCGGGACCTCCGGGCGCTCGGTGAAGGTCAGGCCGTAGAGCCTCCCGGCGGTGTAGAACGCGCCCGCCCGGACCTGATCGATCGGGAAGTAGGGCCGGAGCGCCTCCTCGTCCAGGTCGTACCTCGCCTTCCGGACCTTCTCCGCGTAGTAGCGCCAGTCCCACGCCGCGAGCGCGAAGTCCTTGCCGTCGGCCTTGACAGCGGCCTGGAGGTCGACCTTCTCCTGTCTCGCCACGGCCAGCGCCGCCGGCCAGACGCGGTTCAGGAGGCCGTAGACGCCGGCCGGCGTCTTGGCCATGTTCTCGTCCAGGACGAAGTCGGCGTGCGTCCTGAAGCCGAGGAGCTGCGCCCGCTCGGCTCTCAGGGCGGCGGTCGTCGCGAGCGTCTCCTTGCTGTCGAGCGCGTCCCCGTGGTCGCCGCGGCTCGTGTAGGCGGCCAGGATCTGCCGCCGCAGCTCCCGGTCCTCGGCGAAGGTCAGGAAGGGGAAGATCGACGGGGCGTCGAGCGTGAAGACCCACTTGCCCTCGAGCTTCGCCTTCTTCGCGGCATCGGCCGCGGCCGAGACGGCGCCGGCGGGTAGCCCGGCGAGCTGCTCCTTGCGGTCCAGGACGAGCTTGTAGCCGTTCGTCTCCTTGAGCATGTTCTCGCCGAACTTCAGACCGAGGAGGGAGAGCTCCTTGTTGACCTCCCGGAAGCGCGTCTTCTGCCCGGCGGTCAGGTTGGCCCCGCCGCGGACGAACTCCTTGTACGTGTCGTCGAGGAGCTTCTTCTGCTCCCCGGTGAGCTTCAGCGTGTCGCGCTGGAGCCAGACCGCCTTCACGCGGGCGAAGAGCGCCTCGTTCAGCATCGTGTCGTCGCGGAGGGCCGAGAGGAGCGGCGAGACCTCCTTGGCGATCGCCTGGAGCGTGTCGGTCGTGTCCGAGCCGGAGAGCGTGAAGAAGACCTCGCTCACCCTCGCGAGCTGCCGGCCCCCGTTCTCGAGCGCCTCGATCGTGCTGGCGAAGGTGGGGGCCTCGATGGCCGAGGCGATCGCCTCCACCTCCTTTCGCCGCTGGGCGATCCCCTCCTTGAACGCCGGAAGGTAGTGGCCCGGCTCGATCCGGTCGAACGGCGGCATGCCGTAGGGCGTCTTCCACTCCTCGAAGAACGGGTTCGGGGCGGACGGCGCGGTGGAGGGAGCGGCGGGCTCCGCTTTCCTCGGGGCCTGCGCCAGGGCCACGGGCGCGAGCAGCGCCAGCGCCAGCATCGGGACGAGCGACTTCATCGGGAGCCCTCCTTGTCGCGAACGCGGCCACGCCCGTCGGGACGGGACACGAGGCCGAGCGGCGGGAGGCATTTTACGCGCCGGTCCTTTTCGACCGGCTGCCGGCACTTCCGGCTCGGCCAGGATCGCGCGGACGAGCCCGCCTCCCTGGGCCCCGGTGGCCCCCGCGACGGCAATGACCTTCTTTCCCATCGACTCCTCCTGCGGGCCGGACCGTGTCAAATTGCGATGACGTCTCGAAATGTGAGGGCCGGGGCCCGAAGGTGAGACAATCGCCGGCCGAAAATCGCGTTTCGAGAAGCCGCAAGGAGAGACCGTGATGAATCGTCCGCCGTTCCTGTCCCTCGCCGGGATCGTTCTCGGCGTCGCCGCCCTCGTCTCGTGCAACAAGGGCCCGGAGAAGATCGTCATCGGCGTGAGCGCCGAGCTGACCGGGAGCATCCCGGTGGCGGGCCAGTCCTGCAAGAACGCCGCCGAGTTCGCCGTCAAGACGGTCAACGCGGCCGGCGGACTCGAGGTGGCCGGGAAGAAGGTCCCGGTCGAGATCCTCCTGGAGGACAACGAGGACAAGGCCGAGTCCGCGGCGGCGGCGGCCCAGAAGCTGGTCTCGGCCGGGGTCCTGGCGATGATCGGCCCGAACGCCAGCCGGAACGCGATCCCCGCGGCGGAAGTGGCCGAGACGGCCAAGGTCCCGATGATCAGCCCCTGGTCGACG